>CACBYC010000037.1 GCA_902543405.1 uncultured Pelagibacteraceae bacterium | reverse complement strand
AGCACCTAAGTAAAAGAAAGTGATTATTATTATAAATATGAAGACTACTAGATTAATAAAAAGGAATTTCTGTAATATAGAAAGATTTTTTAGTATTTTTCCCATAATTATTATTTAACATTCCATCTATATCCACTTCCATATCTTGTTTCAATTGCTGAAAAATCACTATCTACCTTTTTAAACTTTTTTCTTATTCTTTTAACATGACTATCAATAGTCCTATCTTCTATATCTGTGTCTTCTCGATAAGCTACATCCATGAGCAAGGCTCTCTCTTTAATCATTCCTGGTCTTTTTGCTAGCTCCTCAACAATTTTAAATTCTGTTGTAGTCAGTTTGTCAGGCAATTGTTTGCCATCCCACTCACATTCAAGTTGGGAAGGATCTAATTTTAACTTACCATGCGAAATTACATTTTTATTTTCCTCTATATTGATGTCTTTGTCTTTTTTTCTCAATTGTACTTTAATTCTTTCAACTAAAACTTTGGTTGAAAATCCTCCAGTTTTACCAACAAAATCATCCGCACCCAGTTTTAAACCGCTAACCTCGTCGGTTACTTCATCTTTAGAAGTTAAAAAAATAACTGGCATAGAAGTTTTTTTTCTAAGTTTTCTTAGAAGTTCCTCACCATCCATTCTTGGCATTTTTATATCAATCACAGCAAGATCAGGTGGGGTTCTTGATAACCCAACGAGAGCATTTTCACCATCAATATAAGTTTGAACTTTAAAACCTTCCTTTTCTAAGGCCATCTGGACAGATGTTAATAGATTTCGATCATCATCTACTAACGCAATTGTTTGTGACATAAATTAAATTAAAAATACTAAATTGTTCAGATTAGGGCAATTGTTTGTTTTCAATGAAGATCGCCCCAATTTTCTCCAATATTCACATCGACTAAAAGAGGTATTGAAAATGAGTGAAGTTCACTATTTTTAACACTCAACATTAAATCTTTAATTAATTTTGTACTTTTTTTTGTTTCTTTTGAACTTTCTTCAAAAATTAATTCATCGTGTATTTGTAACAACATTTTTAGACTATTATTTTTATTATTAGAAATTTCTTTATTTATCCTAATCATTGCTAATCTCATTATCTCTGATGCTGATCCTTGAATTGGAGCATTTATCGCTGCTCTCTCTTGAAAATTTCTCACATTAAAATTCTTATCGTTAATTCCAGTGAGATGAGTTTTTCTTCCAAATATATTACTTACATAGCCACTTTTTCTACAAAAATTCACAGTTGTTTTCATATAATCTTTAATTTCTGGAAATTTTTTAAAATAAGAATTTAAAAATTCTTCTGCTTCATTGTTTGAAACATTAATTTGTTTCGCTAAACCATACTGTGAAATACCATAAATTATTCCAAAGTTGATTGCTTTTGCTTTTCTTCTTGTCTCTGAATCAATTTTATTAATTTCTTTTCCAAACACCTGACTAGCTGTCAAAGTATGAATATCCTCATTATTTAAAAACGCCTTTTTCAACTGTTTTACATCTGCTAGATCTGCCAAAATTCTCATCTCAACTTGGTTGTAGTCTGCTGAAATTAATTTATTATTTTTTTCAGAAACAAAAGCTTTTCTTATATCCTTTCCATCATCTGATTTTATTGGAATATTTTGTAAATTTGGTTCGCTAGATGCGAGTCTACCTGTTGTAGTAGCTGCTAACAAAAAAGACGTATGAACTCTTTTAGTATTTTGATTTATGTGTTCTGGCAATGCATCTGAGTAGGTATTTTTAAGTTTACTAATTTGCCTCCATTCCAAGACGAGTTTTGGAAATTCATAACCTTTAAAAGCTAGGTCTTCTAAAACCGAAGCACTAGTAGCAAAACT
This sequence comes from uncultured Pelagibacteraceae bacterium, assembly GCA_902543405.1. Lineage (GTDB taxonomy): Bacteria > Pseudomonadota > Alphaproteobacteria > Pelagibacterales > Pelagibacteraceae > Pelagibacter. The sequence goes on along the minus strand of CACBYC010000037.1, from coordinate 396 downwards.
TCCTTTTTTTGTTTTTTTTAAAGCTGATATTTTTAAATCGTTATACATTATTTCACCAAGTTGCTTAGTTGATCCAATGTTAAATGTTTTCTTTGAAATCTTAAAAATAGATTTTTCTAATTTTTTGATTTTAGTTGAAAATTTTGAAGAGAGTTTGTTAAGTGAAGATTTATCAAGTTTAATACCTTTTATCTCCATCTCTGCTAGTATTTTAATTAATGGTTTTTCAAATAACTCATAGATATTCAATAATTTTTCTGCTTTTAACGATTTTAAAAAAATTTTGTACAATCTATATGTAATATCTGCATCTTCAGCCGCATAATCTTTAGCTTCAGATATATTTACTTCAGAAAAATTAAGTTGTTTTTTTCCCGTCCCAACTAAATCTTTAAA
>CACBYC010000036.1 GCA_902543405.1 uncultured Pelagibacteraceae bacterium | reverse complement strand
TGTCTATTCTGCACAACATTTTAGTTTTTTTAATATCACCCGTTGCATATTTGATCTCAACCTCTAAATGATCACCTGGGTTAATTCCTTTCTCAAGACCTAATACTGAAATTAATTCTGACCCTTTTAGATTTAAATTCTGTCTGTTCATGTTGTCTACAAACTGCAAAGGTAAAACCCCCATACCTATAAGATTAGATCTATGTATTCTTTCAAAGCTTTCTGCAATCACAGCTTTTACACCTAATAATTTTGTTCCTTTTGCAGCCCAATCTCTTGAAGAACCTGTTCCATATTCTTTTCCACCAAATACTACTAAATCAGTTCCTCTTTTTTTGTATTCAACAACAGCATCATAAATAGGCATTACTTTTTCTTCAGGATACAGTTTAGTGAAACCTCCCTCAGTACCTGGGACCATTTCATTTTTAATTCTAATATTGGCAAATGTTCCCCTCATCATTACCTCATGATTTCCTCTTCTTGCGCCATAGGAGTTATAATCCTTTGGCAAAATTTGATGCTTCATAAAATAATTTCCTGTTGGGCTTTCTTTTTGAATGCTTCCAGCTGGAGATATATGGTCTGTTGTTACCATATCCCCTAAAATTAATAATGGTCTTGCATCTTTTATTTCCTTAAAACCCTCTGGTTCATCTGGTAAGTTTTCAAAAAATGGTGGTTTTTTTACATAGGTAGAGTTTTCTTCCCAATTATAAATACTTCCTTTATCCACTTTAATTTTTTGCCATTGTTCTGGTCCTTCAGAGACATTTGAATATCTATTCACAAACATTTCTGGGTTTAAGGATTGTTTAAGAGTATCCTCAATCTCTTTATTAGAGGGCCAAATATCTTTCAAATAAACATCTTGCCCTTTGTTATCTTTACCCAATGGATCTTTATACAAATCCATTCTCATAGATCCTGCAATTGCATAAGCTACTACAAGAGGAGGTGAAGCTAAATAGTTAGCCTTTACTAAAGGAGAAATCCTTCCTTCAAAGTTTCTATTTCCAGACAAAACTGAAACTGCATATAAATTATTTTCTTTAACAGCATCAGTAATATTATCTGGCAAAGGTCCAGAGTTACCAATACAAGTAGTGCAACCATAACCAACTAGATTAAAACCTAATTCATCTAAATATTTACTTAAACCAGCTTTATCTAAATAGTCAGTAACAACTTGTGATCCAGGCGCTAATGAAGTTTTAACCCAAGGTTTGACTGTTAAACCTTTTTCGATTGCATTTTTGGCTAACAATCCTGCACCAATTAATACATTTGGATTGGAGGTATTTGTACATGACGTAATAGCTGCTATTAATATGTCTCCGTCTTTTATCTCAAAATCTGTATCTTTAATTTTTGCTATTGTTGGATCAGTTTTTTTACATATATCTTCAAAAACTTTTATAAAATTTTTTGATGCTTCTGTTAAAAGAACTTTATCCTGTGGTCTTTTTGGTCCAGAGATTGTTGGAACAACTGTAGACATGTCTAAAGATAAAGTATCAGTAAAAACAACATCTTCACTTGCCCACAAATTTTGTTCTTTTGCATATTTTTCTACGATTTGAATATTTTCTTTTGATCTTCCTGAAAATTCTAAATATTTTAAAGTTTCATCATCAATTGGAAAAAATCCACAGGTAGCACCGTACTCAGGTGCCATATTGGCAATAGTTGCTCTATCAGCAAGTGTTAGATTTTTTAGACCTTCTCCATAAAATTCTACAAATTTGCCTACAACACCTTTGTCTCTTAACATTTTCACTACTGTTAAAACTAAATCGGTAGCAGTTGTACCTTCGGGTAGTTTATTTTTCATTTCAAACCCAATCACTTCTGGTATCAACATTGATATAGGTTGTCCCAGCATACCTGCTTCTGCTTCAATTCCTCCAACACCCCAACCTAATACTGATAACCCATTAACCATTGTGGTATGACTATCGGTTCCAACTAGCGTATCTGGAAATAAATACTCTTTATCTTCAAACTTTTCGTTCCAAACTACTTTTGATAAATATTCTAAATTTACCTGATGGCAAATACCTGTACCTGGAGGAACAATTCTAAAATTATTAAAGGCTTGCTGTCCCCATTTTAAAAAAGAATATCTCTCAAAGTTTCTATCAAATTCAATATCAACATTTTCTTTTAATGAACTCTTTGTTGCAAACTTATCAACTTGAACCGAATGATCGATCACAAGATCCACAGAAGAAAGAGGGTTGATGGTATTAGGATCTTTGTTCTTTTCCTTAACTGTATCCCTCATTGCAGCAAGATCAGCAACAGCTGGTATACCCGTATAATCTTGCAAAAGCACTCTTGCAGGTCTATATGCAATTTCTGTTTTAGATTTTTTTGAATTTAACCACTCTTTAATTGCTAAAATCTGTTCTTTGTTAACTGTCACATTGTCTTCATATCTAAGAAGATTTTCAAGTAAGACTTTTATTGATTTTGGTAAATTATTTATGCCTTCCAAACCATTTTTCTCCGCTTCTTTTAGTGAATAGTATGAATAATTTTTTCCATTTGCTGATAGTTCTTTAAGACAA
>CACBYC010000035.1 GCA_902543405.1 uncultured Pelagibacteraceae bacterium | reverse complement strand
CCATTCCATTACCAACTTTCAGTTTAGTAACCTTTTCAACTAATTTTTTAGCAAATTCATCTTTTTTACTTTCATGAATATAAAATCTTGCTGGTGATATACAAACTTGACCATTATTTCTAAATTTAGCAGTAATTGCCATGTCGGTTACCTTGTTAATATCTACATCGTCAAAAACAATGAAAGGTGAATGGCCACTTAATTCCATTGTAACTCTTTGTACTTTTTCAGCAGCTTGTTTTAAAATTAGTTTTCCAACTCTAGTTGAACCAGTAATAGAAACTTTTTTCACTATATCAGATGATATTAATTGAGATGAGATTTTAGCTGGATCACCAGATAATAAATTTACTACTCCTGGAGGAACGCCCGCATCATTTATAATATTCATAAGTTCCATTACACTACCTGGAGTAATTACATCAGGCTTACAAATTACTGAACATCCTGCAGCTAAAGCAGTGGAAATTTTTCTTGAGGATAAAACTATTGGAAAGTTCCATGGTATTAATCCAGCAACAACTCCAACAGGTTCATATTTTATATACATTCTTGTATGTTCAAATCTACTTTCAACTATCTGACCATAAATTCTTTTTGTTTCTTCAGAGTTCCACTCAAAAATATCTGCAGCTCCTCCGACTTCCCCTTTTGCTTCTGATAGTGGCTTTCCAACTTCTAATGTTAACCACTTAGCCAAAACATCAGTTCTCTCTCTCATAAGATCGGCAATTTTTCTTATAATTTTTGATCTTTGCCAAGGTGGAGTATTTCTCCAAACTTCAAGACCTTTTTCTGCAGACTTAAGTGCTTTGTTTACATCTTCTTCACCTGCTTTAGATGCCTTACCTAAAACTTCTTCTGTTGCAGGATTTAAAACATCATAAGTTTCATTATTTTGTGATGCTTGCCATTTGCCATCAATGAATTGTCCAAATTTGCTATACATAATTTTTATTTTGTGGTTTATTAGTTGAATATTTGAGGAGAATATAACTAGAAAAATGAAAAAAATAAAGCTTACTTGCGCACATGCCTTAGTTAAACACTTAATTGCACAGAAAATCTATATAGATGGTAAGGTTGAACCTTTATTCCCAGGAGCTTTTGGTATTTTTGGACATGGAAATGTAGCATGTATTGGGCAAGCTTTAGAGGAAAATAAAGATAAACTTCCAACATTTAGAGGTCATCATGAACAAAATATGGCTTTAACAGGCATTGCTTTTTCAAGAGCAAAAAGAAGAAAGCAAATTTTTATTGCAACAAGTTCGGTTGGACCAGGATCTACAAATCTAGTTACAGCATCAGCAGTAGCGATGAGTAATAGATTGCCAATTTTATTTTTACCTGGAGATACTTATGCAAATAGAATGCCAGATCCAGTTTTGCAACAGGTTGAACACTTTTCAAATCCAGGAATGACAGCTAACGACTCATTTAAACCAGTTACAAAATATTTTGATAGAATTACAAGACCAGAGCAAATATTACAGTCACTTCCTCAAGCAATTCAAACCATGTTAGATCCAGCGGATTGTGGTCCTGCGTGTTTATCTTTATGCCAAGATGTACAAGGAGAAACATTTGAATATCCCGAAGAATTCTTTAAAGAAAGAGTTCACAATATTAGAAGACCCAAGCCAGATGATTTTCAAATTAAACAAGCTGTTGAAAGAATTAAGAATTCCAAAAACCCAATTATAATTTCAGGTGGAGGGGTATTTTATTCTGACGCCATGGAAGAGTTGAGTAATTTTGCAGTTAAACATAATATACCAGTAACTCAAACAGTTATGGGATACTCAACAATGAAAAGAGATCATTCTCATTTTGTAGGACCAATAGGAGGACTTGGAGGAAAGGCTGCAAATAATTTAGCTAAAGAAACTGATTTAGCAATTTGTATTGGTACAAAATTAGCTGACTTTACAACTGGATCATGGGCGAATTTTGAAAATCCTCAATTTAAGTTAGTTTCAATTAATATTGCTAGACATGATGCAAATAAACATTTAGCAGACGCAGTTATTGGAGATGCAAAAGTATCATTAATAGAATTATCAAATGCACTTGGAGATTGGAGATCATCTGATAATTGGCATAAAAAATCACAAGATGAGCTTAGGTCTTGGAATGAATATGTAGATAAAGAGAGTGGTCCAACTAATCAAGATTTACCAAGTTATGCTCACGCTGTTGGAGCAATTTATAGGAATTCAGATCCAACTGATATAGCTGTTACAGCAGCAGGAGGTTTGGTCGGAGAAGTTGTTCAAGTTTGGCGGCCAAAAGAGTTAAATACACATGAGACAGAGTGGGGATTTAGTTGCATGAGTTATGAAATTTCCGGTGCTCTTGGAATTAAAATGGCAAACCCAGATAAAGATGTCATTGCATTTGTAGGAGATGGTTCATATTTGTTAAACAATTCTGACATATATTCTTCAGTATTAACGAATAACAAATTAATAATTATCGTGGGTGATAATGGAGGTCATGCTGTTATAAATAGACTTCAATTGTTCAAGGGTGGAAAAGAATTTAATTGTTTATTTAATTCATCAAATGTTCAAGATTTAAAAGAAGTTAATTTTGCTCAACATGCTGCAAGTATGGGTGCAAAATCAGAACATGTTTCTAGTATTTC
>CACBYC010000034.1 GCA_902543405.1 uncultured Pelagibacteraceae bacterium | reverse complement strand
TTATTTTAAAACAAACTAGAAAGAAGTTTAAAATTATACTTACAGGTGGATTTGCACACTTATTTAAATCATCAATTAAAGGTATTAAAACGGTTGATAAAAATTTAACAATTAAAGGAATCTTGAGAGTAGCTATAAATTAAAAAAAATATGAAAGATGAATTATTATTTTGTCCCCTAGGAGGATCCGGTGAAATAGGAATGAACATGAACCTTTTTGCATATGGTAAGCCAGACAATCAAAAATGGATTATTGTTGACGTTGGTGTTACATTTGCAGATGATACAGTGCCTGGTGTTGATATCATATATCCAGATCCAGGATTTATAATAGATAAAAAAGATGATTTGCTAGGCATAGTCCTAACACATGCTCATGAAGATCATATTGGAGCTATTGCTCATGTTTGGCCAAAATTAAAGTGTAAAATTTATGCTACACCTTTTACCTCAGTATTAATTACTGAAAAATTTAAAGAAAAAAAAATTGATATAACTGGTTATATAAAAATAGTAGAACTTAATAGTACAATTAATCTAGATCCCTTTAAAATAGAATTTGTTACACTTACTCATTCAATATTGGAACCCAATGGTCTTAGAATACAAACACCAGCTGGAAATATACTACATACTGGAGATTGGAAATGCGATTCAGATCCTTTAATAGGTGGAAACATAAACTCTGAAAGATTAAAGGAAATAGGCAACGAAGGTGTATTAGCTATGATTTGTGACTCTACAAATGTATTTAGTGCAGGTAGAGCAGGGTCTGAACTTGATGTGCGTAAAAATTTACTTAAGGTTTTTGAAAGATTAAAAAAAAGAATAATCGTTACTTCATTTGCATCTAATGTAGCTAGAATGGAAACTGTTTTTTATTGTGCAGAGCAAACAGGAAGACATATTTCACTAGTTGGAAGATCGATGCACAGAATATTTAAAGCAGCAAGACAATGTGGATATCTTAAAAATGTTATTGATCCTATTGATTCAAGAGATGCAAAAAATATATCTAGAGAAAAAATTGTTTATTTGTGCACTGGAAGTCAAGGCGAACCAATGGGAGCTATAAATAGGATAGTTAAATATACTCACCCGGATGTCTATATAGAAAGAAATGATGCTGTAGTTTTTTCTTCAAAAATTATTCCGGGAAATGAGAAGAAATTGTATAAGTTACATAATAATTTAGTCAAAGAAGGTATTGAAGTTATATCTGAAGATAATGAATATATTCATGTTTCTGGTCATCCTAACCGTGAAGACCTTAGAGATATGTATAATTGGATTAAACCAAAAGCTGTTATCCCAGTTCATGGAGAGCATAGACACATGATAGAGCACATTGAATTTGCAAAAGAAATGCAAGTTAAATACCCAGTTCAAGTAGAAAACGGTGATATTGTTAAGTTGTATCCTGGAGAAAAACCAGAAGTCTATGACAAAGCACCAAGTGGAAGAGTTTATTTAGATGGAAATGTTCCAGTAGAGGAAGACTCTAGATCAATAAAAGAAAGAAGAAATATTTCATCAAATGGATTTTTAGAAGCTACAATTATGATTACACCAAAAGGCAACATTCACAACAAACCTTTGGTAACTTTTAGAGGTCTACCAGTATATGAGAATGATGAGTTTATTTATGGACTAGAGGAAGAAATAGAAAGAACTCTTAAAACATTTTCATTAAACAACTCAAAACAACAAGATAATCTCATTGATGCTCTTAAAATAACTTGTCGTAAATTTTCAAAAGAAAAAACTGGGAAAAAACCACTAACAAATATAAACTTGGTAAGAATTTAAATAATAAAATGTATTTTTCAAAATCATTTGTACCAATTCTTAAAAATAATCCTACAGAAGCTAAAATTAAATCTCATCAGCTCATGTTAAGAGTTGGAATGATTAAGCAATCATCAGCTGGAATCTATTCATGGTTACCCCTTGGTTTCAAAGTTATGAAAAAAATAGAGCAAATTGTTAGAGAAGAGCAGGATAGAATTGGCGTTCAAGAAATTTTAATGCCAACAATTCAATCATCAGAAATCTGGAAAGAAAGTGGAAGATATGATGATTATGGAGAAGAAATGTTACGTATTAAAGATCGTCAAAATAGAGAAATGTTATATGGACCGACTAACGAAGAATTAGTTACAGAAATATTTAGATCAAGTATTAAATCTTATAAATCACTTCCACAGCTATTATATCATATTCAATGGAAGTTTAGAGATGAATTAAGACCAAGGTTTGGTATTATGAGATGTAGAGAGTTTTATATGAAAGATGCTTACTCTTTCGATTTAAATGATGATGAGGCTCTTTTTTCTTACAATAAATTTTTCCTCTCATATTTAAGAACTTTTAAAAGATTAAATTTATCAGCAATACCAATGGCAGCAGATACAGGACCTATTGGTGGAAATCTTTCCCATGAATTTATAATTCTTGCTGATACCGGGGAAAGTAAAATTTACACAGACAAAAGAATATTTGATGTAAATAGCTCATCTACTTTATTAGAAAAAAATTCGCTTACTGATTTACGACAGCAATATGAAAAATTTTATTCTGTTACAGATGAGAAGTTTAACCAGAAAGAATTTGAAAAAATAGTACCGGAAGAATTTAGAGTAAATACAAAAGGAATAGAGGTTGGTCACATATTCTATTTTGGAGATAAATACTCAAAACCAATGAATGCTGCAGTAGATTTTAATGGTAAAAAAGAATTTGTTAAAATGGGATCTTATGGAA
>CACBYC010000033.1 GCA_902543405.1 uncultured Pelagibacteraceae bacterium | reverse complement strand
TTGTGCCTGGTGCAACTCAGCCAACTTTTGCATCTATGCAAGAAAAAGGTGAACCAGATGTAGCCCCAGAATTTTGGGCTAACGCTGCAATCATTGCTTTAAATAAAGCAGTTGATGAAGGAAGAATGCACTCACTTAATAAAGCACCTATTACTGGTTTAGGTGAAGGATGGTGGGTGTTACCTGCTACTTTAGAAAAACATCCTGAACTTACAACTGCTGAAGCAATTTTGGCAAGACCGGATCTATTTCCTCATCCAGAGGATCCATCAAAAGGTGGGTTTCATATTTGTCCTCCAGGATGGAACTGTGAACTAAGTAATAGAAATCTTTACAAAGCTTTTGACATGGAAGCAAAAGGTTGGGCTATTGTTGAAACAGGTTCTGCTGCAGGATTAGATGGATCAATTGCTAAAGCTGCTGAAAGAGGTGAAAACTGGTTTGGTTACTATTGGTCACCAACAGCTATCATTGGTAAATATGATATGAGAGCTGTGGACATGGGAGCTTGGGGTGGAAAAGATAACTGGGATAAATGTATAGTTTTACCAGAACAAGAATGTGGAGACCCTAAAGCAACTTCATGGACAAAATCTGAAGTTTACACAATCGTAACTGACAATTTCAAAAATACAGCTGGAAGTGCTGGTATGGATTATTTCAAAAAAAGAACTTATCCAGGTCCAGTAATGAACAGTATGTTAGTTTGGATGGGTGAAAACCAAGCAGAGGGTGCTGATGCTGCAATTGAATTCCTAACAAACCAAGAAGATGTTTGGTCTAAGTGGGTTTCAAGTGAAGCTGCTGCAAAAATAAAAAAAGCACTATAATTAGTGTAAATATTACTGAACCCGTTTATAACGGGTTCAGTTAAAAAAATGGATTTCTTAAATTCGATACCTGTAATGGATAGAACAGCTCTTAGGGAGCTGAAAAAGGGTATTGATTTAAGTTTTAAAGATTTTTCAAGAGCTTATGGAGATGGAATAGAAAGTTTTTTTGATCCACTACTATATTTTTTAATTTGGTTAGAAAAGTTATTAGTAAATAGTCCTTGGCCTTTAGTCATAGGAGCATTTGCTCTGTTGGCTTGGATTGGTTCAAGAAGTATTAAGCTGGTTATAGGAACTGTAATTTGTTTTCTAATTATAGGTTATTTTGGGATGTGGAAAAATTGTATGGCAACTGTTGCTATAATTTCTGTTTCTACACTTGTCTGTATTGTTGTTGGAATACCTATTGGAGTATTAATGTCAAAATCAAGTAGAGCAGAAAAAACTATTCTACCCGTATTGGACATGATGCAAACGATTCCAAGTTTTGTGTATCTAATTCCAATAATTATGCTTTTGGGTATCGGAAAAGTCCCTGGTTTATTGGCAGTTTGTATTTATGCTTTACCTCCAGTAGTCAGGCTAACAAATCTTGGGATTAGAGAAGTAGATAAAGAAACACTTGAGGCAAGTGAAGCATTTGGTGCAACACCTATGCAGAAGTTAAAATCAGTTCAAATACCTCTTTCTCTACCAACTATTTTTGCAGGTATTAACCAAACAATTATGATGGCTTTAGCCATGGTAGTTATTGCATCTATGATTGGGGTAAAAGGTCTTGGAGTACCTATTTTACAAGCAATTTCAAATCAGTATTTAGCACTTGGAATGATGAATGGGCTAGCCATAGTTGCTTTAGCAATTATCTTTGATAGGGTAACTCAGAAATATGGTGAGAGAATTCAAAAGCACAGAGGCCAGAAAAAATAGCTCTGACATTTTAGCTTACGATTTTTCTAGACAGACATTTTAAAATAAATAATTATTCAAAAATGAATTTTTCATTAGAAATTGGACCTCACACAGATCTTGATACTTTACCTGAAGTTAAAGATGTTTATGTGACTATGCTACCTGGAGGAGATTATAAAGAAACTGCGGATAAATCTGGTGACTTGGTTAAGAAAGGATTTAATCCAGTACCCCACTTCCCAGCTAGATCAATAAATAATGAAGAAGAACTTAAAGACTACATTTCGAGATGTAAAGATTTAGGTGTGAAACAGATATTGGCTATAGGTGGAAGTAGAGACCCAGTTGGAAAATTTGACAGCTCATATCAAATATTAGAGACAGGATTATTTGATGGAATTAAGATTGGAATTGCTGGACATCCAGAGGGTAGTCCTGATATATCCGATTCAGAATTAGAAAAAGCAATGATAGATAAAAAGCCTTACGCTGATTATATTGTAACCCAATGGTTATTAGATTCTCAGCCTATCGTTGATTTCATTTCTAAACAAACGATACCAGTTCATGTTGGAATAACTGGGCCCATGAAAATTTCAAGCTTAATAAAGTTTGCAAATATTGTAGGGGCAAAAAATTCCATTAACTTTCTTAAATCTAATTTTACTAAGGCATTAGATTTATTGAAACCTAAAGACCCTAATGATCTAATTGGGAAAGTTAAATCGCATACTGATTATTTTCACATTTATACATTCGGCGGCTTGAAGGAAACAAACAAGTGGTTGAAGGAGAATAACTATGTCTAAAGAATTTGACTATAGTAAGCTAAGACACGTAACATCAGTAGATCAATCTGATAGAAAAGTGCCTTATAATTTAAGACAAAGCGGACCAACAAAAGTTGAAATGTTAATTTCAACACGTGTAAGAAAGTCACCATACTGGCATTTATCAATGCAAGCTGGTTGTTGGAGAGCAACTGTATATAATCGTATTTACCATCCAAGAGGCTATGTAAAACCTGAAGATGGAGGTGCAATGGTTGAGTATGATGCAATTGTTAATCATGTAACAATGTGGAATGTTGCTGTTGAAAGA
>CACBYC010000032.1 GCA_902543405.1 uncultured Pelagibacteraceae bacterium | reverse complement strand
TGAACTTACAACAGATCCTGAATTTTCTTCAATCAAAGATTTTGCTTCAGCTCTACTCATATTTGATAATTTTCCCGTGAACATAAATGTATTGTTTAAAAGCCAACAAATATTTTCACCTGAACTAATAAATATATAATCAATTTTCTTTTTTTTCATAATTTGAATTAATCGATAAATTTTTCTATTTACATTTTCACCAGCTACAAAAGAATCCAAGCTAAAAAATGGATAATCACTTTGAGTCTTATTTTTACTTTCAAATTTAATATTTAAAGGAATTAAGTTATAATTTTCTCCAAAATATTTGTTTAGAGTTGACCAAGTAAAAAGATCAGGATCGTATCCAATTTTAATTTGCTTTTTTAAAATATCTTTAGGCCATACATATGGAATTTCATAAATTTTAAATTTTTTACCTACCTCTTTTTCTGCTTGAATAGTGTATCTTCCATCAACAAATAAGTATCTTTTATTTTTCAAAAAAATTGCAAAGCCTGCAGAGCCTGAGAATTTTGTAATAGATTTTAGATTATTATATTTAGAATATTCAGTAAAATAATTATCGTTTTTTGGTAAAATATATCCATCTAAATTATTTGAAAAGATAATATTATTTATTTCAGCACTCATTTTAATTTTTTTTGATATCTTATCCAACCAGGACTCCTAATTTCACTATCGCTATCGAAATCTATATCTTGGTTAAATTCAAAATCCTCTTCTTTTTCATCTATAAAATTATTATTCTTTTTAATATATTCATCTGGTAGTTCATCCACAAACCTTGAAGCCATACTGTCTATCCAGTCTCCTTGATAAAATCTATTCATAGAAAATGATATTTTAGCAAGCTTTTTTGCCCTAGTAATCGCAACATAAGCCAATCTTCTCTCCTCTTCTAAACCACTTTCACCTTTTTCCTCAATACTTTTTTGATGTGGAAATAAACCTTCTTCCCAACCAGGTAAGAATACGACATCAAATTCCAACCCCTTAGATGCGTGTATTGTCATCAAATTGACTTTTTCGCTTTGCCAATCTTGGTCTAGGGAGGTTGCAAGAGCAACATGTTCTAAAAAACTCTCTAAATTATCAAATTCTTTCATCGCATTTAATAATTCTTTTATATTTTCTAATCTATTTTCATTTTCTAAGTCTTTCTTATTTTTTAACATTTCACTATATCCAGACTCATCAAGAATTGTTTGCAACAACTTATTATGGTTTATTTTATTATTTAAATCATTTCTCCATTTAGCCAAAAGATTTAGAAGAGAATTTAAACCTAATTTTGTTTTAGGTTTGATTTTGTTTTGTTCAATTAAATGTTTTGAGGCAACTTCTAAAGAGCATTTATTCAATTTAGCAAAATTATTTATAGTTTTAACTGTTGTATCCCCAATAGATCTTTTTGGAACGTTCAAAATTCTCTCAAATGCTAAGTCATCTTGGGGTTGAAAAACAGTTTTTAAGTATGCAACACAATCTTTTACTTCAGCTCTCTCGTAAAATTTAATACCACCAATAATTCTGTATGGAACACCAATTTTTAAAAACCTTTCCTCAAATTCTCTAGTTTGAAAAATAGCTCTTACAAGAATTGCAACTTCATTTAATGAAAATTTATTTTTAAAATCTTCAATATTTGAACCAATTTCAGTAGCTTCATCTTTTACGTTTCTAAAACAGTTTAAAGTTACAAGTTCTCCATCTTCCTGATCTGTAAAAAGTTTTTTTCCAACTCTATTTTGATTATTTTCAATTATATTAGATGCAACATTTAAAATATTTTGAGTTGATCTATAATTTTTTTCTAATCTTATTATTTTAGTATTTTCATAAACATTTTCAAATTGAAGAAAATTTTTAATTTCTGCTCCCCTCCAACTATATATTGATTGATCATCATCTCCCACACAGCAAATATTTTGATTATGTTCCGCTAAATATTTTAACCATTCACTTTGAATAAAGTTTGTATCTTGGTATTCATCGACTAAAATATATTTAAACTTTTTAGAATACATTTTTGATATATCTTTATGTCTTTCAAAAATTTTAACAGTGTGAAGTATTAGGTCGCTGAAATCAGCAGCATTTAAATCTAATAGTTTTTGTTGATATATTTTATATATCCCAAGAAAGCTTTTTTCTAATATGTCTTTACGTTTGAGTACAACTTCGTCAGGATAAAAGCCTTTATTCTTCCATTTATCAATTACTGCCAATATATATCTTGGGGATATTTTTTTTGTATCTATATTCTCAGATTTGCAGATATTTTTTATTAATCTTACTTGGTCATCTTGATCAATAATTGAAAAATTTGATTTTAATCCAGCTGCTTCTGCATGTTTTCTCAATATTTTTGCACTAATTGAGTGAAAGGTGCCTAACCAAGGAAGCCCAGTTGCTTCTTTTCTTAAGAACTTAGAAACCCTTAATTGCATTTCTTTTGCAGCTTTATTTGTAAATGTAACTGCCAAGATTTGATTGGGAAATGCCTTATGTTGTTTAACAATATGGGCAATTCTAGATGTAAGAACCCTTGTTTTTCCAGACCCAGCTCCTGCAACAATCAAAAGAGGTCCGTCTAAATGCAGAACTGCCTCTTCCTGACTTTCATTAAGATTTGTTAAATAATCTAAATTCATCGTTTATTTTTTCTTAATTTAAGCGATATTGGATTAATGATTAAAAAATTGAAAGTAACAATATTTTCTAAATTTATTTTTATATTAATTGCATTGTGTTTTTTATTTGGCATTTATTTATCAATACCAGTTTTATTTAATTATAAAAGCGTAGAAAACATCATTGAAAGTAAATTTTATTCTGATTTTGA
>CACBYC010000031.1 GCA_902543405.1 uncultured Pelagibacteraceae bacterium | reverse complement strand
CTAACTTACTAGTTTCTAAAGAAAAACAAAAGTCTGTAGATCTAGCAAAAAAATTAATAAAAAATGTAGGTATGTCATCTAGAATAAACCATTTTCCAAATGAATTGTCTGGAGGTGAAAATCAGCGTATTGCTATAGCTAGGGCATTAATTAATGATCCTGATATTATATTAGCCGACGAACCAACTGGTAGTCTAGATTCTGATAATGCAAAACTTATCTTTAAAATCCTATTTAATTTAAAAAATAAAAATAGAATCATAATTTTTGCAACTCACAATAGATATTTTGCAAATATGGCAGATTGTAAAATTATGATGAATGATGGTAATATACAAATCATCAATGCTGCAATCTAAAAAAAAATCTTTTAATCAAATTAAAATTCACTCACAGTATTCAATTTGTGAGGGTGCATTGAAAATTGAAAATCTTAAAGAGTATTGTAAAAAAAATAAGATACAGTCTGTAGGTTTAAGTGATACTTATAATTTATCGGGTGCATTAGAATTTTCGGAAAATATCTCTTCAGTTGGTACCCAACCTATCATAGGATCACAAGTTCAATTTAAATTTAAAAATACTTACGGACTTATTCCCCTAATTGCAAAAAATTATAATGGTTATAAAAATATAATTGAACTTTCTTCAAAAGCTTATTTAGAAAATGACGATAATGACCAACCACATTGTTCAATTGAGGATTTAACAAAATATAGTGACGGGATTATCGTTCTATCTGGAGCAATAAATAATTTAATTGGTAATATGTTTAATAAAGGATTATTTGAAGAACTAGGTGAATTAATAACAATATTAAATAACAATTTTAAAGAAAATTTTTATTTAGAAATTCAAAGACATGGTGATAAAAATGAAAAAGAATTTGAAATTTTCAATCTTAATCTATCAAAAAAATACGAAATACCGATCATAGCAACTAACGAGGTTTATTATTTGGATAAAGAAATGCATGAAGCTCACGATGCTTTAATGTGCATTGGTCAAAAAACATATATAAATGATCAAAAAAGATTAAAACTGACTAATAATCACTATTTAAAATCATCAGAGGAAATGGATGAGATTTTTAAAGATTTACCTGAGGCATTAGAAAATAATTATAATTTGCCTTTAAGATGTAATTTTAGACCTATTCCATCCAAACCCATACTGCCTAATATTATTACAGATTCAGTCAATATTGACGATAAGTTAAAAAATGACTCTTTAAAAGGTTTAGATGAAAAATTTAAAAATGATACTGAGCTAATAAATAAAATATTAAATAATGATAAACTTAAAGAAATTTATAAAGATAGATTAAATCATGAAATAAAAATTATAACTGAGATGAATTATTCAGGATATTTTTTGATAGTCTCAGATTATATAAAATGGGCAAAAAATAATAATATTCCAGTTGGACCTGGAAGAGGATCGGGGGCAGGTTCATTGGTTGCCTGGTGCCTATCTATTACAGATGTTGATCCAATAAAATTTAATTTAATCTTTGAGAGATTTTTAAACCCTGACAGAATTTCTATGCCAGATTTTGATATAGATTTTTGTGAGGAAAAAAGAGATCAGGTTTTTAAATATTTAACTACTAAATATAAAGATAGTGTTGCTCACATTATAACATTCGGAAAACTTAAAGCTAGAATGGTCATAAGAGATGTTGGACGCGTGTTAGGACTGCCATATGGGTTTATAGATAGCATCTGCAAAATGATACCATTCGATCCATCTAGACCATTAACTTTACAAGAAAGTATCAATGTAGAGCCAAGATTACAAAAATTAATTAATGAGGACAAAAGAGTTAGTCGTCTAATCGAGTTATCTTTAAAACTTGAAGGGTTAAATAGAAATGTTGCAACTCATGCAGCTGGTGTTGTTATAGCAGACAAAAAATTGACAGAAAGTGTGCCTTTGTACAAGGATTCTTCTGCAGATTTATTACTACCTTCCACTCAATTTGACATGTATTCAGCTGAAAATGCTGGATTAGTTAAATTTGACTTTTTGGGTTTAAAAACGTTAACAGTAATTAATAATACTCAAAAACTTGTAGAAAAAAATCATCCTAATTTTAAAATTGAAACTATTAATTACGAAGATCAAAAAGTATTTGAACTTTTATCAAGTGGTAAAACAGTTGGATTATTTCAATTAGAGAGCTCTGGAATGAAAGATGCTTTAATCAATATGAAGCCTAATCATTTGGAAGATATTATTGCCCTAGTTGCTTTATATAGACCCGGACCTATGAGCAATATACCTATTTATAACGACTGCAAGCATGGAAAGAGAGAGCCTGACTATTTACATCCTAAGCTGGAGGAAATTTTAAAACCAACTTATGGTGTTATTATTTATCAAGAGCAGGTTATGCAAATTGCTCAAGTATTATCCGGATTTACAGCAGGTGAAGCAGATATATTAAGAAGAGCCATGGGTAAAAAAAAAAGAGCAGAACTTGAAAAACAAAAAGAAAGATTTGTTGAAGGTGCTCATAATAATGGAATTAGTAAAGATATTGCAGCTGGAATTTTTTTAAAGATCGAACCATTTGCTGAATATGGGTTTAATAAAAGCCATGCAGCTGCTTATGCAATAATAGCATATCAAACCGCATTTTTAAAAACATACTATCCACACGAGTTTTTTGCAGCTTCTATGTCAATGGAGCTCTCAAACCAAAAAAAATTAAGTGAATTTTATGAAGAACTTAAAAGATTGGGTATAAATATAATTCGTCCAGATATTAATAAATGTTATGCCGACTTTTCCTCCGATGGTAAAAATTTTCTTTACGCACTAGGTGCAATTAAAAGCGTTGGATTTGAAGCAATTTCAAAAATTGTAGAAGAGAGAAATAAAAATGGAGTGTTCAAAGATCTAACAGACTTTATAAATCGTGTTAACCCAAAATACATAAATAAATTACAGTTGGAGGGTCTTGTAAAAGCAGGTGCTTTTGATAATTTGTATAGTAATAGACACTCTTTATACAATTCAATACCTAATATTATTTTAAAATCAAAAAATATTTTTGAAAATAATTCTGTAAACCAAATTGATTTATTTCAAGAAGATAATGATGAAACTTATTTAGATATCATTGACGATTGGAATGTAGATGTTAAATTATCCAACGAATTTGAAACCTTAGGATTCTTTATTTCAGACCATCCTCTAAATCAGTATAAATCACTTTTTAATCAATATAATATTATTGATTATGAAGAGTTTAATTCAAATGAAAATATTTTAAGTTCAAATATTTCATCCACAATACTTAAGGTTCAAGAAAAAAAAACACAAAAAGGGACTTCCTATGCAATAATTAAATTTTCTGATTTATCTGGTGTTTTTGAATTGTTTGTATTTTCAGAAGTTTTTGAAAACAATAGAGAAATACTTATTGAAGGTAATTCTGTTATGATAACTTTAGTTAAAAATTATGTGGATGAAAGCAAAATACAAAAGAAAATTAATATAAGAAAAATTATTGCTATGAAAGAGGTTATTGATAAGCCAATAGATGAAGTAAAAATAGATGTCAAAAATATAGATGATATAACAAAAATTAATAAATTTTGTTTAGAACCTGGCAATACTAAAGTGATAATAGACGTTGAAGCAGACAAAAAAAGGATGTCTTTTCAATTGAGTGAAAAAAGAAAAATAGATCATAAAATGCTCAATTTAATGAGAAATGAGGAAAATATTGATGTTATTTAAAAAAAACTTGTTTTTTCCTCTTTTTTTTGTAAATAGTTCCATAAATTAATACGCACACAATTTCTGGTTTTATACCTCCGGTCCTTTTTAAGGCAGTAATTGTGGTGGCATAACCGGGAAAAAATATGAAAATACCAAACCTATCA
>CACBYC010000030.1 GCA_902543405.1 uncultured Pelagibacteraceae bacterium | reverse complement strand
AAAAGAATCTTGAAAATAGTGTATATTTAAATTCTGCTGTCATTAAAAATATAAAACAGGCAATTGCTGTCATTGGCCATAACAGAACATTTACTAAAGCGTATCTCTCCCAAAATAAGTGCATGAAAAAAGCCATAATTAACCCTGCTTTTAGAAACATAAAGAATAATATTAGTGACCATCTCAACATTCCTTGAAATTGGTACCAGTCAACCATGTACGAAAAGAAACTCAGAACAAATAACAACAACCAAATCCAAAGATAAATTCCTATCTTTTGAGTACTTGTTTGTTCTTCTTTTTTAGTTGACTCGTTCATTTTGTTAGTCTCTTCCATATTTATTTTACCACAAATAGAAAAATGCGAAAATGAAAACCCAAACTAGATCTACGAAGTGCCAATAAAGACCTAATATTTCAATTTCAACATAATCCCCTTTCATTTTAGTAAACCAGCCTCTTTTTTTACTCTCATAATGACCGGCAAAGACTTTATAAGTGTAAATAAATAAGAAAATTACCCCAATTGAGACATGGAAACCATGGAAACCTGTTATCATAAAAAAGAAAGAACCAAACTGTGATGCACCAAAAGGATTTCCCCAAGGTCTAACTCCTTCATGAATTAGTTTAGACCACTCAAACACTTGCATACCTACAAAAGTAAGCCCACCTACAGCAGTAGCTAGAATTAGCCAACCACACATTTTACGATTTTTTTCGTAACCATATTTAACCGCTAAAGCCATTGTTCCACTACTTGTGATCAATACAAAAGTCATAATCGCAATCAGTAAAAGAGGAACAGGTACACCTCCTACATACAAAGAAAAAACCTCACTCGTATTAGGCCAATCAACTATGGTTGATCCTCTACCTTTCATATAAGAAATTAAAAAACAGCTAAATACAAAAGTATCACTCAATAAAAAGATCCACATCATGGCTTTGCCCCAATGCACACCTTTAAACATCGTTTGGTCTGAACCAGTGTCAGACGCCATGCCCTTAAACCCAGGTTTAAGTTCGAAGCCGTCTATTTTTTGTTCAGACATTATTTTTCTCTTAAGTTTTCTCTACTTCTGTGTGTATTACTTCACTAGGTGCTGTTGTTTGTGGAATAAAGTCATCCTTTGCACCTGGAACACTAAAATCATATGGCCATCTGTGAACAACTGGGAGTCTTTCCCCAAAGTTACCATGCTCAGGCGGAACAGTAGATGTATACCATTCAAGTGAATTTGCTTTCCAAGGGTTTTGTTCAGCTTTTTTACCTGTTTTTAATGTTTTAATGATATTGAAAACTAAAATAAACTGTGCTGCACCAACTATAAATGCTGCAATACTTATAAATTCGTTCATACCAACTGCAGACGTCATGTACGGACTATCATACATTTCAAAATATCTTCTTGGAACTCCAATAAAACCTAAGTAATGCATTGGGAAATAAATTGAATATGCTCCTAAAAAAGTAATCCAGAAGTGCCATTTTCCTAGACCCTCGTGTAACATTTTTCCAGCTACTAATGGGAACCAATGATAAACCGCTCCCATAATAACCATTAATGGTGCAATACCCATGACCATATGGAAGTGGGCTATTACGAAATATGTATCAGATAATGGAACATCAACTGAAACATTTCCTAAAAATATCCCTGTAATTCCACCATTTACAAATGTAACGATAAATCCTAGGCACCATAACATTACAGTATTAATTCTAATATTTCCTCTCCATAAAGTAAGTATCCAATTGTAAACTTTCATGGCTGTCGGAACGGCAATAATTAGTGTCGTTGTTGCAAAGAAAAATCCGAACCAAGGGTTCATACCGCTAACGTACATGTGGTGAGCCCATACAAAGAAACTTAAACCTCCAATACCAACAATTGCCCAAACCATCATTCTGTAACCAAATATGTTTTTTCTTGCATGAACAGAAATTAAGTCAGAAACTATTCCAAATGCAGGCAATGCAACAATGTAAACTTCAGGATGTCCAAAGAACCAGAACAAGTGTTGGAAAAGTATTGGACTTCCTCCACCATATTCAAGAACCTCTCCTGCCTTCAATATAGTTGGCATAAAGAAACTTGTTTGTAGAACCTTATCTAATGTCATCATTATTGCACTAACTAGTAGTGCTGGAAATGCTAACATTGCTAGTACAGTTGCTGTAAAAATACCCCAAACTGTTAAAGGCATTCTCATTAAAGTCATTCCTCTGGTTCTAGCTTGTAGGATTGTAATCATGTAATTCAGTCCACCCATTGTGAAACCAATTACGAATAAAGATAAAGATATAAGCATTAGAAGTATTCCCATACCTGATCCAGGAGTTCCCTCTAAAATAGTTTGTGGAGGATATAAGGTCCATCCTGCTCCTGTTGGTCCGCCTGGAACAAAGAAACTTGCCATTAAAACTGCAACTGCAACAAAGAACATCCAGAAGCTAAGCATATTGACATACGGGAAAACCATATCTCTTGCTCCTACCATGAGTGGAATTAGATAATTTCCAAAGCCTCCAAGGAATAGTGCAGTTAAAAAGTAAACTACCATGATCATTCCATGCATAGTTACAAATTGATAATAATGTTCTGCTGTCATGAAACCTGCTAATTCTGGAAAACCTAATTGAAGTCTCATTAACCAAGATAAAATTAAACCTACAATTCCAGTAAATACTGCAGTTAAGAAATATTGTACCCCGATAACTTTTGCATCCTGGCAAAAAACCCATTTCTCGATAAAACTATGTCCATGATATAAATCTTGCTCACCAACTTCTGCTGGTCTTACATAATCTATATCTGGATTCACAGAACCAGTTGAACCATCCATTACTTCTGATGACTGTGCTTGATATGATTTATTGTTATCGTATTCGTCTGACATATTTTTATCCTCTATATATATTTTTTTTTAAATTAATAAATTGTTATTTTTTGGCCAATTTGTTCCCATCCACGTTTAATTTTTCATATCTTGCAGACAATTGCTCAAAAGTTTCTTGTTCGCTTAACCAAACTTCATAATCAGCTTTATCTTGGACCTCAACACCACCTCTCATTGCATAATGTCCAACACCACAGTACTCGGCACATAGAACCTCGTATTCACCTACTTTGTTAGGTTCAAACCAATAGAAAGTCACCGTTCCTGGAACTGCATCCATTTTTGCTCTAAATTGTGGAACATACCAATTATGAAGTACATCTACTGATCTTAATAAAATTTTTACAGGTCTATTGTTTTCTAAATTTATAACATCACTCTCAACCATTATGTCATCTCTTCCAAACGGATCATCCGGGTTAATACCAAATGGATTATTGTCAGCAATGTTTCTTACTTGTGTAGTTCCTAATTTTCCATCTGCACCAGGTAGTCTATATTGCCATCCCCATTGCCATGCCATTACATCAACTTCAATTGCATTCTTTGGAACATTTACATATTGATTCCAAATAATAAGACCAGGTGCTAGTAAAGCAGCAACTCCTAAGGTAGTAGCCCATGTTAAAATTTTTTCTAATTTTTTATCTTCAGGTTTATATTCTGCTCTTCTATCTTCCTTATGTGAATATCTAAAAACACAGTAAATCATAAATAGACAAACAGCTACGAATACTCCTCCGCCTACCCAAAAAGTAAGCGTTATAGTATCGTCCATTCCACTCCAATTTGATGCTATATCGGTCCAATACCAAGGGGTGAATATATGGAATAAGACAGATCCAATGATTACTAATAAAAAAATTATTCCTACATGCATAAAGGTTATATAGAAGAATAATCTTATAAATACCTATGACAAAATGTCATAAAACATATTATTTATACTAATATAATCAATATATTTATGCTCGGTAAATTAGGTATTTTGATAACAATTCTTACTTTGGTTTTAGCATTCTATTTTGTAATTTCTTTAGGTGCAGGAAGATTTTCAAAAGGAGAGACAAAACCTGAAACTAAAAGATACCTTAGATCAGTAAATATACTTTTAATTATAATTGCAGCGTTTGGATCAGTGTTAGTTTTATTTATATAAATTATGAAATCAAAGATTTGCAGAATTCTATAACAGTATCATTGTATGCAAACATTATTGTAAAGAAAATTAACCAAACTATAAATAAAAACAACCAGTACAATGAAAGAGCATTAATACTTTTTTCTTCTTTGTTATAATCTTTTTCATCTAATTTAAAAATTTTTGAACTTACTTTGCCCCAGAAATAGAGACCCCCTAGTAGATGAATACCATGTAATGCAGTAAAGAAATAATAAGATGAAAAATATGTATTGGTTGAAACAAAATTTCCACTTTTCATAAGTTGATACCATAAAGCTAACTGTAGAAATAAAAATATATAACTTAAAGCACCTACATAAATTAGATTTCTTTTTATTGTGTTTGTAATCCCATTTTTTAAATCTTTACTTATTCTATTAAAA
>CACBYC010000029.1 GCA_902543405.1 uncultured Pelagibacteraceae bacterium | reverse complement strand
ACAAAATTTGCTGAATATTTACAATTTTTAAAATCTAAAAGGAAAAAATTTGGTCCAATTTCGTTTGTTTTAATATTATATAAGTTCATTGTATCTTGTATTTTTTTTGCCCATTCCAAATTATGTTTTATAGATTTTTTGATAAAGTTTTTATCTTTCAAAGACTCTATAGCACATACCTGAGCTATCTTATTTACATTAAATGGTGGTTTAATTTTATATAAAGCATCTACTATTTTTTTACTCCCATATCCCCAACCAACTCTTAAAGATGCAAGCCCATAAATTTTAGAGAAAGTTCTTAATATAAATACATTATTTTTATTTTTGAAAAGCTCTAAACCTGATTTGTAATCTTTATTTAGCATATATTCAAAATAAGCGTCATCAACGACTAGTAATATTTTTTTATTTAAACGCTTTCTTAAATCTAATAATTGTTTTTTAGAAATATATGTACCTGTAGGGTTGTTGGGATTTGCTAGAAATACAATTTTAGTCTTCTTTGATACTTTTTTAAAAATTTCATTGTTTGATACTTTAAAATTTTTTTCTTTAGAAAATACAACTTTGGCTCCCACTATTTGCGCATAAATTCTGTACATTAAAAAACTAAATTCTGGTACAACTACTTCATCTCCTTTGTTTAAAAATAGTTGACATAACATCTGAATAATTTCATCAGATCCAGATCCACAAATCACTTGGTTTTGATTACAATTATATTTTTTTGAAATTATAGAAGTTAAATCTTTGAATTTTCCATCTGGATATTTAGAGATGTTATCACTAGCTTTTTTTATCACTTTTTGTGCATTTTTACTCATACCTAAGGCAGATTCATTTGCTGATAATTTAATTATTTTTTTTTTTTTATTTAAAAATGATCTTCCTGGTTTGTAAGCTTGGAGAGTTATTTTTCTAAATATTGGGGTATTCATGATGTTAATTTTTATTAATAAATAGTCAGATAATTAGATAATACAATCAATAATTCTAAAAAAAATTGACATCCAAAAAGCTATCTTATAAAACGTTTTTGCGCTGATTTAACTGAATTGCGAGCGCTATAAAAAACCTGCTAAATAAGTTTTTTTTCTCACAATTCATCTCAGCAAAAATATTATGAGTAATTTTGATAAAATAAAAAGTATAACTATTAAGCAACCTCTTAAACTTGATTGTGGAAAGGAAATATCAAATTTTCCATTAGCTTATGAGACTTATGGAAATCTTAATGAAAAAAAAGATAATGCCATACTTGTTTTTCATGCATTAACAGGAGATCAATTTGCCTCTGGTCAAAACCCAGTAACAAATAAAGAAGGGTGGTGGAATTATGCAGTTGGTCCAGGTAAGGCTTTTGATACTCAAAAATTTTTTGTAATTTGTGCAAATGTTATTGGTGGTTGTATGGGTTCATACGGACCAGGAACTATTGATCCTAAAATCAACAAACCAATTGGAACGAATTTTCCTGTAATTACAATAAACGATATGGTTAATGCTCAACACTATCTTTTAGATCATTTCAAAATAGAAAGATTATTTGCAGTAGCTGGTGGTTCTATGGGTGGGATGCAAGTATTACAATTTGTGTCAAATTTTCCAAACAAGGCTAAGGTTGCTTTACCAATTGCTTGTACAGCTAGTCACTCAGCTCAAAATATTGCTTTCAATGAGCTTGGAAGACAAGCAATCATGTCAGATACAAATTGGAAGGATGGTTTATATGACGGAAAGACAAGTAATCCAGACAAAGGTTTGGCTGTTGCAAGAATGGCTGCACATATTACGTATTTATCAAAAAAAGGATTACAAGAAAAATTTGGACGAAATCTGCAAGAAAGATCAGATTTAAAATTTGGATTTGATGCTGATTTTCAAATTGAGAGTTATTTAAGATATCAAGGCTCTGTTTTTGTGGATAGGTTTGATGCAAATAGTTACTTATACATTACTAGAGCAATGGACTACTTTGATTTGACAAAACAACATGGTGGTAACCTTTCTAAAGCTTTTAAAGAGAGTAAGACAAAATTTTTTATTATTTCATTTACTTCAGATTGGTTATACCCAACTTCTGAAAATAAAGACATTGTAATTGCACTTAATGCTATAGGAGCTGATGTTGGTTTTGTAGAAATTAAAACTGACAAGGGTCATGATTCTTTTTTATTAGATGTTCCTGATTTCTTAAGCACTATAAAAAACTACTTAAGCGCTACTTATATAAATATAAATGAAAGAAGAATTTAAAGTTATATCGAAATTAATTGATGAAAAGTCAAGAGTCCTTGACGTTGGATGTGGTGATGGGATTTTGATGGAATATTTATTAAAAAATAAGGTAGTGGATGTTAGAGGACTTGAAATTTCTAAAGAAAAAGTCAAAAAATGTTTATCTAACGGATTAGCTGTGGTTGAAGGTAATGCAGAGTATGACTTAAAACAATTTCCAGATCTATCTTTTGATTACGTGATTCTAAGTCAAACACTACAAGCTTTCATGAGTCCAGAGAATGTAATTAAAGATTTATTAAGAGTAGGAAAAAAAGTTATTGTAACCATTCCAAATTTTGGACATTGGAAAATTAGGGTAGATTTACTTTTTAAAGGAGAAATGCCAATTACTAAGAATTTACCTTATGAATGGTACAATACTCCAAATTTACATATGTGTACAATTCAAGACTTTTATAATTTTTGTAATAATAAAGGGATAAATATTTTTAAAACAATTTCTTTAAATGGACAAAAAACTTCAAAAATTACGCCTTCAAATTTAAAATATAAAAACCTAATATCTGAATTAGGGATTTTTTTACTAGAGAAATAAAATGAAAATAGAAATTATAAAATGTTTAGAAGATAATTTTTCGTATTTATTAATTAACGAAATCAGTAGATGTGCAGTTGTAATAGATCCAAGCGAAGCGAAGCCTGTAATCAATAAAATTGAAAGTCTCGACCTAAAATTAAAATTTATAATGAATACTCACCACCATTATGATCATGTTGGAGGCAATAAAGAGCTTAAAAAATTATATAATGCCAAAGTCATCGGTTTTGATCAGGACAAACACAGAATACCTGAAATAGATATATTGGTAAAAAATAATGAAATTTGGAAAGATGGAATGTTTGAAGCAAAAGTTTTTCATATTCCAGGACATACTTTAGGTCATGTATGTTTTTATTTTTTCAAAGAAAATGCATTATTTTCTGGAGATACATTATTTTCATTAGGTTGTGGAAGAGTATTTGAGGGCACTCATGAAGAAATGTTTAATTCTTTACAGTTAATAAAGAGTTTACCTTTAGATACGGAAATTTATTGTGGGCATGAATATACATTAAAAAATTCAGATTTTTGTTTAAAGTATGATTCAGATAACAAGAGACTAATTTCAAAAATTGAGACAATAAAAAATCAGATAGCCAAAGGAAGACCAACCATACCTTCCACTCTTGAGGAAGAACTACAAACCAATATTTTTTTAAGATCAAAAAACGTTGAAAACTTTTCAAAATTGAGAGATTTAAAGGATAATTTCTAGCTTATTCAGCTTGACTAAAATAAGGCCCTGACTATATTGCTGATAATTAAATATTAGGATCATTAATGTCATACGCAGTAATACAAACAGGTGGAAAACAGTATAAAGTCTCAGCTGGCGAAATAATAAAAGTAGAAAAATTAGCCGAATCAAACCCGGCCTCTAAAGTAGAATTTAAAGAAATTTTAGCTTATGGAGATGATAAGAGTATTGAATTAGGTGCACCAACTGTGGATGGAGCGAAAGTGGAAGCTGAATTATTAAAAAATGGCAAAGAAAGAACTGTTCTTATTTTTAAAAAAAGAAGAAGAAAAAATTCAAGACGTAAAAATGGGCATAGACAACAGTATTCACTAATAAGAATTAACAAAATTTTTTCAAAAGATGGAAAAGTTTTATCAGAGGCTGAAAAGATGAAAAAAAGTGAAGTTGTGGTTAAAGAAACTAAAGAAGAAAAAACTGAGGTTTCAAAATAAATAGGTAATTTATGGCAACAAAAAAAGCAGGTGGATCATCAAGGAACGGAAGAGATAGTGCGGGCCGTAGACTGGGTGTTAAAAAATATGGTGGTGAATTAGTAATACCTGGAAATATAATTGTCAGACAAAGAGGCACTAAAATTTTTCCTGGAGAAAATGTTGGAATGGGTAAAGACCATTCAATTTTTTCTGTTGTTAAGGGAAAAGTTGTTTTTAAAAAAAGCAAATCAGACAGAACTTACGTATCAGTAAAACCTAATTAGTAAACAGCTAATTAATTCTGTAAAATCATGAAATTTTTAGATCAAGTTAAGATATATATAAAAGCTGGAGACGGTGGATCTGGCTCTCCTAGTTTTAGACGAGAAAAATTTATAGAATTTGGAGGACCTGACGGAGGAGATGGAGGAAAAGGTGGTTCTATTATTCTTGTGTCAGAGAGAAATTTAAACACACTAATTGATTTTAGATATCAACAGCATTTTAAAGCTGAGAGAGGTAGAGATGGGAGTGGGAAAAATAAAACAGGAAGAGGAGGAGAAGATTTATATTTAAAAGTACCGGTTGGAACACAAGTATTTGAGGAAGACAATAAAACCCTGATATTT
>CACBYC010000028.1 GCA_902543405.1 uncultured Pelagibacteraceae bacterium | reverse complement strand
CTACAACATCAGCATTTTGTACTGCAGCTGTATTTATTGAAACTTTATCTGCCCCGCAGTTTAAAAGTTTACTAATATCATCTACACTTCTAACTCCACCACCAACTGTTAAAGGTACAAAACATTTTTTAGAAGTATCTTTAACTACATCATAAATAGTATCTCTATTTTCATTTGAGGCTGTAATATCTAAAAAACAAATTTCATCTGCACCGCCATCACTATAAATTTTAGCTTGCTCCACTGGGTCTCCTGCATCTTGTAAATCAACAAAGTTTATACCTTTTACAACTCTTCCATTTTTAACATCTAAGCAAGGTATAATTCTATTTTTAAGCATCTATTTCTTTTGCAATTTCATCCAATTTAATATCACCATCATATATGGCTTTGCCAACAATAATTCCCTCAATATTTTTATTTCCTAATTCTTTGGCCTTTTTAATATCATCAATTGAAGAAACACCTCCAGAGATAATGACTGGACAATTTGAATTATTAGCTACATTTTCTGTTTCATCAAAATTTGGGCTCATTTTCATTCCATCTCTATTAATATCTGTATAAATTAATCTACTAGCTCCAAAATCATTTACTTCTTTTAAATAATCTAAAATTTTTAAATTAGAATTTTCTTTCCATCCAGATACAGATAAGAAACCATCTTTAGCATCTAAACCTAAAGCAATTTTATCTGGAAATTTCTGACAAGCTTCTTTTAGAAAGTTTTTATCTTTTATTGCAGCACTTCCTAAAATTACTTTCTCAACTCCAGCATCAGTATATTTTTGAATACTTTCAAAGTTTCTTACACCTCCACCAATTTCAATTTTAAGATCAAATTTACCTACAATCTTCTCAATAATATCAATGTTAACAGTCTCCCCTGTTAATGCTCCATCCAAATCAACTATGTGTAAATTTTTAAACCCATGATCATTATATTTACCAGCTTGTTCAACTGGAGACATTTCATATTCAGTTTTATTATTAAAGTCTCCTTTAATTAACCTTACGCATTTTTTATCTTTGATATCTATTGCAGGGAATATTTTCATTTAAAAGTCTGACTTTCTATGTCTTTACAAGAGTATCCTAGTTCCTTTAGTTTTAGTTTTTTACATTTATTTCCATGCCTAACTTCATCATAATAAACAACTTGAGTTGGATCAGGACCAGGTGTCCTAGAAATAAAAGACCTATAAATACCTATATGAAAAACCATGTTGTCTATTTTTTCTTTTGTCATCCCTATGTGTTGAGCTTTTAGATTCCCATTTATCCAAACTTTAAGAAAACCATCTTTTTTATCGGTCCATTTGACGTTTACCAAGATGTCGTTCCATTTTCCAAGCATATCTCTCTGATCAATCAGTAATTTAGGATTATTATTATTTCCACCAATATAACGATCAACCTCTAACCAATAACTATCTGGAATAAGAACACCTTGATTTTCGAAAGCGAAAGCTGGTGGATTATCACCATCATTATGAAATTGACCCAACATAGTTTTAGTTGGAAAAAGTGTTTTATAATCTTCAGGCAAAAAAATTGACCATGCAGTCCAAGTTGTTTTTTTATTTACACAACAAATCATTAATTCAACTCTTTCTCTATCATTTTTCTTATCCCATCCCCAACCATCACCATTTCTTACCTCAAATCTCAATGATTGCTCTCCTAATCTCACAGGAAAATTGTCTGATTTTTTTACAATCTTTAAAACATGTTTTCTAGTATCCTTATCACTTTTCAAAATAGCAGGATGGTTTGGTCTCCAATTTTGGAATTTTCCATTAACATCTTTTACCCTTTTAAAACCTTGGACTAAATCTTTATTATTTTTTATTTCTTTTAAAATTGTTTCAACGTCTGCATTGCCAAAACTTGTCATTAAAAAGAAAACGGAAATTATACAAATAAGAATTTTCATAATTTAAATATTTATAAAATTGCTAATTATTTTTAATCCTATTTTATCGCTCTTTTCAGGGTGAAATTGAGTACCAAATATATTTTCTTTTTCTGCAGCACAAACAACATTAGATGAGTAATTAGTGGTTGCTGAAATTACAGATTTATCATCGGGTACAAACTCATAACTATGAACAAAGTACATGTGAGAATTATTTTCTATTTCTTTGAAAATCTTACTTTCTTTAGTTATATTAATTTCATTCCATCCGATGTGCGGCAGCTTAAATTTACCGTCTTGGTTATCAATTTTAGATACTTTACCTGAAATCCAACCTAAGCCTTTTGTTTCAGTTTCTTCATAACCAATATCTGCAAACATTTGAAGACCAACACAAATTCCAAGAATCGGTTTTTTACTTTCTAATGCAAATTCATTAAGAGTATCTATCAAACCACTAATATTCTTAAGCCCATCAATGCAGCTTTTGAAAGATCCTTGTCCAGGTAATACAACTTTATCGCTAATTTTAATTGTTTCAAGATCTGCTGTTACTGCAATGTTTACTTTGTCTTTTGCAACTTCTTTAAACGAATTTATTACAGAACTTATATTGCCTGAATTGTAGTCAACAATTGTGACATTCATTAAATTTATAAAGAACCTTTTGTAGAAGGTATTGTGGTTTTATTTCTTGGATCCATTTCTAAAGCAGCTCTTAATGATCTAGCTAATCCTTTAAAGCAAGATTCGATTATGTGGTGACTGTTATCACCATAAATATTTTCAACGTGCAAAGTAATTCCTGCAGCTTGTGAAAAGGCTTGGAACCACTCTTTAAATAGTTCTGTATCCATCTCACCTAATTTTTCTACTTTCAATTTTACTTTCCAAATTAAATAAGGTCTGTTTGATACATCAATTGCAACTCTAGTTAATGTTTCATCCATTGGTATCATTGCATGAGCGTATCTTTTTATACCAACAAATTTTTTAGATGCTTTTTTTAAACATTCACCAATTGCAATTCCAGTATCTTCAGTTGTGTGGTGAAGATCAATGTGCGTATCACCTTTAGCTTTAATATTCATATCCATCGAAGAGTGTTTCGATAATTGCTCAAGCATGTGATCTAAAAATCCTATACCTGTGTCAACTTTGTACTTACCCTTACCATCAATATTTAAATCAACGCTGATGTTGGTCTCTTTTGTTTTTCTACTTATTTTGGCTTTACGTTTCATAATTTGAAAAAGGTATATATCTATTATTCAATTATGGCAATAATTCTAGCCTTGGTCTTGAACTATTGTATTTAGTATCCATCTATATCCCATGACAACAATAGTATTAGTAAGAAAAAACAATGAAGTAGTAGTTGCTGGTGATGGCCAAGTTAGTATGGGAAATACAGTAATTAAGAAAACTGCAAATAAAGTTCGTAAGATTGAGAAAAGAAATGTGATTGCAGGATTTGCTGGATCTACTGCAGATGCTTTAACATTATTTGAAAGATTAGAGTCTAAGTTAGAAAAACATGCTGGAAATCTAGCTAGAGCAGCTGTCGAATTAGCTAAAGATTGGCGAACAGATAAGTATTTAAGAAGGTTAGAAGCTTTAATGGCCGTTGGTGATAAGGAAAATAGTTTTATTATTTCAGGAACTGGTGATGTTTTAGAGCCTGAGGGTGATGTGATTGGAATTGGATCTGGTGGAAATTATGCATTAGCTTCTGCAAAAGTACTAATGGATACAGATTTATCAGCAGAAGAAGTTGCAAAAAAAGCAATTAAAGTTGCATCTGAAATATGTGTTTTCACAAATGACAATTGCAATATTGAGAAAATTTAAATGGAAAAATCAAACGTTACAACACTACCAAACGCAAAAGTAAAAAAAGAAAAGAATAATATTCAAAACTCATTATCTCCAAGAGAAATAGTTTCTGAGTTAGATAGATTTGTTGTTGGACAAAATAATGCAAAAAGAGCGGTAGCAATTGCTTTAAGAAATAGATGGAGAAGACAAGCTTTAGAAGGTGATATGAAGGATGAAGTTCTTCCAAAAAATATTTTAATGATGGGGCCAACAGGTGTTGGTAAAACGGAAATATCTAGAAGATTATCAAAATTAGCTGAAGCACCATTTGTAAAAGTTGAGGCGACAAGATTTACTGAAGTGGGTTATGTTGGAAGAGATGTGGAACAAATTATTAGAGATCTTTTAGAAATTGCCATCGCAATGGAGAAAGTAAAAAAAAGAAAAGAAGTTCACGCTAAAGCACAAAAACTTGCAGAAGATAGAGTACTTGATGCAATTGTAGGTAATAAAGCAAGTGTTGCTACACGAGAAAGTTTTAGAAAAAGATTAAGAGATGGTGATTTAGATGATAACGAAATTGAAATAGCTGTCACAGAAAGTGGTGGTGGAATGCCATCATTTGAAATTCCTGGTATGCCTGGTGCAAATGTTGGAATGATTAATATTTCAGACATGCTTGGTAAATCTATGGGTCAAAAAGCTAAGAAGAAGAAAATGTCAGTAAAAGAATCTCATGAGATATTACTTAACGAAGAAGCCGATAAATTAATCGAACAAGATAAAATTATTAAATCTGCAAAAAACACAACTGAAAATAATGGTATCGTGTTTTTAGACGAAATAGATAAGATTTCAGCAAGAACTGATA
The DNA here is from genome assembly GCA_902543405.1 of uncultured Pelagibacteraceae bacterium. Taxonomy (GTDB): domain Bacteria; phylum Pseudomonadota; class Alphaproteobacteria; order Pelagibacterales; family Pelagibacteraceae; genus Pelagibacter. Next base: position 150 of record CACBYC010000028.1, on the reverse strand, counting down.
GAGTTGGTGGAGATGTTTCAAGAGAAGGTGTTCAAAGAGACTTACTTCCTCTCATTGAAGGAACAACGGTGAGTACAAAATACGGTCCAATAAAAACAGATCACATATTATTCATAGCTTCTGGAGCATTCCAGTTAGCAAAACCATCAG
>CACBYC010000027.1 GCA_902543405.1 uncultured Pelagibacteraceae bacterium | reverse complement strand
TACCAACAGCCCCTAACGATCCACCTAATGCCAAGGATCCAGTGTCACCCATAAATATCTTTGCAGGTGGAGCATTAAACCATAGGAAACCTAAACAAGATCCTATTATTGCTCCACAAAAAATAGATGCCTCACCTACTCCTTCAATATATGTGATTTGCAAATAACCTGAAAAAACTATATTTCCTGTTACATAGCTTATAAAAGCAAAACAAGCCGCAACTAGCATTACAGGCACTGTTGCTAAACCATCTAATCCGTCAGTTAAATTAACTGCATTTGATGAACCTACAATAACAAATAAATAAAATGGAATAAAGAACCATCCTAGATTAATAATTAAATTTTTAAAAAATGGAAAATACAAATTCCCAATCTCATTAGATCCACTGTAAAAATAAAGTATAAAAATCCCAGCTAATGCTAAAAAAATTTGGATTATGATTTTTAATTTTGAACTTACACCGTTCGAATTATTTTTTTTAATTTTTTGATAGTCATCGTAAGCTCCAAGTAATCCAAAAGAACCAGCTATATAAAGCAAGAACCAATTATAAGGGTTTGAAAAATCACCCCACAGAACAACACCAGAGAAAATACCTAATAAAATCATTAGACCACCCATTGTAGGTGTTCCTATCTTTTTAATTATATGATCGCTTGGTCCATCCTCTCTTATTGGTTCATGAATTTGATGTGATGAAAAATAATTGATAAGCGGCCCTCCAACTAAAAAAACTACTATCATCGAAGTAAACATTGATAGACCAGTTCTTACAGTTAAATATTTAAAAACATTTAGAAAAGTAAAAATCTCAACTAAGTTAGAAAAAAGACTAAAAAGCATTTAATTTGCCTAGCTTTAAGTTTTGACTTATTTTATTTAAACCTGTGGAGTTGGAACCTTTAACCATTAGATACTCACCATTCTTAATATCATTTATCATAAAATTTAAGATATCTTTTTTTGAATTTAATATTTTTCCTTTTTTTTGTGGTTTAATTTTGTTAAATGTCTCAATAATATCCTTGCCGAATACATAAACTTTATCAATTTTAGTACCATTAATATACCGAGCAGCCTCTATGTGAAGTTTTTTGGAATATTTACCAAGTTCTAGCATATCACCTAAAAGAATAAATTTTCTTTTCGATTTAGAATTTAAACTATCTAATTTATCTAATGAAAATTGAAGAGATAAAGGGTTAGAATTGTAACTTTCATCTATTAAGTTAATTTTTTTTTCTTTTAAATTTATTAAATTTAAATCTCCTCTTCCTTCAGGGAATTGATAATCATTAAAAAAAGATTTATCTAACTTGTCTAAATCAAAATATATAGATATTACCGCTAAAGTTGATAAAATATTGTAAATATAATTTTCTAAATTTTTTTTAATAGTAAATTTTAGTTTTTTTTGATTATATTTTACATAAATTACAGATCTAAATTTCTCTTTTTTAATATTAATTAAACTCACATCTGATTTTTTTTGAATTCCAAATGAAATTATTCTCAATTTTTTTTTTAAAGATTTAGATTTAAAAAATTCAAAAAATTTGTCATCCGCATTTAATATAATTGCACCATTTTCAAGGATATTGTCAATTATCTCTGATTTAGCATTGGCAATACCTTTCAGATCTTTAAAATTTTTAATATGTGCATATGAAATGTTAGTAATGACTCCAACATCAGGCATTATCTTTTTTGTTAAAAAGTCAATTTCTCCTTTTTTGTCCATTCCAACCTCAAAAATACCAATCTTATCCTTTTTGTTTATATTAAATAATGAAATTGGAACTCCATATTTGTTGTTAAATGATTTTTTTGAATAAGATGTTTGATATATTTTACTCATCATTTGCCCCAACATTTCTTTTAAAGAAGTTTTGCCTGAGGATCCTGTGATTGCTATACTTGAAATATCAGATGATACTCTTACCATTTTTCCAATTTCGGAAAAAGTCTTTAATGAGTTTTTTACATATATATCGTTTTTAAATTTATTTTTTTTTTTATTTTCATTTATTGAAATAGAGGCCCCATTATTGAAAGCTTGAGTAACAAATTTATTTCCATCAAATTTTTTTCCTTTTATGCCAAAGAAAATATTATTTTTTTTTGTTATTCTTGAGTCAATTGAAGCCTCATTTATATTAATATCTTTTTCTATTTTTTTTTTTGTTATCTCTGAAACGATGTTTGATTTCCAATTTCTGTTTAAAGATTTATTTTTAATTTTAATAAATTTTTCAATACATTTTTTATCTGAAAAGAATTTTCTATTTGTATATTCTTGATAAACTTCGTGCCCTTTTCCAGCAATTATAACTACCTCATTTGATTTAATATCCAAAATTGCAGATTTTATTGCACTTTCCCTTGATGGTATTTCTAAAATTTTATTCTCTGAAATATTAGACTTGATATCTCTTCTAATTTTATTTGGATCTTCACTTCTTGGATTGTCGTCTGTTAAATATATTTTATCACAATATCTATCTGCAATTATCCCCATTATTTTTCTTTTGGGCCTGTCTCTCTCTCCTCCACATCCAAATACTAAATTAATTTTTCTTAATTTAAATTGTTCCTTTACATTTTTAATGCAAGTCCTTAAGGCATCTGGTGTATGAGCATAGTCAAGAATAATAATTCCATTATTATAAAGTTTTCCAATTTTTTCTAGTCTTCCATTCACTGGCTTTATTTTTTGTATAATTTTTAAAATTTTATCTAATGGGATTTTACTTTTCATTGCAGCCATAATTGCCATCAATAAATTTTTAATCTGTACTCTCCCAATTAATTTTGTTGAAAAAATATATTTTTTTTTATCAAATCTGAGTGTTATTTTTTGTTCATTTTTTAATAATTGATGATCTAATATTGTGAAACTTGATTTATCATTTCCTATTGTAAATTTTTTGATTTTTTTTAATCTAGTAATTCTATTCAATTTTGACGAAATTTTTAAATCGTCATCAAAAATAGCGTAAGATTTTTTTTTCAATAATTTGTTAAATAATATTAATTTTGAATTAAAATAATTTTTATAAGACTTGTGATAATCCAAATGATCCCTAGACAAATTTGTAAATATACCAATATCAAATTTTAATCCATCTAATCTATTTTGATATAACCCATGGCTAGAGGCTTCCAAAACAACATTTTCAATTTTTTTTTCTTTTAATTTTTGTAAGATTTTATTTATTTCTATTGTATCAAATGTGGTATTAGAAAATTTTTTTTTAATATTTATACCATTGACACCTAGTGTACCTATCGAAGCTACTTTTATTTTATTTAAATTAAGAATTTGAAAGTAAAAATTTGCTATTGAGGATTTACCATTTGTGCCTGTAACCGCTATTAAATTATCTGGCTTTTTATTAAATATTTTTGAACTAAATTGAGATAGTAATTTTCTAGGATTGTTGGTTTTTAAATATAAAATATTATTTTTACTTACAATTTTTTTTATTTTGTCTGAAATTATTATTTTTGATCCATTTTTAATCGCATCTTTTATAAACAAATTTCCATCTGTATTGGCTCCTTTAAATGCAAAAAAAATATAATCTTTCATAACTTTCTTAGAATTAAAAGCTATCCCTTTAAAACTTAATTCATGATATTTTTTATTTAATTTTGGAAAGTAGTCTTTAAGCAACATGGTTTACGCTCTTAATATTTTGTGGCTAAAATTGGCCCTATTTTATCAATTATCTGACCTGTTACCCATACTGTAGTCCAACCTGCAGTATTCCTCCAATTCCCTTTATAAGGATATCTATCATCTCTATAATGATAGACAAATTCTCTATTTGCTTTGGGTTCATCCAACATTACAACTAGTACAAATTTCGGGTTTGAGGTTGGAAAAACTGATGCAAAAGTATTAACCTTTTTTTTTGAATAACCACCCTTTGAGGGTTGATCTGCAGTTCCAGTTTTACCTCCTATTTCGTAACCTTTTACATTTGCAAAACCTGCTGTTCCCTCTTTTGTTGACACAATTTTTCTAAGAATAGGATTAATTGTTTTTGACAAATTTTTATTTAGTAGTCTTTTTTTTTTTAAGTTTTCTCTCTTTAATAATGTAGGTGATATTTCGTACCCACCATTACTTATAATTGAATAGGCTTTTGAAAGCTGTAATAACGTTGTAGCAATTCCATGACCAAATGCGACTGTAGCAAGTTTACATTTGCCCCATCTACCTATTTGAGTTGCGCCCACTTCTTGAATATCAAATTCTAGATTAGATATAATTCCAATAGTCTGCAAAAACTCGTTATAATTATCAATACCAACTTTTTCAGCTATCCTAACTGATCCAATATTTCCTGATCTAATAAGAATCTCTTCTGCAGTTAAATCTGAGGATATTTTGTCGTCGTATTCAGATATAGAGTTTCCCGCACATGTAATTCTTTTTTTAAGGTCTTTAAATTCTGTTTCTGGTTCTACAACACCATATTGTAAACCTGCAGCCAAAGTAAATGTTTTAAAAACAGATCCAAATTCATACACACCTTTTGTTGCTCTATTAATATATTTTACATCATTTATTTTATCTCTTTTATTAAGATCAAAATCTGGAAGTGAGACCATAGATAAGATACTACCATTATTAATATCCATTAGAATTGCAGCACTTCCAATATTTTGAAATATATCTTTGGATTTTAATAACTCCTCTTTAATTAAATATTGAAGATCTTTATCAAGAGTTAATTTTAAAGGTTCTTTTGCGGTTGTTAACTCATAATCAAAAGTTTTTTCAATTCCTGATATACCATTATTATCATTATCGATTTGACCAATTACATGACTAAATAAATTTCCATTAGGATAAACTCTAGCTATACTATCCTCTTGAATAAAGGATTTGTCTCCCAAAAGAAGGACCTGCTCAAGTTTTTCAGGACTTATTTTTTTTTTAATATAAAAGAATTTCTTTCCATACATCTCTTTATCAAAACTTTTATTAGGAAAGATCAACTTAAGAGAAATTAACAAATTTTCTTTGTTAATTACTAAATTAGGATTAATCCCTATATTAACCACAGGAACACTTTTGGCTAAAATATTTCCATCATTAT
>CACBYC010000026.1 GCA_902543405.1 uncultured Pelagibacteraceae bacterium | reverse complement strand
ATTTTCTACTAAAAATTTATAGTTATCGTTTGAAATTGCAATTGTTCTAAGAGTATTTTTTAATAATGTGGGTTGAGGTTGGGAAATAATATCAACATTAATCTTTTTTTTTAACAATATGTTTGCTAAGACAAGATTTGTTAAATTATTTCCTAATAAACAAATATTCATAATATTATTTAATTTTATCAACAAAAATTAAATGATACAAAGTGACAAATCATTGATAACAAAATGAAAATTAAAAATTTAGTCGATAAAACAACAAGTTTTCTCTTTAAAAGACTAGCTGAGGCTACTGGTCTAGCCCTATTAGTTCTATCTGTATTGTTACTAATATCATTAATTAGTTATTCACCAGAGGATCCCAACTTTATTTTTCCTGAGAACGCTGAAATAAATAATTTGTTAGGTGCAAAAGGTAGTTATACATCAGATATTTTATATCAATCCATTGGTTTAATTTCATTGTTAGTGCCATTTTCATTTATTCTCATATCTATATCGGTAATATTTGATAAAAAAATTTTGCATATTATTGAAAGCTTATTTTTTGTAATTTTATACTCAATTTTAGGAACATTATTCTTTACCGTTTTTCATACAGAAACATATTGGCTTACGATTAATGGTAATAATGGCTTTTTAGGTAATTTATTTGAAGAAACCTTTTTAATTAATTTAATAAAATTAAATAATCAAATAAGTTATATAATTCTAATAATTTTAATTATTATATTTTTTCTTTTCAGTATAAATTTTAAATTTAAATATCTCAAAAATATAACTCTATTTTTTTTCAAATCTAAAAAAGAAATAAACAAAAATATTGTTAATAATATTAATGAAAATTTAATTAACGAAAATAATTACATAAATGTAGAAACTAGAGTGCAAGAAAACTTTTCCTTTGAAAAAAATATCATATCATCTGATAAAAAAACAATAAAATACAAACTACCATCCTTAGATTTTTTAAAATCACCTACTAAAAAAGATAGAAATTTGTCAGAAAATAAAATTGATGAAAAAACCTTAGAAAAAATCTTACTTGATTTTGGAGTTGAAGGTCAAGTTAAGAAAGTAAGTCAAGGCCCTGTAGTTACTTTATATGAATTTGAGCCTGCACCTGGTATTAAAGTATCAAAAATTATAAATCTTTCTGAAGATATTGCTAGAAATACCAGTTCAGAATCTGCTAGAATTTCAACTATACCTGGTAGTAATACTATTGGAATTGAAATACCCAAAACACTAAGAGAAAACGTTTTTCTAAGTGAAGTAATTTCTAATAGTGGATTTAAAAAAAAAGATACCAAGCTTCCAATTGCTCTTGGTAAAGGCATTTCTGGATTACCAATAACAGGAGATTTGAGTACTATGCCTCATTTGCTCATAGCTGGAACAACTGGATCTGGTAAATCGGTTTGTATAAATACAATTATTTTGTCGCTTTTGTACAAACATAGTCCGGAGAAATGTAAGTTTATATTGATTGATCCAAAAATGTTAGAGTTATCTACGTACGAAGGAATTCCACATTTATTGTGCCCAGTTATAACTGAAGCTAAAAAAGCTGCTTCTGTTTTAGGTTGGGTTGTTAAAGAAATGGAAAATCGCTACAAACTAATGACCAAAGTGGGGGTGCGGAATATTGATGGTTATAACGAAAAACATAAGATTTCTATGCCTTATATCGTTGTTATTGTAGATGAAATGTCAGATTTAATGCTTGTAGCTGGTAAAGATATTGAAAATTATATTCAAAAGCTATCTCAAATGGCCAGAGCAGCAGGTATACATATCATAATGGCTACACAAAGACCTAGTGTTGACGTTATAACTGGAACAATAAAAGCTAACTTTCCAACAAGAATATCATTCCAAGTTACTTCTAAAATAGATAGTAGAACAATTCTTGGAGAACAAGGTGCTGAACAGCTTCTAGGGAAAGGAGATATGCTTTATATGACTTCCGCAAATAGAATGACAAGAATTCATGCACCATTTGTATCAGAGAATGAAATCGAGAAAATAAATAATTTTTTAAGAAATCAAGCCGAACCTGATTATGTTGATGAAATTCTAAATTTTGCAGATGAAAAAGAAAATAATAGCAACTCGAATGATAATGAAAACCTTGACGAACTATATAATACTGCGCTTGAAATTGTAAAATCAGAAAGAAAAGCATCAACATCTTTTTTACAAAGAAAACTTCAAATTGGTTATAATAGAGCAGCTAGAATAGTTGATCAAATGGAAGCAAACGGAGAAGTAAGTCAAGCTAATCATGTAGGAAAAAGAGAAGTTCTCAAATGAAAAAATATTTAATTTTTTTTTTTATTTTTTTTTTTAATTTAAATGCACATAGTTCTACAAATAAAGAGATTATAAGTCATTTAGAAAAAATAAACTCTTTAGAATTTAAATTTATACAAAAAATAGATAATAATAATATTGAGAAAGGTGAATGTACTATTTTATATCCCAAAAAAATTCTTTGTAAGTATTATGATATTTATAATAAAATCCTAGTTTCAAATGGTAAATCTTTAGTTATTAATTCAGATAAGATCAAAAATTATTATAGATATCCTTTAGATAAAACACCTTTAAATTTTATTTTAGATAAAAAATTTTTAATTTCAAAAATGAAAGAAGTAGAAAATGATAAAAATTATCCTTTTTATTATGTATTCAATTTTGAATTTGAAAATAATCTAATTAAAGTTTTCTTTGATAAGGCAAGTTTAGATTTAATAGGTTGGGAGACAAAAGATATATACCAAAATCAAATACAGACTTTTTTAAGTGATATTAATATTAATGTTAATGTTGAGGAAAAAATATTTTCTTTGCAAAAATATATTAATTAACCTCAACATTTATTTTTTCAGATTTAAATACCTGCATTCCTCTGGCTAAATAATTTTTAATTGCATTTTCATGATCTAGTGAACAAGTATGGAGCCAAACTCTTGTCATACCTTCCTCAAATAATTTATGAATAGCCTGAGTAAGAAGATAGCCTCCACATTTCTTACCAAAATATTCCTCCAAAATTCCAAAATACGCGATTTCAGAATGATTATGGTCGAGATCACGAATAGTTTCATAATATCCAGCTAGGTTGTTATTATCCTTTAAAACAAAGGTTTTTATTCTAGGATTTTCAACATACTCAATCCATTTTTTGTCTCCCCAGGTTAATCTATCTATCCATCTATGCTTTCTTCCAATTTGCTTATAGAAAAATTTGTTTAGATGGAAATCTGGTGGGTCTACTTCACTAATTTTAAAATTTGAACCTGGACTTTTTGAACGGTTTAGATCACTTATTGAATTTATCTCTAAAAAACTTCTATCTACATTAATTTTCACGTGACCATTTTACCAATTTTCTCCCCACCAAATAAATGAAAATGCAAATGTGGAACTTCTTGTCCTCCGTCTTCACTTATATTTGCTAGCGCTCTATATCCTTTGCCAGTATCAACAGAAATATTTAATTTCTTTGCTACAGTATTTATACCTTTTAATAATCCAACCATTTCTTCAGATGATGCGTTTTGACTAAAATCATCTAAATCAACATATTTTCCTTTTGGAATTACTAAAGCATGAATTTTTTTTTGAGGATTTATATCATGAAAAGATAAAACAAATTCATCCTCATAAATTTTATTACAAGGTATTTCATTTCTTAATATTTTTGCAAATATATTATTATCATCGTAACTCATAGTTATATTTTTTCTATAATGGATTTTACTGTATCGCCCATAACAGATGGATTTTTAGAAATTGTTATTCCACACTCTTTTAAAATTTCAACTTTTTCAATTGCACTTTCCCCGTAAGCTGAAACTATTGCCCCTGCATGACCCATCACTCTTCCTTTTGGTGCAGTTAATCCAGCTATGTAGGCAATAACTGGTTTCTTCATATTTTCTTTTGCAAATTCTCCAGCTGCAACTTCTTGTGGACCGCCAATTTCACCAATCATCAATATTGCATCAGTCTCATCGTCTGTTTCAAACTTTTCTATTATATCTCTAAATGAGCTTCCATTAATCGGGTCACCTCCAATACCTACACTTGTAGAGACACCTATATTTAAATTTTTAAGTTGTTGAGCAGCTTCATAGCCTAATGTACCTGATCTACTTATTATTCCAACTCTTCCTTCTTTATAAATATGTCCTGGCATTATTCCTAGCATTGATTTACCAGGACTTATTATTCCAGCACAGTTTGGTCCAACTAATGTCATTTTTGAACTTTTAGTATATCTTCTCATATACCTCTTTATTCTAATCATGTCATGGGATGGAATTCCATCAACAATTGCTACACATATTTTTATTCCCGCGTCTGCTGCTTCCATTGCAGAGTCTGCAGCAAAAGCTGGAGGTACAAATAAAATAGACGCATCAGCTCCTGTTTCATTAACAGCATCTTTAACTGTATTAAAAACCGGCAAATCTAAATGCTTTGAGCCCCCTTTTCCTGGTGTTACTCCGCCGACTACATTTGAGCCATATTTTATCATCTCATCCGCATGAAAAGAGCCCATTTTACCTGTAAAACCTTGAATAATTATCTTACTATTTTTATCAACTAATACAGTCATGATTTACTTATTTAGTGCTGCAACAGCTTTATTAGCTGCATCCTCTAAAGTATTTGCCTCTATATAATTTATTTTACTCTCTTTTAAAATTTTATTTCCTTTTTCAACATTAGTACCTGCTAAACGAATAACTAATGGCACTTTAATTTCAATTTTTTTTAATGCATCTACAATTCCTTCTGCAACCCAATCACATCTATTGATACCAGCAAAAATATTTACAAGAATTACTTTAACTTTTTCATCCATTGTAACCAATTTAAAAGCTTTAACTATTTTTTCTGGCGTTGCTCCACCTCCTACATCTAAGAAATTTGCAGGAGCTCCTCCAGCTAACTTAATCATATCCATAGAGGCCATCGCAAGACCAGCACCGTTGATAATGTTACCTATATTTCCATCTAAACTGACGTAGTTTAAGCCTCTATCTGATGCAAATATTTCTTTGGAATCTTCTTGTGTTTTATCTCTTAGTTCAGAAACTTGACTTCTTCTAAACATTGCATTGTTATCAAAACTCATTTTACAATCTAATGCTAGAATTTGTTTTTGTTTTGAAATGACCAATGGGTTAACTTCAACCATTGTTGCATCTAATTCACTAAAAGCTTTATAGCATCCAATAATAGTATCAGAAGCTCTCCTAATTAAGTCTGGCTCTATACCAAGACCAAATGCTAATTCTCTAGCTTGAAAATTTTGCATTCCAACTGCAACTTCAATTTTAGATCTAATAATTGTTTCTGGTTTTTCCTTTGAAATTTCCTCAACACTCATTCCACCTTCTGTTGATGCGACAACCATAATACTTTCTGAGCTTCTATCAAAAACCAACCCTAAATATAATTCCTTTTCAATATCTGTAGCTTCTTCAATATAAATTCTATTTACGATTTTTCCTTCAGGTCCTGTTTGATTTGTAACTAATTTTTTTCCTAATAACTTATCTGTTGCTTGAGCAACTTCTAATGGAGTATTACAAACAATTATTCCTCCGGCTTTTCCTCTTGCACCAGAATGAATTTGCGCCTTTACTACCCATCTTGATCCACCAATTTCTCTTGCTTTATTCTCAGCATTCTCAGGGCTATAAACAATTCCGCCTCTAGGTATTGTTACTCCAAAGTTTGAAAGTATTTTCTTTGCTTGATATTCGTGAATGTCCATAATTTTATTTATTTATTATGGATTAAGTTATCTATATTTACAATGTTTTCAGCCATTCTAGCTGATGCAGCATCTATCATCCTACCATCAAGCTGAGCAGCTCCTTTACCTTCTTTGGCGGCCTTTTCTAATTCTTCTAGGATCCTTTTAGCCTTTATAACCTCTGCCTCTGGTGGAGAAAATACATTATTTGCTAGTTCAATTTGTGAAGGATGTATTGCCCATTTACCCTCAATACCAATTGCAGCACCTCTTTTAGCAGCTGCTGTATAAGCATCTGGGTCATTAAAATCTCCAAAAGGCCCATCAATTGCTCTTATGCCATATGCTCTACAAGTCATAACTAATTCGGATAAACCATGATGCCACTGGTCTCCTGGATAATTTTCATTAAGCCCACCTATAACCGTAGTTCGTGCCCTTAAACTTGCTGCATAATCTGCAACACCAAAATGTAAAGCCTCAAGTCTTTCACATGATGTTGCAATTTCTTTAATATTAGACATTCCT
>CACBYC010000025.1 GCA_902543405.1 uncultured Pelagibacteraceae bacterium | reverse complement strand
GTAGTAGTTGACGAAGCATCAATGTTAATATTGCCAAATGCAGCATATGTAGCATCTTTGTCAAAGGATAAAGTTATTTTTGCTGGAGACTTTAGACAAATTCCACCAATTATTAGCGAAGAAAAAAGTGATACTGTAAAAAGGTGGGTTGGTAGAAGCGTTTTTGATGAAGTCAAAGCTGAAGAAATATTGGAAAAAAAAGCAAAAAATTTTGTGGTTTTAACAAATCAATACAGAATGCATGAAAAGATTTGTACAATAATAAATAAGCATTTTTATGATGGTAGATTAACAACTGATGGAAGTGTTAAACCAACAAAAAAATATCCAAAATTGCTCAATGACAACTTAATTTTGGTAAATACTGCTAAAGCCTACCCTTTTGTAAACATGCCTAAAAGAAGTTTTTCAAGATATAATATTATACATGCGCTAGCGGTAAGAAATTTATGTAATTTTTTAAACATTAATAAAATTATAACTGATACTGATAGTGTTGGGGTTACTTCACCTTATAGATATCAAACTTTACTAATTAAGGATGCTTTAAAAGAACTTAATTTAACAGATATTACCTGTGGAACAGTTCATAGATTTCAGGGCGACCAAAAGAATGTAATTATTTATGATATTCCAGATAGTCATGGAGCATTTCCAGGAAAATTTATAAAGGCCACAACTATTGCAGAAGATGGAGCTAAGGTCATGAACGTTGCTATGAGTAGACCAAAAGATATTTTAATTATATTTGCAAATTTAGATTTTTTGAATCAAAATCTTTCAGAAAATTCAATTTTAAGAAAGATATTTGTTGATATTCAAAATAAAGGAACAATCATCGATGTAAATGAAATATTAAATTTAGGTCCCTTTAATTTACCAAAGAAACCCACTCACTCATTGTCCCCAAAAGTTGTGTTTGATCAAAAAAACACAGGAGTATTTAATACAAATACATTTCAGTCAGTTTTTGAAAAGGATATTGAAAATGCTAAAAAACACATTGTGATATTTTCCGCATTTCTTACTGAAAAAAGAGTGGCTCATTGGGGTGATTTATTTAGAAAAAAAATAAGCGAGGGTGTGAAGGTGAGGGTTGTTACAAAGGGTCCATCAAATCAATCAAGTTTTAAAGACTCAGCCGCTAAAGGAATTAAACATCTTTTAAAGTTAAATGTTATTGTTGATTTGAGAAAAGATATTCATCAAAAGATGATATTTATTGATGATGACATTTTGTGGTTTGGATCTTTAAACGTTCTTTCTTATACAGGAGAAACCGATGAGCAATTGATTAGATTTTTTAGTAAATCATTTGTTAATTTTACTGCAAAACAGCAGTTGTATAAACTTTCTAATTTTGACGACAAAAATAAAGTTTCTATTGTTTCACTCTTATCCAGTCGTGAGAACAACTCATGTGTAAAATGTGGAGGAATTACAGAAGTACTTTTTAGACGCAAAGATAGAGCTCCATTTCTTACTTGTATAGATGGAAGTTGCAAAAATACTCAGGATATGAGTGATACTAAGTCATCTATTAAAAAAATAAAAAATAATGTAAAGATAGAAGAAGGCATTGAAGAGGAAGTACGATATTGCCCTGAACATAAAGAAAAAGTATTATTAAAATTAAGAAGGAATAGATGGGGCAAACCATTTTATGGCTGTAGTACTTATCCAAAATGTAAACATGCTGAAAATCCTTAAACCTTAATCCATAAATGCACGTATTATTGCAGAAATAACTATTATTCCAATGACTAATCCCCAAGGATTGCCAGCTCCATTATTATCTTTTTTATTGTAAAATTTTTCTACTTTATCTTTACTATATTTTTTTTGAACATTAATTTTGTTTAACTCTTTTGTTGTTTCAACATTATAAATTCTTTTTTTATTAGGTTTACCCAATTTAACTTTTGTTCTTGGTTTGTTTACGTCTGAAGCAGATGAAATAAAGTTAATTAAAAAAATTCTTTCAGCCTTTCTTTTATGACAATATGCTTGCACGTATGATCTGCCATTTTCTTTGAATTTTTTAACAGGACTAATTTCTCTCTCAGTAAATTCCTGATTAAATTCACTATTATATTCAATATAAACTCTTTTTCTTTTCTTTATTGCTTCATAAATACAATTCTCTATTCCTAGCGCACTGTCATAAAATTTATTTTTTTCTATTTCATCATCTATATCGTCTAGAGGCTCATCTTTAATATCGTCTACTTTGATACCAAAATCCTCAGTATTATCCTCAATCTTAGTTTTTTTTTTACTTTTTAATTTTACTGAAATATCAGGTTGATTTTTTATTCCACAGACATGAGTTTCCTCAGTAGAGACATCAAAAGCAACCCATTGTCCTGCAGGCATTTGTCTAATACTTATTCTCTGACCGCACTTATTGCAAGGTTTTGTATAGGACATTATTAATGATATCACGAAGTTAGGAAACTTTGATAAAAAAATATCATTAATTGAACATAATTAAGTCTGAATCAAACCATCTAATGATGTTATTGTTATAGAGTGAAATTAATTAAGCTCTTTTCTGTCTTCTTTATTTTATTTTTTATCTCACTAAATACTTTTTCTTCAGCAGATAATAAAGTATTCATTTGTAAACCTATTGCTGCAAGTGTTAAACTATCTGATGGAAAGTTTTATAATGAAACTATTGATGATAAAACTACCCCTTTAATTGATCAACTATCAATATCACAATTTCAATTAAATGATGACGAAATTTATTACAAAAATAATAAAGATAGGGAGTTCGAGCAACTTATACCTTCTGATTACTTCATAATTAAAGAGTCAAATAATGACAAAACGAATCTTTTTTTGGAAATATGGAATGTATTTTCACAATGGGATCAAAAATTAAATTTAAAAGGTTTTAAAACTTATATTTATCCATATAGAACGAGTAATGATGTAAATTATGATCTCTCAATGAAACGTATTAGTATTCATAATGAAAATTTCAAAACTTCAGAAATTACAGTACCAATTACTCAAGATAGACCCTCATATCTGATTGAAAGAGCGTGTGAGGTTGAAACAAAAGTAAAAGAAGTTGAGTATTTTTTTGATAAATCCTTTGGCAAAAATCTTTCTTAGCAATAAAAATTTTATAACTAAATTTTTTCGTTAAAATTTACTGACTCAGCTTCACCCCGAGCTATTTTATCTACTTTATCATTAAGTTTATTTGATGAGTGCCCTTTAACCCATTCCCACTTAATCTTTTTTTTATTTTCCAATTTATCAAGCATTATCCAAAGATCTTTATTTTTTACTGGATTTTTTTCAGCTGTCATCCAACCGTTATTTTTCCATTTATGTATCCAAACTTCAATTCCATTTTTTACATACATAGAGTCTGTAATAATAGTAAGTTCATTTTTTTTAACAGTTCCTATTGATTTTATTACTGCAATCAATTCCATCCTATTATTTGTTGTGTACTCCTCAGATCCAGAAATTATTTTTTGCTTATTGTTTTCAATAATTATTGCAGCCCATCCCCCTTTTCCAGGATTGCCTATACAAGATCCATCAGTATAGATTTTAATCATGGTTTATATAATCTTTAAAAGAATTAATATTTTTATGATAATTCAATTTATCTAAATATTCCAAGGGATCTTTGATTTTGATTAATGCTTTTTTTGGGGTATTTAAATAATCATATGATCTTGTCAGAAGATATCTTAAAGCTGAACCACGACATAAAGTATTAAAATTACTCTTTTCTTTGGAATTCAATTTACGAATTGATTGATAGCCTCTTAATAATTGAGCAGATTTGTTTTTGTCTAAAACTAACACTTTATTTCTTTTTTTAAAACATAAAGCATTCACACATGTTGCTAACTCATATGCCAAGAAATCATTTGCGGAAAAATAAAAATCAATAAAACCATAATATTTTTTCTTATAGAAAAAAATATTATCTATAAAAAGGTCACTATGTATTATTCCATTGGGCATACTCTTTGGCCATTTTTTTTTGATATCAGATAAATCATTCTTCATAATATTTATTAAATCATCTGAAAGTTTATTAATTCTTTTGTCTATTCTATTAAGCAACGGCCCCCAAGAATTAACCGACAAAGAATTTTTTCTAAATAACCTTAATTTTTTAGCTGCAATATGTAATAAAGCTGCATTTTTTCCCACAACGTAACAATCTTTACTTGTTAAATTGATTTTATCCTTTCCTTCAAGAAAGCTGACCAAACATGCAGTTTTATTTTTAATCTTAAATAAATATTTACCTTTTTTATTTTTAATAGGCTCTGGACATTTAATTTTTTGTTTTGATAAGCCAAACATAAGATCCATAAAAAAAGGTAAATCTTTTTTTTGAACTCTTTTTTCAAAAATAGTCAGTATTATTTTTTTATTCTTTGTTCTTATTAAGTAATTAGTATTTTCAATTCCTTTTTTTATTCCTGAAAATGATAGAACTTTACCTATTTTAAAGGTTTTCTCTATTAAGCTTAAATCACCCTTATTTATTCTAGTATAAACGGCCATTAATTCAATTTTCCTGGGATTTTAAATGTTACGTCTTCTTTGACTATTTCAACTTCCTCTATTTCTACGGTAAATTTTTTTTTTATATTTTCTATGAATTCATTAACTAATACTTCAGGAGCTGAGGCACCAGATGAAATACCTATTGTTTTGCATTTAGATATTTTTTCAAGTGGAAAGCTGCTTTCTGAATGAATTAATTCAGCATTTTCACACCCATTATTTTGAGCTACTTCCACTAATCTAACTGAGTTAGAAGAATTCCTACTACCAATTACAAAAAGATTATCACACTCTTTTGCAATTTTTTTGACTGCTGCTTGTCTATTCGTGGTTGCATAGCATATATCATCTTTTTTTGGCTCATGAATATCAGGAAAACGTTCTCTTAATACATTTATAATATCTTTTGTATCATCAACCGACAATGTTGTTTGTGTTATATAAGCAAGTTTTTTATTTTCAGCTCTTTCATAATTTTTTGCATCATCAATCGTTTCTATAAGATCAATTTTTCCATCAGAGACTTGCCCCATAGTACCAATTACTTCAGGATGGTTTTTATGACCTATAAGCAAAACTTTAATGTCCTTTTTATCTAAATTTTCTGCTTCTCTATGAACTTTAGATACAAGTGGACATGTGGCATCTACAAAAATCATATTTAAACTTTTTGCCTCTTGAGGAACTGATTTTGGTACACCATGAGCTGAAAAGACAACAGGCCTTGTTTTATCCTCAATCTCATCAATCTCTTCAACAAATATTGCGCCAATTTTTTTTAAACCATCTACTACATGTTTGTTATGAACTATTTCATGGCGCACATAAACTGGCGCACCATATTTTTCTATACTTTTTTTAACAATTTCAATTGCCCTATCAACACCCGCACAAAAACCTCTGGGAGCTGCTAAAAGTATTTTAAGATGATTATTTTTCACTTCCATCCTTTCGGAAAAATGGGATTAAAAAAACAATACATGCAATTAGAAAAAAAAGACTGCCAAACATAGCCCAAAAACTCCCCACACTTGATATAATAAAACCCAACGCAGAAATAATGAATAAAATCCACCCAATTAAATTAATATTTTTATTGCTCATTTTTTTCAATTAAATATTCGAGCAATATATGTGGAAAAGTTAAAGAGGCCAATCCAATAAAAATTACTCGATATATAGTTTCGTTAAATTCGTTATAATTATTCAGTATTGATATTGAAACAACATATCCAAAAATTGTCAAAATTGTTAGTGGAAGGGCTTTTTTAATGAATACTGGTAAACCTTTTGTCAAATTATTATTTATTTCTCTAATCAAAGAAATCGAGTGCCTTATAGAATGTAAAAAGCAAAAGTAAATCGTAAAAGCAATTATTGGATTAAGGAAATAATTAAGAATAAGTATTGATAAATAATCCATTAATAATAATGACTTTGCTTCAAAACTTTTGTTTAATGATAAAATAATTCCAGAAATTAAAGATAGTAAGATAAATATGAATAATATCTCGTTAGATATTATTAAATTATTTGAAATATAAAAATTTAATGTCTCGAATATTGCTAGTGTTTCCTCTTTATGGAAAAATAAAGGCGAGGTAATTATTAATGATCCTTTTAAAAAATAAATTAATTCAAAGTTTTTCTTTTGATTAATAAATTCTGAGTCCTCTTTTCCAAAATGAAAAGCAGCGATAATTAAAAATAAGAAAAGTAATAATTTTGGAAATATTAACCAAATCAATATTGTAACTGCACCAATAAGTAAATAACTCAAATAAAAAATACCCATTGATTTATATCCAAAATATTTAATCAGTTTT
>CACBYC010000024.1 GCA_902543405.1 uncultured Pelagibacteraceae bacterium | reverse complement strand
TAAATTAAATTCTTTATTATCAAAATTTTTAGGTTTTCTAATATCTAAAAGAAGATTTTTTTATGTAAAAACAATTCTTCAAGATTTTGTAGATACTTGTTCAAAAAAAAGAGGAGAAGTAAAAGCTGAACTAATCTCTTCTAAAGAATTATCAGGAGAACAAGTAAGTAAAATAAAAGATGAATTATCTCAAAATTTTAATGCGAAAATAAAATTAGACTATAAATATGATAAAAGTTTAATTGGAGGTTTAGTAATTCAAGTTGGTAGTATTATGGTAGATACCTCTATTAAAAATAAATTACAACAAATCGAAAATACAATGATAGAGGCTTAAATGGAAATAAATCCTTCAGAAGTTACGAAAATATTAAAAGAACAAATTAAAAAATTTGGAGATAAAGCTGAGGTTACTGAGGTTGGTCAGGTTTTATCTGTAGGAGATGGTATAGCAAGAATTTATGGATTAGACAATGTTCAAGCTGGAGAGATGGTAGAATTTTCTGATGGTTCGAAAGGAATGGCGTTGAACCTAGAAAGTGAAAATGTAGGTGTTGTAATTTTTGGTGATGATAAAGCAGTTAAGGAAGGTGATACTGTAAAAAGAACTGGTGCGATTGTTGATACACCAGTTGGAAAAGAATTACTTGGAAGAGTAGTTGATGGTTTAGGAAATCCAATTGATGGAAAAGGTGCATTAGATAAAAGTTTAAAAAGAAGCAGGGTTGAAGTCAAAGCTCCAGGAATAATTCCACGTAAATCCGTTAGCGAACCTATGCAGACTGGTCTCAAATCAATTGATAGTCTGGTTCCAATTGGAAGAGGACAAAGAGAATTAATTATTGGAGATAGACAAACTGGTAAAACAGCAGTGGCTATTGACGCTATTATAAACCAGAAAAAAATTAACGAGTCAGGTGATGAGAAGAAAAAACTATATTGTATTTATGTAGCCGTAGGTCAAAAAAGATCTACAGTTAGACAGATTGAAAAAACATTAGAGGAAGCTGGTGCAATGGAATACACAACAATAGTTGCAGCAACAGCATCAGATGCAGCACCACTTCAGTTTTTAGCTCCATACACTGGATGTACTATGGGTGAATATTTTAGAGATAATGGAATGCATGCTTTAATAATATATGATGATTTATCAAAACAAGCGGTCGCTTATAGACAAATGTCTCTATTGTTAAGAAGACCTCCTGGAAGAGAGGCTTATCCTGGTGATGTATTTTATTTACATAGTAGATTACTTGAAAGAGCAGCAAAATTAGGTGATGAACATGGAGGTGGCTCTTTAACAGCTCTTCCAATCATTGAGACTCAGGGAGGTGACGTTTCTGCATTTATACCAACAAATGTAATCTCAATTACTGATGGACAAATTTTCCTTGAAACTGAACTTTTTAACCAGGGTATAAGACCAGCAATTAACGTTGGTCTATCTGTATCAAGAGTAGGATCCTCTGCGCAGACAAAGGCCATGAAAAAAGTCTCAGGATCAATGAAATTAGAACTTGCTCAGTATCGTGAAATGGCTGCGTTTGCACAATTTGGTTCAGATCTTGACGCGTCTACTCAGAAATTACTTAACAGAGGATCAAAATTAACTGAACTATTAAAGCAAGACCAATATTCCCCAATGACAGTTGCAGAACAAGTCATTTCTGTATTTTGTGGTGTTAGAGGACATCTTGATGATATAGAACAAAAAAATATTTCAAATTTTGAGAATAAAATTATTGAAAAATGTAAATCTGAAAAGCCAGATATAATTGAGTCAATCACGGCTTCAGGAAAACTTGAAGATGACAAAGAGAAAGAATTGAATGAAATTATTTTACAACTTAAGAAAGATTTTAACTCATAAAAAATAATGGCTAGTTTAGACGATCTAAAAAAAAGAATATCAAGTGTTAAGTCTACACAAAAGATTACCAAGGCAATGAAAATGGTTGCTGCTGCAAAACTGAGAAGAGCGCAGGAAAATGCAGAGAAAGGAAGACCTTACTCAGATAAAATGAATAATATTATTTTAAACTTATCAAATGGTATCTCAGATATTGATAATGCTCCAAAACTTTTATCTGGCACTGGAGAAGATAAAGTACATTTATGTGTTGTAATGACATCCGATAGAGGTCTTTGTGGAGGTTTTAATACAAATATTATCAAAAAAGCTAAACTATATTTTCAAAAAATTTTAGATGAAGGAAAAACTCTAAAAATTATAACAGTTGGAACCAAAGGTTATGACCAACTAAAACGTCTTTATGGTGATAATATTATAGAGAGAATATCTTTTAAAGATTCAAAAAATGTAAATTATTTTGATGCTGACAAAGTTGGTAAGATTGTTATAGAAAAATTTGATAAAAAAGAATTTGATGTATGTGCAATTTTTTATAATCAATTTAAGAATGTAATTACTCAAATTCCACAAGAACAACAAATCATTCCTTTAAAAACATCTGAAAAAGAGGAAAATTCATCAGAAGACAATTATGAGTTTGAACCTGAAGAAGATGAAATATTGAGTAACTTATTACCAAAAAACATTTCAACTCAGATTTTTAAAGCGATGTTAGAGAATTCAGCTAGCGAGCAAGGTTCAAGAATGAGTGCAATGGATAATGCAACCAGAAACGCAGGTGAAATGGTTGACAAACTTACTATTGAGTATAATAGAAGTCGTCAGGCAGCAATTACTAAAGAGTTAATAGAAATAATTTCAGGAGCAGAAAGTTTATAATTATGAGAAAAGGACAAATAACACAGATTATTGGGGCGGTAGTAGACGTAAAATTTGATGGAGAACTACCAGAAATTTTAACTGCACTAGAGTGCGACAATGGTGGAAATAGATTAGTTTTGGAGGTTGCACAACACTTAGGGGAGTCAAGTGTTAGAACTATTGCAATGGATGCAACAGAAGGTCTTAAAAGAGGAGATGAGGTAACAGACACAGCTGCTCCAATTAAAGTTCCAGTGGGGCCGGAGACTCTCGGAAGAATTATAAATGTGATTGGTGAGCCTATTGATGAAAGAGGCGAAGTTAAAAGTTCAGATAATTGGCCAATTCACAGAGCTGCACCAGAATTTAATGATCAATCAACTGAGACTGAAATACTTGTCACAGGAATAAAGGTTATTGATCTTTTAGCACCCTATGCAAAAGGTGGTAAAATTGGTTTATTTGGTGGAGCTGGAGTTGGTAAAACTGTTCTAATTATGGAATTGATTAATAACGTAGCAAAAGCTCATGGTGGATTTTCAGTTTTTGCAGGAGTAGGAGAAAGAACTAGAGAGGGAAACGACCTCTACCACGAAATGATAGATTCAGGTGTTATTAAAACTGATGGGGAAGGTTCAAAAGCAGCATTAGTTTATGGTCAAATGAATGAGCCTCCAGGTGCAAGAGCGCGAGTTGCTTTAACTGGATTAACTGTTGCTGAGTATTTTAGAGATCAAGAAGGTCAAGATGTGCTATTCTTCGTTGATAATATATTTAGGTTTACACAAGCAGGATCTGAGGTCTCAGCATTGCTTGGTAGAATACCTTCAGCTGTAGGATATCAACCAACATTAGCAACTGATATGGGTAACTTACAGGAAAGAATAACAACAACGAATAAAGGTTCAATTACATCTGTTCAGGCAATTTATGTTCCTGCAGACGACTTAACTGACCCTGCACCTGCAACTTCATTTGCTCACTTAGATGCAACAACAGTACTTTCTAGACAGATTGCTGAAATTGGAATTTACCCAGCAGTAGATCCATTAGACTCAACGTCTAGAATTTTAGATCCTAGAATAGTTGGTGACGAACATTATAGAGTTGCTAGAGAAGTACAAAAAGTTCTGCAAACTTATAAATCTTTACAAGATATTATCGCAATTTTAGGTATGGATGAATTGTCAGAGGAAGATAAATTAGTTGTTGCTAGAGCTAGAAAAATACAAAGATTTCTCTCTCAACCTTTCTTTGTAGCTGAAGTATTTACTGGCTCGCCAGGTAAGCTTGTAGATTTAGAGTCAACGATTAAAGGCTTTGATGCTATTTGTAAAGGTGAATATGATCACTTACCAGAAGCTGCATTTTATATGGTTGGCACTATTGAAGAAGCTATTCAAAAAGCTGAGAGTTTAGCTAATGAAGCTGCCGCATAATGAGCGAAGAATACTCTCTAGAAATAGTAAACCCTGAAAAATCATTTTTATCAAAAAATGATGTCACTGAGGTAGTTGTTCCTGCATTTGAAGGTGAGATAGGGATTTTAAAAGACCATATTTCTATTATTTCTTTTTTAAAACCAGGAATAATTAAAATATTTTCAAAGTCTGGCGAAGAAAGTTTTTATGTAAATGATGGAATAATTGAATTTAAAGATAATAATCTTTCAATACTTACAAGTCTTATTTTAAATTTAAAAGACATTGATAAAGAAAAAATTTCTGAAATTCAGAAATCTGCTGAAGAAGAACTTAACAAGTCTGATATAAATGATCAGGAAAAATATTTGCTTGATCAAAAACTTGAAGTATTAAAATCAATTAACTAAAATTTTTTTTACCTCTTCTTGAATTTTTTTGTATACATGTAGTTTAAATTCTACCACTAGTTCAGTAATTTTATCTGGATCTACCCATTTCCACTCAAGAAATTCTGGATATTTAGTATTAATATTAATTTCTTTTTCATCACCATTAAATCTCATTACATACCATTGTTGTTTTTGACCTTTAAATTTACCTTTCCAAATAATTCCTAATAATTCATTTGGTAAATGGTAAGTAAGTAAGCCATCAATTTTTTTAATTAAACTTACTGATTTAATACTAGTTTCCTCTTTTAATTCTCTAATTGCAGCTTCATAAAAGTCTTCACCTTTATCAACTCCACCTTGTGGCATTTGCCAAAAGTTTTTTTTATTATCTATTCTTTTTGCTACAAAAATTTTGTTTTCTTTATTTAAAACAACTATCCCAACACCACTTCTAAGTGGTAAATTTTTATATTTCTCTTTCATTTTAGCCGTTTAAAAGCTCTAGAGCGAATTGCAGTTGATTGTCTGTAACGGTATTAAACCTAAAGTCATCAGATCCTTCAGCTACCTCAATATCAGGAGAGACACCAATTTCTGATATAGATTTTCCTGATGGAAGATAATATTTAGAAACAGTCAATCTTATTGCACCTTTATTTTTGAGAGGAATTATTGATTGCACAGAGCCTTTACCATAGCTATTTTCTCCAATTATTATCGCTCTTTTGTGATCCTTTAGCGCGCCTGCTACAATTTCAGATGCAGATGCTGAACCATAATTTATTAAGACAACAATTGTATTGCCATCTATTATATCACCTTTCCTTGCAAAGAATTTCCTACTTTCATATTTTCTTTTACTTTTTGTTGAAACAATTTCTCCACTATCTATAAAAAAATCTGTAATTTTAATTGCTTGAGAAAGTAGTCCACCAGGATTATTTCTCAAATCTAAAATATAATTTTTAACATTTTTATTTTTTTTAAACTCTTTAATTTTATCACTAATTTGAACACTGCTGTTTTCATTAAAAGAGGTAAGTCTTAAATAACCAGTTTGATTATCTAATATCTCAGATTTTACTGATGAAACTTTAATTTTCTCTCTAGTAATATTAAAAACTAATGCCTTTCGTTCACCCCTTCTTCTAACTGTTATTTCAATATCTGATCCAACAGGACCCCTCATGATATCAACTGCTTCACTTAAAGATTTACCTTGAACCTGAATATCATTAATTTTTACAATATAATCACCAGCTTTAACTCCTGCTTCAGCGGCAGGTGAATCGTCCATAGGTGTTATTACCTTTATTACCCCTGCTTCCATGCTCACTTCAATTCCCAGTCCTCCAAATTCTCCACTCGTTTCTGTTTGCATACTTTGATAAGATTCTGGTGACATATAAGCAGAATATGGATCTAAGGATTGAAGAACACCATTGATCGCAGCATCCATTGCATCACTTTGGTTCACCTCATCAACAAATTCTTTATTAATTTTATCTAAAACTTCTGAAAAAACATCTATTTTTTTATAAATATCATTCTCTTCTGATGCGCTAACAATACTAGTTACGAAAAAAAAAATAAATATTGATAAAATATATGTTTTAAGTTTTTTCATCATATAATTAATTTTTCTTTAGGAATTAATTCAGACCATATTTTTTCTAATTCGTAAAATTTTCTTTTTTCAGGATTGAAAATATGAATAATAAGATCTATTCCGTCTACAAGTTTCCAATCACTACTTTCACTTCCTTCAATTTTACAATTGCTTACACCATTTTTTTTCAAATATTCATATACTTGCTCAGATAAAGCTTGGATATGTCTTGAAGACGTTCCGCTAGCGATTATCATTTGATCCGCTATTGATGATTTTCCATCCAAATCTATTGAAACAATATCTAGGGCTTTATTTGCATCTAAGAGATTGACCACATCTTTGTGAAGAGAAGAGATTTTGTCCATTAATTATTAAAAGAGTATCAAATTTTTCTTAATTTAGAAGATGAAATATTGACCTTATTAAATTTTATAAATTTTAAGCTCTTCTTGCTATACTTTTTAAAGCTTTTAGAACTTAATGATTTGGCCTTATATCTGTCCCTATCAAATACTAGAATGTTACAAATAGATGAAATTAAATCAGAATTCTTCCATTTGTGAAAATTAATCAAACTATCTGCTCCCATTATAAAATAAATATCAGTCTTTTTATTATTTTTTTTTATATACTTTATCAGGTCAATTGTTCTATTTGATTTAATTTTATCCTCAAAATATTTTACTTTTATAAACGAATTTTTTTGAGAAATTTTTTTTGCAAAATTTATTCTTTTATCTAAACTTAAACTACTTTTCTCTTTAAATGGATTTTTTTTGGTAACCGCCCAAATAATCTTATCAATATTGTATCTTTTTTTTGCCTCTTTAGAGATACTTAAATGTCCTTTATGTGCTGGATCAAAGGTGCCTCCAAGAACACCAATTTTTTTTTTATTTCCTTGTTTGTCCAGATCCATATATCTCATATTTGTAACTAACTAGCTGGTTTAGTCCAACAGGACCTCTTGGTGGAAGTTTATTTGTTGAAATTCCAACTTCACCTCCAAAACCAAATTCTCCTCCATCAGCATACTGTGTTGAAGAATTGTGAATAGCGATCGAACTTTTAATATTTTTTATAAAAAATTTTGCAGAAATTTTATTATTTGTAATTATCGCATCAGTATGCATTGTTCCATATTTATTAATATGATTTACTGCATCATTAATATTATTTACTAGTTTTACAGAAATTTTTGCAGATAAATGTTCCTTGGACCATGTTTTATTATTTGCTAATCTTGAATTTCCGTTAAACAATTTAGAAATTTTTCTATCAGCATAAATAGAACAACCTCTTTTAGTGAGTTCATTTAGTATCTCATCGACATTTTTAGATTTATTTTTATGTATTAAAAGTGTCTCGGTAGCTCCACAAATACTAGTATTACGCAATTTAGCATTGATTAATATTTTTTTTGCCATTGAAAGATTCGCATCTTTATCAATATATGTATGACACATACCTTCAAGGTGTCCAATAACAGGAACAGAGGATAAATCTTGAACTTTTTTTACAAGACTTTTTCCACCTCTTGGAATAATAACATCTATATATTTTGACATTTTTGACAGCATGTAGTCGACCAGTTTTCTATTTTTATTCTCTATAAACTGAACAAAATTCTTATTTATTTTATATTTTTCTAATGATTTTCTAAAAAGATTAGCTAAAATTTTATTACTAAAGTAAGCCTCAGATCCTCCTCTTAATATTACGCAGTTCCCAGACTTAAAACAAAGTGTAGATACATCCGAAGTAACATTTGGTCTACTTTCATAAATTACACCAATAATACCAATCGGAATTGATACTCTCTTTAGTTTTAAACCGTTTGGTCTTTTCCAGGTTTCTATATCAACATCTACTGGATCCTTAAATTTTGCAATAGTTTCAATTGATTTAATAATTGAGCTTATTTTGTCATTATTAAGAGCAAGTCTTTTAATTAAATTCTCTTTAAGTTTTTTAATTTTGGCAATTTTAATATCTTTTGTGTTTTCAACTAAAATTTTATTTTGGTTTTTTTTAATAAGTTGAATGTAATGATTTAATACTTTATTTTTTTTTTTATTACTTATTTTGTTTTGAAAAGCAATTTTCGCATTTGAACCAATTTTTTCTAAAGTTTTACTCATTTGATTAATACCATATCATCTTTATGAATAACTTCTGATTTCGAAACATAACCTAAAATATCATTTATTTTATTAGAGTGCTTACCTTTAATTTTCAAGATCTCTTCTGAAGAGAAACTGCTTAATCCTCTTGCAAATTCGCTCATATCATTGTTTAGGATTTTGATATGATCACCCTTACTAAAACTACCATGCACATCTTTAATTCCTGCGGCTAGTAAACTTTTTCCATTATTCAAAGCTGTTAATGCACCTTCATCAATAATTATTTTTCCTTTTGGAGAAACTGAGCTTATTATCCACTTTTTTCTCGCATCTAATTTCGAAATTTTAGGCAAAAACCAAGTACATATATTTCTAATTAAAATTTTCTGAATTGGTCTGTTTATTATGCCATTAGCAATTGCCATATGACACCCTGAGAATTGACAAATTTTAGCAGCATCAATTTTAGTTTTCATTCCACCAGTTCCAAATTCTCCAGTTTTATTTGTTGCTAACCCTTCTACATTTTGGTCAATATTTTTAATTTCACGAATTAACTTAGCTTTTTTATCTAATTTTGGATCTTTAGAGTAAAGACCATCTACATCAGATAATAAAATTAAACAATCCGCACTTGATATTTGTGCAACCCTAGATGCTAGTCTGTCATTGTCACCATACTTAATTTCAGAAGTAGCTATACTATCATTCTCATTTACTATTGGAATAAAGCCAAGGCTAAATAAATTTTCAAAAGTTCTTTTTGCATTAATAGCTCTTCTTCTTTTTTCAGTATCTTCAAGTGTTAACAAAATTTGTGATAGGTTGATTTTAGACTTATTAAAAGTTTTTTTAAAAAGATTCATTAACTCAATTTGACCAATGGAGGCTACTGCTTGACTTTTATCAAGTTTTAATTTTTTTTTACTTAATTTTAATTTTTTACATCCTAAGGCAATTGCACCT
>CACBYC010000023.1 GCA_902543405.1 uncultured Pelagibacteraceae bacterium | reverse complement strand
AATTCGGGGTGCATGTTTATGCTACAGGCAAACCATTTTCTACTTTTTGGGACGGGTGAACAAGAACAACTTTGCCTTCCTCATCTATAGAACCAAGTATTAAAACCTGAGAGACAATACCTGCTATATTTTTTTCAGGAAAATTACATATACCAATGACTTGTTTTCCAACTAAATTTTCCTCATTATAATAATGGGTTATCTGTGCTGATGATTGCTTAATTCCTATATCTTTTCCAAAATCAACCTCAACAACAAGAGATGGTTTCCTTGCTTTTTCATTTTTTTTTACCGATATTACTGTTCCTACTCTGATATCTACTTTGTCATAAATGTCGTAGGTTATTTGTTCTTTCATAGATTTAATATATAATTAAAAACAAATGAGTACAGGAAATAATTTAGAAGAAATATATAGTAATTCAATTAAAATACTAAAAGATTTAATTGCATTTAAAACTGTATCTGGTGAAAACAATACTCTACTAATTGACTATTGTGATAACATTTTAAATTCATTGGGTGCGGTATCTTTTAGAACATATGACGAAGAAGAAAAAAGAGTAAATCTATTTTCAACTATTAAAGCTAAAAAAGCGAGTGACAAAAAACCAATAATTTTATCTGGTCATACTGATGTAGTTCCAGTTTCTAAAGGATGGGCAACAGATCCTTTTGATGCAACAATTAAAGAAGATAAATTATTTGGTAGAGGCTCATGTGATATGAAAGGATTTATAGCATGCGCATTAGCATATGCTCCTATTTTCTCTTCATCAAATTTGGATAGAGATATTCATTTCTCATTTACTTTCGATGAGGAAACTGCATGTAAAGGTGCGCCTATTTTAATTAAAGAATTAAAAAAAAGGGAAATACATGATTGTATTTGTATTGTAGGTGAACCAACTAATATGAAAATAATAGATGCACACAAAGGATGCTATGAATATACTACTTACTTTGAAGGTCTTGCAGGTCATAGTTCTCAACCAGATAAAGGAGTAAGTGCGGTTGAATTTGCAGCAAGATATGTAAATAAACTCTTAGAATTAAAAGAAAAACTTAAAGAAAGACAGCTTAAAGATTCTATCTTTGATCCTCCATACTCAACTTTACAAATTGGTGGAATTTTTGGTGGCATTGCACATAATGTAATCGCTGATAAATGTCATGTGAACTGGGAAACAAGACCAGTTGTTAAAGAAGATGGAATTTATTTAAATGACGAAATAGATAAATTTACAAAAGAAATTCTTTTACCCAAAATGAAAAAAATTTATCCAGAGTCTTCAATTAAAAAACATATTATTGGTGAAATAACTGGTTTCGATAGAATTTCTAACTCAGAGGCGTGTGAATTTGTTTCAAGTATAACTGGAGATAATTCTAGAGAAGTGGTTTCATTTGGAACCGAAGCAGGACTATTTCAAGAGATTGGGATAAGTACAGTTGTATGTGGACCAGGATCTATAAAGCAAGCACATAAGATTGATGAGTTTATAAAACTATCTGAAATTAAAAAATGTATTCGTTTTTTAGATGGTGTAAAAAATAAATCTTTGAATTAATTCCAACCACCAATAGATTTTACTTCTAAAAATTCTAACAAACCTTCTTTTCCACCTTCTCTCCCTATTCCAGAGTGTTTAAATCCTCCAAATGGGGCGTCTACAGCAAGTGAAGCAGTATTTGCAACTATCATTCCTGATCGAAGTTTTCTTGCAACTCTTTTAACTTTTTCTTGATCTTCGGTTTGAATATAGTTTGTCAAACCATATGGAGTATCATTTGCAATTGCTATTGCCTCTTCTTCTGTTTCAAATGGAATTACTGATAATACTGGACCAAAAATCTCAGTTCTGGCAATTTCCATATTATTATTTACATCAGCAAAAACAGTTGGCTTTACGTAATAACCATCTTCTAAACCATCAGGTTTTCCAGGTCCCCCTGCTATTAAATTAGCTCCTTCGTCTATACCCTTTTTAATTAAACCTTGAATTTTATTATATTGAGTTTCTGATATTACTGGACCTATATGGTCCCCTTCTTTTTGAGGAACATCAACTTTATATTCATTAGCAAATTTTTTTAATCTATTTACTGCATCATCATAAATTGATTTTTCTACCAGCATTCTTGTAGGTGCATTACATGATTGCCCTGAATTTCTAAAACATCTTGCTGCTCCTCTTTCAATTGCCTCAGAATCTGCATCTTTAAAAATAATATTTGCTCCTTTTCCACCTAATTCAAGACTTACCCTTTTAAAGTCTTTTGCTGCGTTTTGAGAAATTAGAGCTCCAGCTCTTGTTGAACCTGTAAAAGATATCATATTTACATCTTTGTGACTTGTCAGTGCATTACCTGTAGTTTCCCCATCTCCATTAACTAAATTAAATACACCTTTTGGAAAACCTGCCTCATCAATAAGCTCTGCAAGTATCATCGATGACAAAGGTGCTAGCTCAGAAGGTTTTAAGATCATAGTACATCCTGCTGCTAAAGCTGGGATTACTTTTAAACAAACTTGATTCATTGGCCAATTCCAAGGAGTTATTAATACACAAACTCCTTTGGGTTCATAAATAATTCTCTGATCTTGTGCGTGATCTCCTAAAGGTTTTTCAAAATCAAAAGCTTTAAGATACTTTATAAATGATTTCGTATGGCTGGCTCCTGTACCAGTTTGTAGTTTCGATGCAAAATCTTTTGGAGCACCCATTTCCATCATTATTGCTTCTGTGGTGTCATTCCATCTTTTTTTATATAGCTCATAGAACTTTTCTAATAGTTTAATCCTCTCTTCTTTTTTTGTAAAACCCCAAGTTTGAAAAGCAGTTTTTGCAGCTGACACTGAATCATCAACATCTT
This sequence comes from uncultured Pelagibacteraceae bacterium, assembly GCA_902543405.1. Taxonomy (GTDB): domain Bacteria; phylum Pseudomonadota; class Alphaproteobacteria; order Pelagibacterales; family Pelagibacteraceae; genus Pelagibacter. The sequence goes on along the minus strand of CACBYC010000023.1, from coordinate 6,485 downwards.
CTTTTCCACCCAATGAAATAACAGCACAACTTTTTTCTGTAGCAGGATTTATTACTTGAATATCTTTAGAATTTTTTGGTTCTACCCATTTACCATTTATATAAAAATTTCTTTTTTCTAGCATATATTAAGCTATCTGTTCTTTAGGCTTTTGCAAACAAATTTGTCAATTCATAAACAATTGTAGCAGCTGCTAAAGAAGTTACTTCTGCATGATCATATGCTGGTGCTACCTCAACAACATCAGCTGAAACTAAGTTTAAGCCTGACAATCCTCTAATAACATTTACAATTTCTCTCGTAGTCATACCTGCTATCTCGGGTGTACCAGTTCCAGGAGCAAAAGCTGGATCTAAGACGTCAATGTCTATCGACATATATAAGGAATTGTCTCCTACTCTGTTTCTAATTCTCTCAACTATTTTGTCTATACCTTCCGTTTGAAATTCATCACAATGGATTATTTTAAAACCAAAACTTTCATCATTTTTGATATCTTCTCTACTATAAAGAGGCCCTCTTATTCCAACGTGCATTGACGCATCATCTAAAAATAAATTTTCCTCTCTAGCTCTCCTAAATGGTGTACCATGTGTATAAGGTGCTCCAAAATAAGTATCCCAAGTATCTAGATGAGCATCGAAATGGACTAATGAAACTGGACCTTTATTCTTTTTATTAATTGCTCTAAGCAATGGAACAGCTATTGTATGATCACCGCCAAGACTAATAATCCCTCCTACTTTATTTAAAATATCTGTAGCACCAACTTCTATTTGTTTTATAGCCTCATCAATATTAAAAGGATTACAGGCTATATCCCCTGCATCCGCAACTTGTTGCACTTTAAATGGTTCAACATCATAACTTGGGTGATAATTTGTTCTCAAATGTCTTGAAGCTTGTCTTATACTTTGGGGTCCAAATCGTGCTCCAGGCCTGTAACTAGTTCCAGAGTCAAAAGGAACTCCTACAATTGCAACATCACAACTTTCAACATCTCTTAATTCTGGCAATCTAGCGAAGGTTGATGGTCCCGCATATCTTGGTACTTTTGTTCCACTTACTGGTTGGATTGGTTTTTTATTTTTATCTTTCAATTTTTAGAGCTATTTTTATGAATAAATTCAGCTGCTTTTTTAAAATCATTGATATTTTTTTGATGCATAGAAAGCTCTTTATTCGAATTTGAAGAAACTAGAATTATTATTAGAGCAATTATAATAGCTGCAGCATAATAAAATGGCATTTTTTTCTTCCAAGAAATTAGAATTTTTGTTGCGTTGTCTACTTGTTTTTTTGTTGGTCTATTTGCCATGATGTTAGTTTACCAGAGGTTTACCAGTTTTCAATGTATGTTTAATTCTTTGTTGAGTTTTTTCTGTCTCAATTAGCTTCATAAATGCATCTAACTCTAATTTATATAAATCATCCTCTGATAAGGTTTTTTCTAAAGCAGTATCTCCACCACTCAATACTTTTGCTAGTTCTTTTCCAACTTCCATGCCATGATCAAGAATAATTTTTTCATTGTATAATTTTTCTAACATTTTTACCATTTTGTCATAAACGCTTTTTCCTGACAGTTTAAATGTACATTCCTCTGGGGGAGAAAAATCTTTATTATTTTGAATTATCTCTTTAGAAACCTGTAATAAACTATTTCTACTCATAATTTTTTTATCCTCTGGTCTTAAATATTTTAAAGGCTCAGCTTCAATTGGTGATGTAGCAGTTTTAGCATATCCAATAATATCAAATACTTTTAAAGAAGCATAATCAGGATCATTTTTAGCTTCTTCAGTTTGAGACCATCTCCAAAGCATTTCTTTACATCCTCCACCTGCTGGAATTAATCCAACCATAGTCTCGACTAAGCCAACTAGAATGTTTGTATGGGACGCAACAAAGTTACTTTGACATAAAACTTCAAAACCACCACCCAATGCCAACCCTGATGGCGCTGATACAACTGGATACTTAGAATATTTTAAATGTTTACAAGTCTCCTGAAAATATTTAACAAACTTTTCAATAGATTTAAAATCTCCTTTATCTGCAAAATTCATTGTGTAAGACAAGTTCACACCTGCTGAAAACTGCATCGCCTCATTTATTATAATTAAAGGTTTGTCGGTTGCATTTTTTAAGCTATCCATCGAGTCGTAATCTAAAGCATTAGCCTTAGTAGTGAATTCAACAATATTAAAGTCGTCAAATCTATAGGTTTCAGCAGAGTTATTTTTATCTAATTTAATGGCCTTTGGTTTTATTTTACCTAAAGTTTCTAAATCAGTGTATTGTTGTCTTTCACCATAAAAGTTTTCGTCTTTACTTTGAGATAAGTTTTCAAGAAACTTATTATTTTCAAATGCATCTATTCTATCAAAAAAATCCTTAACACCAATTTCTTTTAACATTTCAAAAGGTCCCTTAGACCAGTTAAACCCTAGTCTCATTGCTTCGTCGATATCATTAAATTTATCTGTAATACCTGGAACTAAAGATGATGCATATTTAATAATTTTTGAAATTACAGACCAGGCGTATTCACCATATTTATCTTTTCTATTTATAAGACCAACAATATCCATTTTTTCTGATCCTAAATTGAACTTTTTAGATAGTGAATATTCACCTGTTTCTAAGCTTATACCTTCTAGAATTTTTTTATTATCAGACTTATTCATTCTATAGAAACCACCTTTTCCTTTTCTTCCGGTATACCCAGTTTCTATTAGTTTTTTAACTAATGGTATTTCCTTCGCCACAACTTGAAAATCATCAGTTTCTGGAAGTTCTTTTATAAAACTTTTTAAAACATCAGCCATCAAATCAATTCCAATTAAATCATAAAGTCCAAAAACACCTGTTTTTGGTATTCCCATTGGTCTTCCAAAAACGGCATCAGCTTCTTCAATTGTTAATTTCATTTTAAAAGCTTCAGTCATAGCCACTTGCATAGCGTAGACACCAATTCTATTTCCTAAAAATCCTGGAGTATCATTACAGATTAATGCTCCTTTTCCTAAATCTTTTTCACAAAAACTTTTAAGTGAGTTTATTTGATCTAAATCATTATATTCATTTTTTACAATTTCTAACAAATCCATATATCTGACTGGATTAAAGAAGTGAGTTATACAAAAATCTTTTTTTTCCTCATCGGAGAGTTTTTCTGAAAGAACTTTAATTGGAATAGAAGATGTGTTTGAAGATACTATTGATCCTTTTTTTCTTTCTTTAAAAATTTTTTCATAAATATTGTGTTTAATATCAATTCTCTCAACGACAGCTTCAACTATCCAGTCTGCTTCACCAACTTGATTGAAATTGTCATTTATATTTCCAACATTTATATTATTTATTTTTGACTTATCTATTAATAAAGGAGGTCTAGACTTTAAAATTCTCTCTCTAGCTTTTTCAGAAATTTCAGTGGTTAAGTCTAACAATGTTACCGGAACATTTGCATTACATAATTGAGCAGCGATTCCACTACCCATTGTGCCTGACCCTATAACTACTACTTTGTTAATTTTCATAATGAGAATAAAAGTTTATAATGAAAAATTTATTCAAGAGCAACTTAAAGCCATTAAATATTTTAATATTATTATTTAATTATTTTTGTAATTGATGGAATTATTGCCACTGCTAGAGCAATTTTGAATAATTCACTTGGTAAAAAAGGATATAGACCACCAGCTAAAGCCTTTTCATAACCGATAACTGAGCCCAAATAACCCACCCCAAAAACAAAAATTATGAAAGTTGCTAGCAAAAGAGAAAATAAACTTTTGATATAAGAGTCGTTAAAATTTCTTTCTGCTAAATAACCAATAACACCAGCTGCAATAGTCATTCCATAAAGATAGCCAGCTGTAGGACCTGTTAAATAAATTAAACCTCCCCCTTTTGCAAAAACTGGAAACCCAATAGCTCCTTCAAAGAGATATAATAAAATTGTAAAAAACGCTAATTTTGAACCAAATGTCATTCCAATTATGAAAACTGCAAAAGTTTGCATCGTCATTGGAACTGGCCAAAATGGAACTTGAACTTTTGATGAAAAAGCTAGGATAAGTGTACCTATTAACATCAAAGAAATATTCTGAAAATAAATATTTATTCTAAAATCAGATAATAAATTTTTAATCAAAGTAGAATTATTTTTCATCAAGTATGTATTTAAACATACTTGAATGCAAATTTAAAATAATAAATATAAAACTTTAATTAATTTGGTCTTTCTGTAATTCTTTTAATGGTATGTGGCATCTGATAGAGTTTCCACTGTTAGTTATTTGCCAAGGTGGTACCTCACTCTTACAAATATCACCTAATATTCTTGAACATCTCCCTTGAAAACTACATCCTTTTTGAGGTGGCTTTTCTTCTACAATATCCTCAGCAACTAATTTTGGTTTGATATCTGGATCTGGTTCCAACACTGCTCCTAATAAAACCTCTGTATAAGGGTGTGATGGAAATTGATAAACATCTTTTGATGGTCCCACTTCACACAATCTTCCTTGATAAAGAACAGCAACTCTATCACTTATAGCTCTTACGACAGCTAAATCATGCGAAACAAATATATATGTAGTTCCAAAATCTTCTTTAAGTTGTTGTAGCAAATTTAATACAGCTGCTTGAACTGATACATCTAATGCAGATGTTACCTCATCACATAATATAATATCTGGTTTAGCTGCAAAGGCTCTTGCTACTGCAACTCTCTGTTTTTCACCACCAGATAATTGTCTGGGGTACCTGGACATATAAAATTCTCCAAGTCTTACTTTATGTAATAGATCTATAATATTTTTTTTTAATTCATCACTCTTTAAACCAAAATATAATTTTAATGGTTGCGCTATTATTTCTTCAACAGTATGGTTTGGGTTTAAAGACTCATCTGGATTTTGAAAAATTAATTGAATAATTCTTAAATCATTAGGATCTCTCTCTTTGAGGTCAGACGATAAATTTCTATTTTGATCAAATTTTATTATTCCACCTTTGGTTCTGAGTAACCCAGCAATAGATTTAAGAATTGTTGACTTTCCGCTACCTGACTCTCCAACAAGAGCTATAGTTTCGCCCTTCTTAATATTAATATTAATATCTTTTACAGTTGGATTATCGTCAGAAATTCTATTTAACACTTGATCTAAAAGTTTTTGCTTAGCGTAACTTATTGAAACTTCTGAAAGGCTTAATATTTCTTTATCCTGCAAACTCGTCTTAATTTTATTAACGGTTTGATTAACCTGACTGTCATTCACTAAACTCTTATAATTAAAACATCTAACACTTGTGTTTAAATCTTCTAAGTACTCAAGTTGAGGAGAGTTATTTTTACATTTTTCTTCTGAAAAATCGCACCTATCAAAGAAACTGCAGCCTCTATACATTGTTCCAGGTTGAGGTTGGCTACCAGGCATTGATTGTGGAAGCCCTGCTAGTGATAATTTTGGTATAGATTTAAGCAAACCATATGTATACGGATGAATTGGTTTTTTAAGAATATCTCTAGAGGGGCCCTCTAAAACTATTTCACCAGAGTACATTACAATAATACGGTCACTTACTTGAGCTATTGCTCCTAGGTCATGGCTCACATAAACCATTGATGTTCCAGTGTCTTTGGCAATGAAATTAAGCAGTTCTAAAACGTGAGCTTGTGTTGTTACGTCTAGGCCAGTGGTAGGTTCGTCCAACAGTAAAAGGTCAGGAGTTCCAGCTAATGCCATTGCAACAGCAACTCTTTGTTGTTGTCCACCTGAAAGTTCATGAGGATATCGAAGAGCAATTGTTTCTGGGGAAGGAAGTCTCACTTTATTTAACAATTCAGAAATTTTTTTCTCTCTTTCCTCCTCCTTTAAATCAGAATGCAACTGTAATGCCTCATCAATTTGATAACCTATTTTTAAATTTGGTGTTAATGCCTGTCCAGCATTTTGTGGTATCATTGCGATTTTCCTACCTCTGATTTTTTCCAAATCTCTGTTTTTCATTTTTAAAAGATTTGATGAATTGAATTCACATTCTCCACCAATAGTATAGAGACCATGCTTAACATACCCCATCATTGCAAGTGCAAGAGTGCTTTTTCCAGATCCAGACTCTCCAACAATACCAACGGTTTCACCTTTTTTAATATTTGTGCTTATGTTTCTTAATATTAAAATCTCTTCTCCTTTTTTACTTTTAAAACCAATAGATAAATTTTTTACTTTTTGAATTATTTCAGTCATTTTTAAACAGGCGCTTTTGTTGATCTATCTATACCTAATGCTTTAGCGAAAGCATCAGCTGTCAAATTGATGCCAATTATTAAGCTGCTTAAACCAACAATTGGAGCTATCACCGACCAATAAGCAAAAGACATTAAACCTCTGGCATTTGATATCATCAATCCCCAATCTGGAGTTGGAGGACTAACACCAAAACCTAGGAATGACAAAGAACTAAAGCCA
>CACBYC010000022.1 GCA_902543405.1 uncultured Pelagibacteraceae bacterium | reverse complement strand
AGTTTTAACATCCATATCAGTTAAAAATGTTGTTAACTTTCCAATATTAAATGACTGCTCTCCAGTTTGAAATGCACAACCAACAACAATATCCTCAATATCCTCTTTTTTAACATTGGACTTGGCAACTAAATTTTTAATCACTTCCGCTAGTAAATTTACTGGCTTTGTATCTACGAGCGCACCTTTTCTCGCCATTGTGAAAGGCGATCTTGAGAAGCCAACAATTACAGGTTTAAACATTTCAATAAACATACCGTTAATCTGGAAATGGTAAAGAAGTTATAATGCCTTTTCTATTTTTTCCATTGAAAGTATTTACAAAAACCTCATTTCCAATTTCCCAATAATCTTTTAAAATCATAGAAAGGCCTATATTCTTTCGAAATCCTGGAGAATATATTCCAGATGCAATTTGCCCAATTCTTGCATTATCTTTTGAGTATACTGGTAAAGGTATACCGGTTGGCTTACACGGATCTCCATCAAACAAAATTCCTCTCATTTTTTGTACAATTCCATCAGTTTGGATCTTTCTTAAAGCCTCTTTACCTATAAAATCATGATCATCCTCTTGTTTGCAGTATTTTTCAAGATTACACTCAAGTGGATTATTTTCTCTTGTAAAGTCATTTCCATAAGACATTAACCCGGCCTCAATTCTATCAATTAAATTTGGACATCCTGGAGAAATATTAAATTTTTGTCCGCTCTCCCATATAGTATCCCAAAGTTTTTCTCCGAGTTCTATCTCATTAAAATGTGTTTCAAATCCTTTAAAATATATTTCAAAACCATCTTGGTTACTGTAACCAGATCTTGCAATAATTTGTTTAGTTCCTAAAAAATCAAACACTTTAAAATTAAAAAATTTTAACTTTTTTATATCCTCACCAAAAATTGAAATTAGAAGATCCTCAGATTTCGGACCTTGAATAGCTAGTGGATATACATCTGGTTCTATAATTTCTACATTTAATTTTGATCCCAAAGCAATTCCTTTTGCCCAAAGTAAAATATCAGAGTCTGCAATAGAAATCCAAAACATATCATCGTCTAGTTTTAATAAAACTGGATCATTAATCATCCCAGCTGTGTCGTCAATTATTGGAATATAAAAGCATTTACCAGTCTCCATTTTTTTTATGGATCGTGGTGTCATTTTTTGAACCAATTTTTCAGCATCAGGCCCTGTAATTTGTACTTGTCTCTGGCAAGACACATCCCACACTTGAACCTGCTCTTTTAAATGCCAGTAGTCTTCTTCTACAGTATTTTTAAAACCTTTTGGTAGTAGCATGTGATTAACAACAGTAAAATCAGATACTCCACATTCCTCTACTTTATTTGTAAATGGAGTTCGTCTGATACGCCTAGACATATTTAATTTTATATTTTTTTGTGTAATTAAATTTTCTTTACTCATTTTACTTAGACCACCACACTGTGTAGCTATTTTTAGAAATTACTATTGGAATATGATATCTTTTATTTTGATCTTCCATTTGAAATTTAATATTAATTTCTGAAACTATTTTTTTTTCTGAAAAATAATTGCCGGTTTTACAAACCATTTCATACTCACACTTGCAGTCGTCTTTACTTAATTCAAATTCTTGAATTATTCGGCCACCTTCATCAGATTTAGTCTCACAGAAAACTTTCTTTTTACCATTTTTATCAATTTGATAAATAATTACTTCAACATTTGCAGCATGCGAGCCATTTGTTGCATCCAATAAGTGAGAAGAGAAAGTTGCCACGATTATTCTATTGATGATTTCTCTCTTTTACTTGCAACTGCAGAGACTATTGGGCTTAATACAGGTTTTGCTTTAACGTTCACGCACGAGGGTTTTCCACTTTCCATAGCTCTTTTAAGTGCTGGACCTAGTTCTTCTCGTTTATTGACTAATTCTCCATGTCCTCCAAAACCCTCAAATATCTTGTGAAATGGTATATCACGAAAATCAGTTCCTACACTTTTTCCACTTTTAAATAACCTCTCTTGTTGCTGACCAATTGAAGCAAGGCCCCCGTTATTATCAATTACAACAGTGATAGGTTTTTTCTCATAAAATACGCTTTCAATAGACATACCTCCTGATAAAAACGCACCATCACCACTTATCAGAACTACATTTGAATCTGGATTATGATTTTTAGCAGATAGAGCGAATGAAACTCCTACACCTAACATACTAAAAGTTCCAGGATGCAATATTCCTTTTAATTTTTTCCCTTTGGCACCTGCTATGTTGATTGCAATTTCTGACCAAAAATGAGTATTTCCTCCATCGATAACAAGCCAATCATTTTCACTCATTGCATCTTGAACATCCAATGAAAGTTGTAGAGGGTGAATTTTTCCTCCATTTTTTTTAGATGCTTCAGCTTCAATTTCTAATTCTTTCAAAGATTTATCTACCCACTCTTTCTTCTTTATTTTATTCTCTTGAAACCACTTTGTATCTAAAGACCATTTATTATTTTTTTTTAAGTTAGATAATGTATCTAAAAAAACACCAGGATCACTTAGCAAACTTAAATCTGCAGCTCTATTAAGTTCTAATTCTTCATGTGAACCATTTACACAAACTAATTTTGTTGACTCTGGTATAAAAGGTGGATTTCCAAAATTTAATTGATTATCTAACCTAGCTCCAACGACAAGAACCAGATCTGAATTGTGTAATGCAAATTCTGAAGGAGGGTATTGATGTATATCTGCTAACCCCATATAAGCGTTAGCCTCCTCTCCTAATAATTTTTGATGATACGGAACATTAAAAATTGGTATATTTAAATTATTACCAGCTACTTCAAGATTTTTTTCTGAATGTGACCACCAAACACCGTGTCCACCAATGATGACTGGTTTTTTTGAATTACAAGCAAGTTCTAAGACTTCTGAAAGTGAATTTGGATCTGGCCACGCTTTGGCTATAGGTTTTGCTTTTTGAGAATATGGTCTTTCTTCTAAACCAACTTCCTCTGCAAAAGATGAAAACATAATATCAACAGGAAGACTAAGATGTACAGCACCTGGATATCCGCTAGTTGCAATATGATATGCTTTGTCTACAAATTCTCTTATTCTAGTTCCATCAGTAATGCTTGCACTATATTTCGTTAAAGGGGCTGCAATTGAAACATCATCAATTTCTTTAAAACCACCTGAGCCTTGTCTTTTAAGACTGCTAGATCCTGTAATGTAAATAATTGGACTTCTCTCACCCCAAGCCTCCATCATTGAAGGAACTGCATTTGTAAATCCTTCTGGTCCAACTAAACATACTGATGGTTTACGCGTAATTCTTGTATTGCCATCTGCTAAATGACCTGCAATCTGCTCATGAGGAGTGTTTATAACTTCAATTTGGCATTCAGCAAAACCTTCAATTGCTGGATTACAAAAACCTCCTGAAAGAGTAAAAACTTTACTAATTCCTTTGTCTTTTAGAGCCCTCGCAAGTAAAGCCCCACCTCTAATTTTGTTTTCGCTCATTTAGTAATTTACCTTATTTACAGTACTATCTATTACTATATTAGAAGTTACATCATTAATATCGTTTAATCCCACTAACCCGAGTGTCGTGCTGGCTTCTTCTTTGATTATTTCCACAATTCTCCTTAATCCTTTTCTTCCATCAGCACCCATTGCATACATTACGGGCCTTCCAATCATTGCATAATCTGCGCCAAATGCAAGAGCTCTCACGATATCACTTCCACTTCTTATTCCACTATCAAAGATTAAAGGAAAATCATTTCCTACTGACTTTCTGATTAATGGAAGCATATTTATTGCTGCTGTAGCGCTATCTAATTGTCTGCCTCCATGATTTGAAACTTGAATTGCATCTGCTCCTGCTTGTTTTATTTGATTTGCATCATCTGGAGACATCACTCCTTTAATAATAAGTTTACCTTTCCATTTATCTCTAACTCTTTTAAGTGTATCCCAATCTGTTGAGCCTCTGCTTTCTTTTCTTTTAAATATACCATCTCCACTTTTAGATGTTACATAATTCATTGGTTTAGGTATACCGCTTAGTAAAGTAGAAAGAGACCAAATAGGGTGAGTTGCAAAATCAAAAAATTGTTTTGGACCAATCTTAAAAGGGTAGGAGAAACCATTTTTATCATCTCTAGTTCGTCTAGATAGTACTGGTACATCTACAGTTAATATTGCAACTTCATATCCTGTATTTTTTGCTCTATCTAAAAGTTCCATAACAAAATTTTCATCTTGAAATATATATAGTTGCATCCAAGAATGACCTTCTGAAAGTTCATACATTTTTTCTAAAGTAGTTGTAGATGCCATAGAAACACACGTAGGAATATTATTTCTCGCACTTTCTGCTGCTAACATAGAGTCTGCTCCAGGCCATGATAAATTAGTCATTCCCATTGGAGCAAAACCAAAAGGAAAATCAAATTCATAGCCTAATACTTTTTTTTTAAGAGATCTCTTTTCAACATTTCTTAAAACTTTAGGTTCAAGTCTAATTTGATCTAAAGCTCTGCTATTTATTTCTGCTAATTTTTCATCTCCAGATGCACCATCAATAAAATCAAAAACTAATTTAGGTAGACGTTTTCGTGATAATTCTCTCGCATCTTTTATGCTAAAAATTTTTTGACTTGGTAAAATATTATCACTCATTATTAACTTTTATATATTCTTTTAAATTAAGTTGTTTATTTTGATCAACAAAATAAGCATTATGACTTTCTCTGGAAGAATAAACCTCAGTTGGTTTTCCGTCAATAAAAAGAACCGCAACTCCATCATCTACAGCTATACCACTGGGTAAAATTATATTATTTATATTTTCTCTGTATTTATCTGCTCTTTTTGCATCTGAATAATGTGGCGTAAAACTTCCTGATATAAGACCTATGCCACGCAATGGTTTAAGGCCAGGTCCATCTGAGTCTGTCAGAAAATAATCAAACCAACATGCAGCCCCAGCACTTACACCAGAAAGAATTATACCTGAGTTATAAACTTCTTTAAAAATATTAAATAAATTATTTCTTTTCCATAAGTCGAGCATAAATTTTGTATTTCCACCACCTACATAAACAGCGTCTAAATTTGAAATCCAGTTTTCAAAACCCTGAACTTTAGAGACAAGATCGAAATGAGAAACTTTAAAGTTATTGTTTTTAAATCTTTTATAGAATAGTTCAGTTTTTTTAGTGTCATCATTGCTGGCTGTTGGTAAAAATCCAATAGAGCAGTTTTCTTTACTTATTTGATCTAAAAAAAATTGGTCTAGATCTTTATCTTCGTTATGGGTGAATCCTCCACCACCAACTGCTATTATTTGTTTTTTATTCTTCACAAATAAATGATTAATTTGTGGTTTTAATGCCTGTCCAAGGATTGGGTTCTCTAGGAATATTTCTATTTATACCTCTAACAATTTCTCCTTTTTCATCATACATGGGTAATTTACAGAGTTGACCTTTATGTACTTTTCCGTCAGTGCATTTAACATCAACAACATCTCCTGGTCCATTTTCATTGTTATCGAGATGTACAATGCCAACTCCACAAATTTGATATGGCGACCAAGTACTAGAAGTTATTTTACCAATATTTTTTTCATTTATTTTAATACTTTCGCCTTTAATAGCAGTTCCCTCTGCAACTCTAATTCCCCATGTTTTACATTTTTTATCTGATGTCATGAGAGCCTCTTTTCCAATAAAATCTTCTTTATCAAAATTTATAAAACGCCCAAGACCAACTGAAAATGGATTTGTTTTTTTTGTAAAATCTTGACCTGCAGATAGTAGACCTGCCTCAATTCTTCTACATCTAAAACCAGGAGTGGCGACTAAAACCATACCTAATTTTTTTCCTTCCTCAAGAATGTAATCTCCTATTTTTTCAGTTTCATTTTCAGGTCGAAAATAAATTTCCCACCCAAGTTCGTTTGTAAAACCACTTCGACTTACAATCACTTTTTGATCTAAAATTTGTAATTCTTTCCAATCAAAATATTTCCAGTTATTTTCAGAAAATCCATCTGCTATATTTTCTAACAGTTTCATTGATAAAGGACCTTGGATTTGACTTACCCATACGTCAGGATCTTTTATTTCAACATCCATATTTTTAGAATGAGCTTTATACCAAGAAAAAAGATCGCCATCTGCTTGTGCAAACCAAAATTTATCTTCATCAATTTTTAATAAAACTCCATCTGTAATCATCCCCCCATCATGATAACAAGCAAACTGGTAAGAACATCTTCCTTTTGATATTTTTGATACATCTCTTGGGAATATTTTTTGTAATAACTTAAGTGAGTCTGGGCCGGATATTTCAAATGGATGTTCACCAGTATGTCTAAATATTATTTCTTGCCGTCCTTTCCAATACATTTCCTCGGAACTAACATTTGACAATTTCTCAAGTGTTAATCTTCCAGCATAATTTGAATATTCAGGGTCATAAGGAAGCTCTTGATAAGTCAATGGATGAACTTGAATTGATCTTGCAAGCTCTAAAGAGTTAGAATTTTCATGGCTAACAGGCTTAACTGTAAACCTATATTTATTGATTAAATCTTTCATTACTTTTTTTTAAATAATTAAAATACATCAATAAAACAAATAAAAAAGAACCATTTTCACTGTTGCTATATAAGTTGCTAATTGTTACCTTTTATTTTTTTAAAGAGAGGAAATTATGAAAAACATTTTTAAATTGATATCAGTTTCATTGGTATCACTATTTGTAACGTTTTCATTTGCCAATGCATCAAGTGGAGTTTTTAAATTATCTCATGATGTTGGTTTTGGAAAAGATACAAATTTAGACGCAATTACTAAAGGACGACTGTTTCAGGTAGTAATAATGACACAGAACCGTCTCGTAAGAAAAGATCTTAAAGGGGTAACATCACCTGAGCTTGCAACCGACTGGTCAGGAAATGCAGATGCTACAGAATGGACTTTTAACTTAAGAAAAGGTGTAAAATTCCATGATGGAACTGATTTTGATGCAGAGGATGTAAAATATTCTTTGATGAGAGTTAAAGATCCTGAAATTGGTTCTCCTGCTAAGAAAAGTATGAGTGCAGTAACAGATATTGAAATTGTAGACTCACACACAGTTAAAATGAAGTTGAACACATCATTTGCAGATTTTCCACTTTTATTAACTGACTACAGACTAAGAATGATACCTAATGGATCAGGTGATACCATTGGAAAAACTGGTATTGGAACTGGGCCTTTTATAGTTGAAAAGTTTGATGCTGAGGGAACAACAATCCTTAAAGCAAACCCAGATTATTGGGAAGGAGCACCTAAACTTGCTGAAGTGCATGTTATAGCTATCCCAGATGGTCAAGCTAGAATTCAAGCTCTACTTACAGGTCAAATAGATATGAATAGATATGTTCCATTCAATCAGAAAAAAATATTTGATGGTAATTCAAAGTTTAACGTTTCGGTTATACCAACAGGAAATTGGAGAGGTATGGTAATGAGAACTGACGTTGCGCCATTTGATGACCCTAGAGTAAGAAAGGCTGTTAGAATAGCTGTAGACAGACAAGAACTGGTTGATTTAGTTATGGCTGGAGCAGCAACAGTATCTTGTGATACTCCAGTTGCGCCTTCAGATCAATATAGAATGGATAAGAAGTGTCCACCTCAACCAGCGACAGCAAAAAAACTTCTTAAAGAAGCTGGTTACCCTGATGGTATTGATATGACAATTCACGTTTCTACAAAAGAACCAACATGGCCAACTATTGCTGAGGTTCTACAACAACAATTTGCAAAAGCTAACATAAGAGCAGATATCCAAATGACACCTTCAAAAAGTTATTGGAACGAAACTTGGATGAAAAAAGCTGTAGCAATGACACGTTGGAATGAGAGACCCGCAGACAGTATTTTGCATGAAGCTTATCATAGTGAAGCAAAATGGAACGAGTCTTTCTATAAAAGCGCATCTTTTGACAAAAATTTAGCTGAAGCTAGGGGAGAGTTAAATTTTAGCAAAAGAAAAAAAGCATATATCAATGCTCAGAAAACACTATGGGAAGAATCTGGAACTATGATTCCTTACCACGTATCTAGACTGGTTGTCACATCTTCTAAAGTGAAAAATCTAGACGAAGTTGAGTATTTCTCAATAAGATGGCACACAGTTAGTGTTGAGTAATAATTTTTGTTTTACAGGCCTTTAAGTAGGCCTGTAAAACCTCTTTCATTTCTAAATAAATAATTTAAAATTTAAGTATTCTTATGCTTTTTTTAATTATTAAAAGAATTCTATTAGGTCTAATAACCTTATTTATAGTATCTTTAATCACTTTTGTTGGAACTGAAATTTTACCTGGTGATGCTTGCACAACATATCTTGAAAGACAAGCATTTGGAGAACAATTAGAAGCTTGTTATAGAAGATTAGGTTTGAATGTTCCTGCATATGAAAGATATGTATCCTGGGCAGCAAATGCTATTCAAGGAGATTTTGGTTATTCATTGAGTGGAGAAATGCCAATTAAAGAGGTTCTAGGGCCACGTATTAAAAATTCATTAGTTCTAGCATCAGCTGCTATTTTCATTGGTATACCAATTGCTCTAATACTTGGAATAGTAACTGCCCTTTGGAGAGATAAATTGCCTGATGTAGCAATTTCAACAGTAACTATATTTGCTATGACTATTCCAGAGTTTATTAGTGCTACTCTATTAATCTTGATAATCGCAATATGGTTAGAGTGGTTACCCGGCATAGTAATTGTTCCAACTGATGTTTCATTCTTAGAATTATTACCAAATATTATTTTACCAGTAATCGCAATTGCTATGATAATGACCGCTCATATGGCGCGTATGGTGAGATCAAGTGTCATTCAAGTTATGGCAAGTGAATATGTTCAAATGGCAATCTTAAAAGGTGTTCCCTATTGGAAAATGGTTTTTAAACATGTTTTACCAAATGCTTTGTTGCCAGCTATTAATGTTGTAGCTTTAACAATTGCATGGCTTTTAGGTGGTGTTGTTGTAACTGAGGTTGTATTTAATTATCCTGGTCTTGGAAGGCTTGTTATAGAATCTATTTCAAATAGAGATTTGCCTACAGTTCAAGCATTAGCAATAATTCTTGCATCTATATATGTTAGTATAAATTTATTGGCAGACCTAATGACACTTATGCTTAATCCAAGATTAAAGACATTACAGATAAGAAAATAATATGAAATTAGATAATATTTATCAGGAAGAAAAGAAAAGCAACTTCGCGAAGGTCTCCGAGATAATAATTACAATGGCCTCAAGACCGTCAGGATTTATTGGTTTAAGTATATTAATTTTCCACGTAATACTTGCATTTATTAGTCCTTATATTGCACCATATGATTTTAAAGCCATAAATCCAACTTTAATGCTACAGGCTCCTTCGGCTGAGTATTGGTTTGGAACAGATGATCTTGGAAGAGATGTTTTTACTAGAACAATTTTAGGTGGAAGGACAGCTTTAACAATTACTTTTTTTGGATCTTTGATAGCACTACTTTGGGGTGGTCTATTAGGAATTTTTTGTGGATTAGTTGGTGGAAAAACTGACGATATTGTGATGAGAATTGTTGATGCATTTTTATCTATACCTTGGATATTAGCAATGTTGTTAATTGTGTCTTTGTTAGGTACATCAACTGAAGTATTAATA
>CACBYC010000021.1 GCA_902543405.1 uncultured Pelagibacteraceae bacterium | reverse complement strand
CTCTTAGACGTCTAAAAAAGTTAATCACTACATTTAATTTCAATAGCATTTCATAGGCTATTGCGCCTAACTTCGACAACCATTTGGCATATCTCATAACACCATCCCAAGCATCACCGTGAACAACTAAATATTTTTTATTTAAAACAGACTGATGAATTACTCTATTGATCATTTTTATCTGTCCAAAATGCATAGGAATAAATTTTCGAAACACTTCATCATGATTACCTATAACGTAGTAAACTTCTGTTCCATGTCTTGCTTTTCTTAATATTTTTTGAATTACGTCATTATGTTCTTGTGGCCAATAAAAATTTTTTTGAAGTGCCCAAACATCTATTATATCGCCTACACAGTAAAGTTTTTCTGATCTTGTATTTTTAAAAAATTCAAGCAATTTATTTGCTTGGCAACCTTTAGTACCAAGATGCACATCTGAAATGAATATACTTTTGTATTTTAATATAGGTTTCATTTAATCCTTTTTTTTTAATTCAATTTGCACTAGAATCGTTTAATTCTTTGTGCCATAGTAATGTTAAGGAAATATTAAAATTTATTATGAAATATTGCATTATTTACAACAAAAACGCTTCCTCTGGCAGAAAATTTAAATTTATAAAAAAAATTTCTGATGAACTTTCTAAGTATAACGATGTTTCTTTTTTTGAAACTGAGAGCGTGGATAAAGCAGAGGCAGTATTTAAAAATATTTCTAAGTTAAATATAGATAGACTTGTAGTTGCTGGAGGCGATGGTTCAGTATCATTTGCAATAAACAAACTTATTAAAAATAATTTTGTTCCAAAAAAAGATTTTGCTATTGGTTATATACCAGCTGGAACTGCTAATTTACTTCAAGCTGAACTAAATATGAGTAAAAAAATAAGTAAAATTGTTCAAATTTTACAATCAAACAATTTAAAACAAACTAATTTAGTAAAAATCAATAATGATTATTTTATTTTAATGGCAGGTATAGGTTGGGATGCAACGATAGTCCATTCAATTAATAGTTCTCTAAAAAAACTGTTAGGTAAAATTATTTTTGGATATAAAGGATTGCAAAAATTTTTGTTAATGAAAAATCAAAAATTAAAAGTTAACATAGATGGTCAAAATCATATAGCTGACTGGGTGTTATGTTCTAATACCAATTATTATGCGGGTCACTACAAAATTAATAAAACAAATATATTTGATAACAAAATTATTACTTATGTATTCAAAGACCTTACAAGAATAAAAATACTTTATTATATTTATTTGATTATTTTTTTTGGAGATTTATCGAAGTCTACGAGTGTTATAACATCTTATTCCAGTGAGCTAAAAATTGATGGACAAGGGAAAAAAATTCCAATTCAAATTGATGGTGATAAATATCAATATTGTGATAACGTAGAATTAAGGAAATCAGGAAAATATTTTAACATATTAACAGCATAACTTTTAAATAAGAGAATTTATCAAAAAATCATTTTACTAAGATAATTAATTTAAATATAATTATTATAAAATTACACAGGAGGTCATTATGAGTAAAAAGTTAAAGAAAAATGAAAAAAGAAAAAAAAAGGTTATCAAGTTAATAGAAAAACTTAAAAATAAGATCAATTTAAAAGAAAAAAAATTATCTAAAATTAATATTAAAATTGCAAGTATTGAAAAAAGAGTTGCTGAAAAAAAAAACAAAAAACTAGCTAAAAAGAAGACTATCGAGAGTTCCGCATCTGTAAATAATTAATTTCTAAATCTTCTTTCCCCTTTTTGTAATTAAAAAAGGGGAAAGTAGTTAATCAACAAAATTTTAAAATTAAGGGGAAATAAAGATGTTTTATAATTTAAAATTTTATTAGAATTTTATAATTAATGTTGATGACAAAAATATTTATAGATTATTACAATTTAATTAAAGTTTATTTGCTCTACCATAAATGTCTTGATATCTAACAATATCAGTCTCTTTTAGAATTGAACCAACTTGAGCTTCCATAATTTTTACAGGTTTTTTTCCAGGATTTTGTATTCTATGAATTGCTCCTAATGGAATAAATATATGCTCATCAGGTTTTTTATTAATAATATTTTTATTTAAAGTTATTCTTGGATTACCTTTTGTAACTAACCAATGTTCTGCTCTGTAATGATGTTTTTGAAGACTTAATATACCTTTAGGTTTAACTGATAATTCTTTAATTAAAAACTCTTTTCCTTCAAATAAATTTAAATAACTCCCCCATGGTCTATAAAAAACATTCTTTTTCTTAAAGTGTTTTTTTTTATTTTTATCATAAATTTTTAAAATCTCTTTCCAACTGCCAAGATCAGACCAAGGTATATCTAATTTAATAGCATTAATTTTGTTTGTTTTCTCAAGTATTGCATAATCAAAAGATTTCTCGATTGATTGTTCAAAAGCTCTTTTATTTAAGTAGTAAGTATTATTTTTATATTTGCCTTTTTTAAGTGCCTCAATACAACTTTTATAAGTTTTATTTTGATATTTTTTAAAGTTATTGATTATTGAGTCTTTTCTTAAATAAAACATACCCGAATTCCAGTAACCTTTTTTCTTTATTACTTCTTTTGCTTTTGATAATTTTGGTTTTTCAATAAATTTTGTAACTTTATTTATAGATTTAATTTTTTTAGTTAAAAAATATCCATATTCACTTGATGGGCTTGTAGGTTTTATTCCAAAAATAAATAGATTTTGATTATCTAAATTTGATTTATTTTTTAATAAAGATTTATTTAAAATATTTGACTTTTCAATTAAATGATCTGCTGCAAAAACCATTAATGGTTGATCTAATGGAATGTCTTTTATTAATGCAGATGCTAGTATTGCTGGTGCAGTATTTTTTTTAGCTGGTTCTAGAACTATTTTAAACTTTTTTATTTTACTTTTTTTTAAAGCTAATTTGACTTCCTTTAAGTATTTGAGGTTTGTGCTGATTATAGGAAAATCAAAAATTGGTTTATTTACTCTTTCTAAAGTTTTTTGAATTAAACTCCATCCGCCAAAATCAATAAATTGTTTTGCTTGATGTTTTTTTTTATCTGGCCAAAGTCTTGTTCCTGCGCCACCACAAAGTATTACAGGTCTAATTTTCATTAAATATCAGCGTAAGTTCTAACCTCGTTTTTACCACCTGGATGAGTTGGTGCACCTTTATAAGCTGGTCCTACTGTTTGTGCATATTTCCATAATGTACCATTACCAAAATTCACTTTTCTCGGTTTCCATTTTTTACGTCTTGCACTTAGTTCCTTCTTTGTAAGTCTTACGTTAATTGTGCCCTTTTCTGCGTCTATATCGATGATATCCCCATTCCTTAAAAGGGCTATAGGACCGCCTACGGAGGCCTCAGGGCCCACATGACCGATACAAAAGCCTCTGGTAGCCCCAGAGAACCTACCGTCCGTAATAAGAGCTACTTTCTCCCCTTTTCCTTGACCGTAGATTGCTGCAGTTGTTTGAAGCATTTCTCTCATTCCAGGACCTCCTATGGGCCCTTCATATCTAATTATAATGATGTCTCCATCTTTGTATTTTCTGTTTATTACCGCTTTATACGCAGACTCTTCATTATCAAAACATCTAGCTCTTCCTGTAAATTGTAATTTTTTCAAACCTGCTATTTTTACAATTCCACCCTCTGGAGCTAAATTACCTTTTAATCCAACTACTCCTCCTGTTGGTGAAATTGGATTTTGATAAGATCTCATTACTTTTTGATTTTCTCTAAATTTTACATTTTTTAAATTTTCTCTCATGGTTTTGCCTGTAACCGTCATACAATCACCATGAATGTAACCACCATCCATTAGAGTTTTTAATAACATTGGAACTCCTCCTGCTTCCCACATATCTTTTGCAACATATTTTCCACCTGGTTTTAAATCTGCAAGATAAGGAGTTTTCTTAAATATTTTTGCAACATCCATTAAATCAAATTTAATTCCTATTTCATTTGCTATAGCTGGTAAGTGCAAACCTGCATTTGTGGAACCACCTGTTGCTGCAACAATTGTTGCTGCGTTTTCTAAAGATTTTCTAGTTACAATATCTCTTGGTCTAATATTTTTTGCTAATAAATTCATTACAGCTTTACCGCTGTCTATTGCATATTTATTTCTTTCTAAATATGGTGCTGGCGTTCCTGCTGAGAATGGTAAAGCTAGTCCTATTGCTTCAGAGACACATGCCATTGTATTTGCAGTAAATTGTCCACCACAAGCTCCTGCACTTGGACAAGCTTTAAGTTCTAATTTTCTTAATGCATGTGCTGTCATTTTTTTTGAAGTATATTTTCCAACACCCTCAAATACATCAACAACAGTTACATCTTTACCTTCAAATCTTCCTGGTAAAATGGAACCACCATAAATAAAAACACTTGGAACATTTAATCTAACCATTGCCATCATTAAACCTGGCAATGATTTATCACAGCCCGCTAATCCAACTAATGCATCATAACAATGACCTCTAACAGTTAGTTCTGTTGAGTCTGCAATTACATCTCTTGAAATCAAAGATGATTTCATTCCCTCATGACCCATTGCAATTCCATCTGTTACAGTAATAGTACAAAATTCTCTTGGCGTTCCTCCAGTTGCTTGAACACCTTTTTTTACAGATTGTGCTTGTTTCATTAAATTTATGTTACATGGAGCTGCTTCATTCCATGTTGAAACAACACCAACAAATGGCTTAGCAACATCCTTTTCTGTTAAATCCATTGCGTAATAAAATGATCTTTGAGGGGCTTTATCTGCACCTATTGTCGTATGTCTACTTGGTAATTTTTTCTTATTAAATTTTTTCATTATAAACCTTTAAGAGTTAATTCTATTTTTTTAACATCTTTTTCAAGATTAGCAAAGTTGCTTTTCTCCTGTTCTACTATATTTTGTGGTGCACGGTCTACAAAGGATTTATTTGATAATCTAACATCAATTTTTTTCATCTCTTCACTAATTTTTATAATTTTCTTTTCTAATGTTGATTTGATCATATTTAAATCTACATCTTCATCAAAATATAATTTAAATAACTCACCACTTATGACTATACTTGCAGATGGTTTGTCTAAATCTTTTTCATGAAAATTTTTAATTCTTCCATTTTTTTTCATTATATTTTCATTAGAAGATAAAAAGTTTTTATATTCTTTGTTTGTATTTTCTGTTGAAATTTCAATAAATGATCCAGGACTTATATTTAATTCATTTTTAAATGATCTAATTGATGTAATAAAATTGATGATATTATTTATCTCATCATACGATTTTTTTTCATGATAATCATCTTCTAGCCAATTGGTATGCATCAAGTAATCCTTGCCATCTTTATCTAGATTATTATTTAACCATATCTCTTCGGTTACAAATGGAATAAATGGATGAAGTATTATTAAAATTTCCTTAAAAACATATGCTGATGTTTGTCTTAACTCCTTAATATCTTCCTCATTTTCAGAGTTTAAAACCGTTTTAGATAACTCTAAATACCAATCACAAAATGAATGCCATACAAATTGATAAATAGTCTTAGCTGCTTCATCAAACCTATAATTTTTTAGACTATTTTCCGTATCGTTTTTAACTTTTACAAGCTCAGATAGTATCCACTTATTGATTGTTAATTTTATATTTTCAGGTTTTTTTACATCACCAAAATCACACTTATTTTGTGATAAAAAATTGTTTGCGTTCCATATTTTATTTAAAAAATTTCTATAACCTTTAACCCTGTCTTCAGATAATTTTACATCTCTACCTGGAGATGCCATTGATAATAGAGTAAATCTTAAGGCGTCTGCACTATATTTTTCGATAAGTTCTAATGGATCAATTACATTGCCCTTTGATTTAGACATTTTTTGACCCTTTTCATCTCTAACTAAAGCGTGAACATATATATTTTTAAAAGGTTCCTTATCTAAAAACTGAGTTCCCATCATAATCATTCTAGCAACCCAGAAAAATATGATATCAAAACCAGTAACAAGAACACTTGTTGGATAAAATTTTTCAACTTCTGGTGTTTTTTCTGGCCAACCTAAAGTAGCAAATGGCCAAAGACCTGAAGAAAACCAAGTGTCTAGTACATCTTCATCTCTTTTTAATTCCACATCTTTTGAATAGAATTCTTTTGCTTGTTTTTTACATTCATCTTCATTTTCAGCTACAAAAATTTTTCCATCAGGTCCGTACCATGCTGGAATTTGATGTCCCCACCATAACTGACGAGAAATACACCAAGGTTCAATATTATCCATCCACTGAAAATAAGTTTTTGACCAATTTTCTGGAAAAAATTTAGTCTTACCATTATTGACTACTTCTTTTGCTTTAATAGCTAAAGTTTTAGCATCAACAAACCATTGTTCTGTTAAATAAGGTTCAATAATAGAATTAGATCTATCACCATAAGGAACTTTATTAACTAACTTTTCTATTTTTTCTAAAAATTTTCCTTCTTCAAGATGTTCTAAGATTAATTTTCTTGCAGCAAATCTATCTAAACCTTTATATAGGTCAGGTGCATTATCATTTATTTTTCCATCAGGAGTAAATATATTAATTACCTCTAACTTATTTCTAATACCCACATCATAATCATTAAAATCATGGGCAGGTGTAATTTTTACTGCGCCTGTTCCTTGTTCAGGATCAGCATAGTCATCTGTTATTACTTTTATTTTTCTGTTTGCTAAAGGTATTGTAACTAACTTTCCAACAATGTCTTTAAATCTATCATCTTTAGGGTTTACTGCTATTGCGGTGTCTCCTAACATAGTTTCTGGTCTTGTTGTGGCTATTGTTATAAATTTATCTGATCCCTCTATAGGGTAATTTATATAATAAAGTTTAGAATTAACTTCTCTTTGATCAACTTCTAAATCAGATATAGCTGTTTTTAATACCACATCCCAATTAACAAGTTTTTTAGATTTATAGATTAATTTTTTATTATAAAGATCAACAAATACTTTTATGACTGATTTAGATAAATTCTCATCCATTGTAAAAGCATTACGCGACCAATCACAAGAACATCCTAGTTTTTTAAGTTGATTTATTATTATATCTCCATACTCATTTTTCCATTCCCATACTTTTTCTATAAATTTTTCTCTACCTAAATCATTTTTTTTAACACCATTTTTTGTGAGTTTTTTTTCAACTAATGCTTGGGTTGCAATACCAGCGTGGTCTGTACCTGGTTGCCATAAAGTTTCATAATTATTCATTCTATGAAATCTCGTTAAAACATCTTGAATCGAATTATTCAAAGCATGCCCCATATGAAGGCTTCCAGTTACATTTGGTGGAGGAATTACAATTGAGAATTTTTTTGAATTTTCTTTGGGTTTAAATAATTCATTTTTTTCCCAATAATCATAGATTTTATTCTCAACATTATTATGCTCATATTTATCAAAACTCATTGATTTGTTTTATAAATTAATCAAATTAATAAACAATAATGAAAATCATTGCTAAATTTATAGACTAATGATCAAAATGAATTATACAAATGTCGATTACCAAATATTTTATATTTGATGGCAACGTGGCGGAATGGTTACGCAGAGGATTGCAAATCCTTGTATCCCGGTTCGATTCCGGGCGTTGCCTCCAAAATAAGTATTGAGATAAATTTTAAAAAAAGTAAGTTGTGAGAAAATATTCCTCGGTAGCTCAGTTGGTAGAGCAGTTGACTGTTAATCAATTGGTCGCAGGTTCGAGTCCTGCCCGAGGAGCCAAATTAATTAAACAGCTTTAGAGGTATTTATTTGTGCTATCTGTAAATTTTTTCCAAATTTAATTTTTTGATCCTGAGTTAACTCTGAATAAACTTTGACTAAAAAGTTATAGTTTACACTCATGTGTCCCTCTTTTGATTTATCAAGATTGACTAAATATTCTGAAAAATCCTCAAAGAAATAGTTAATTGGAACTTTTAGATAGTTAGAAAGTTGTAATAATCTGATTGAACTTACTCCATTAGTTCCTTTTTCATACTTTTGAATTTGTTGAAATGTTACGTTTATAGCTTTAGCTACCTTTGTTTGAGTTAAACCTAACGCTAGTCTTCTTAACTTGAGTTTATTACCAAGATGTTTGTTAAAATTATCTTCCATTTAAGACCCCTCTTTAAATAAAATTTTAAAGAGAGTTAATCTAAATAGAAAACTTAATGCAAGTAAAATAATTTTTAAAAAAATTGGTTTTTTTAAATTATTCCAAACCTGTCAAGTAACTTTTTATGAAGTCTTTAGAATTATTTTAAAGAATTTGGCTTAAAAAAAGCTTAGTTCTGTCACTCTTTGGGTTAGCAAAGAATTCTTTGGTATCTGCCTTCTCAATGATCATGCCTTCATCCATAAAAATGACTTCATCGGCAACTTCTTTAGCAAAACCCATTTCATGTGTCACAACAATCATCGTCATTCCACCTTTTGCAAGACTAACCATTGCGTCAAGCACTTCTTTAATCATTTCTGGATCTAATGCAGATGTTGGTTCATCAAACAACATAATCTTCGGCTGCATACACAATGCTCTAGCGATTGCACAACGCTGTTGTTGACCTCCGGATAGTTGTCCAGGAAACTTATTTGCCTGATCATCTATTTGTACTTTTTTAAGTTGATCTAATGCAAGCTCTTGAGCTTCTTTTTTAGGCATTTTTTTTACCCAAATAGGTGCAAGTGTGCAATTATCTAATATTGAAAGATGTGGAAATAAATTAAATTGTTGAAAAACCATTCCAACTTCAGCTCTTATTTTTTCAATATCTTTTGTTTTTTCAGATAGTTCATTTCCATCAACAATTATATCTCCCTCTTGGTGCTCTTCTAATCTATTAATACATCTAATCAGTGTAGATTTACCTGAACCAGAGGGACCACAAACAACAATTTTTTTATTTGCTTCAACCTCAAGATTTATATTTTTTAAAACTTGAAAATCACCAAACCATTTATTCATATTTTGAATTTTTATTATTGGATCAGACATTTATTATCTCTCGGTTTTATATTTCGCCTCTAAGTTATAACTATATTTACTCATTGCATAGCATATAATCCAGAATATTATTGATGCAAAAATATATCCTTCCATAGCAAAGCCAAGCCATTTTGGATTTGTTTTTGCTAAAGCAAGCATCCCTGCTAATTCGGCTAAACCAACTACAAAGATTAAAGGTGTATCTTTTACTAAAGCTAAAAATGTATTTGCTATTCCAGGGATCACTAATTTTAGCGCTTGAGGTAAAATAACAAAAATATGCATTTTCCAATAACCCATTCCTAAGGATTTAGCTGCATCGTATTGACCCCTAGGTAGTGATTGTAAACCTCCTCTAATAACTTCAGCACAGTAAGCGGCCTCAAATAATGTAATTGCAATAATTACTCTAACCAATTTATCCATAAAAAAATCTTCAGGTAGAAACATTGGAAACATTACAGATGACATAAATAGTACAGTGATCAATGGAACACCTCTCCAAAATTCAATATAACATATTGATATATATTTTATTGCTGGAAGATTAGATCTTCTCCCCAGTGCAAAAATCATACCTAGTGGGAAACAGAAAATTAGACAGAAAAAAGAAACTATAAAAGTAAGTGACAATCCTCCCCATGCTCCTGTTTCTACCCATTGTAAACCGAATGATCCACCTGATATTAAATAGTAAATAACTAAATATGCAATCACTGGATAAATAATCACATAATATAATGCCAAATATTTTTTCAAATTTTCTTTCATAAAATACCCAACAAAACCAAGTGCTATAACTAAAATGAATGCAGTATTTATTCTCCAATGAAATTCATTGGGATACATTCCATACATAAATCTTCTGAACCAAACTTTAATATATGTCCAACAAGCACCCGTGCCTGTGCAAGCATCTTTTGAGTCACCTGAAATAGTGGCGTCAAAAATCATCCAACTTAGAGACTGAGGAAGAGCTTTTATAATTGAAAATAATATTAATAGAGTTAATACAGCGTTAAAGTTATTTGTATTTATATTTTTATTTAATAAATCTAATGTTTTGTTTCCTGAATAATCAATTCTCATCATGTGTAATCCGATTAATCCTATGATTAATGGAAACAAAGTAGTTAAGGAGCCAGGTAGAAAAGATGTTAAATTTATTCTTAAAAAAGCATTTGATATGACATCAATTAAGCTTACTAAAATTAAAAAAGTACCGATAATAGAATAATTTTTAATGTTATCTCTGTTAGGTTTTAAAAAGTTTGTTGTTTGCATTACTTTTCTTTAATTTCGATTTTTTTGTTATACCAATTCATTATTGCTGCAATAGTTAAACTAATTGTTAAATAGGTTAGCATTGTTATTGAAACAATTTCTATTGCCTTACCAGTCTGCATCAAAGCAGTGCCTGCAAATACAAGTACTAAATCAGGGTATGCAATAGCAGCTGCTAAAGATGAATTTTTTGTTAAATTTAAATACTGGTTTGTTGTCGGTGGTATAATAATTCTAAGTGCTTGGGGCATAATAACTAATTTTAAAACTTGATTAGGTGTTAAACCAACAGATGCTGCGGCCTCTTTTTGACCTTTACTAACTCCCTCAATACCAGCTCTAACACACTCTGCCACAAAGGTAGAAGTGTATAAAGATAGCGCTAGAACTAGTGCAATTAATTCAGGTGGTAAACTTATTCCACCTTCATAAATATAAGAAATCTTTGATAATTTTTTGAGCTCAGGTATTTCAAATTCTAGGGATACTCCACCAATTAAAAATGATAAAAGAGGTAATACAATTAATAGAGCTACTGAATAAATGAGCACGGGAATTTGTTTACCCTGTGTGTCTCTTAATCTATTTGCATAATTCCTTAGTACAATAATTGCTATTATTGCTGCAAGACCACAATATAAAAATACATTCAAATTTTCCCATACCATTGCTGGTATGTAATAGCCCTTGACTGTCATATAAGTTACCCCAAACCATGCATCAGCTTTCTCTGGCATAGGTAAAGCTCTAAGAGCCGCGTAATACCAAAAGAAGATTTGTAACAATAATGGAATATTTCTAAAAAACTCCACATACCATGCAGCTGAGTTTTTTATTAGATAATTAGATGATAATCTTGCTACACCAATTATAACACCTAATATTGTACAAATAATTATACTTATAAAAGAAACTAACAAAGTATTTAAAAGTCCAACTAGAAAAGCACGGGCATAAGAATCTGATCCACTATATTCAATTAAAGAAAACTGAACATCAAATGAAGACTCTTGTGATAAAAATCCAAAACCAAAATCAATACCTCTATTATCCATATTGGTCTGGGCATTCATGGTTAAAAACCCAAAAATAAGAACAACAAATAATATAGCTAAAAGCTGAGGTATATATTTTTTTATAATGTTGTTCATAGAAAACTATAATAAAAAAAAGGGCTAGAAATATCTAGCCCTTTTTAAATAATTTGAAATAAAATTATCTTGCTGGTGGTACGTATAATATTCCACCTTTAGTCCATAATTCATTTGGACCTCTGTCAGGTAGAATTCCAGTGTCTGCTATGTTTCTTTTGTAGCTTTCACCGTAGTTACCAACTTGTTTGATAATTCTTAAGTTCCAATCGTTATCTAAACCAAAAGCTGCACCTAATTCACCCTCAGCACCAACTAATCTTTTGATAGCTGGATTGTTTGAAGTTTTCATCATGTCAGCATTTGATGAGTTAACACCATACTCCTCTGCTTCGATCATAGTATTTAGTGACCATCTAACTATGTCTTCCCAAACAGAATCACCTTGACGTACAACAGGTCCTAGTGGTTCTTTTGAAATAGTTTCTGGTAAAACTACGTGATCATCAGGAGCTGATAATTTAGTTCTTTGTGCAGCAAGACCAGATTTATCTGTTGTGTAAGTATCACATCTACCTGCATCATAAGCAGCTACGACTTCGTCAGCTTTCTCAAAAACTACTGGCTCATATGATATTCCCTTTGAATCAAAGAAGTCTCTCATGTTAAGCTCAGTTGTAGTTCCTAAGTTTGTACAAACTGAAGTTCCATTTTTAAATTCACTTGTAGATGCTATTCCTGAACCTTTTCTTACCATGAAACCTTGTCCATCATAAAAGTTTACACCAACAAATGTTAAACCAATGTCAGCATCTCTTGATAGTGTCCAAGTTGTGTTTCTTGATAAAATATCAATTTCACCTGAAGTAAGTGCGGTAAATCTCTCTTTTGCACTTAAAGGAGTGAACTTAACTTTAGTTGCATCTCCTAATGTTGCAGCCGCAACAGCTCTACATACATCAACATCAATTCCTGTCCAATTTCCAGACTCATCTGCGTTTGAAAATCCAGGTAGACCCTGAGAAACACCACATCTTACGAAACCTCTTTTTTTTGTGTTCTCAAGAGTTTTTGATTTCTTAGCAGCCATTGTTTCTGTTGAAAATGCAAATAGCACAGCAAACATAGCAACTACAGAAGTCAATTGTTTTATTATTTTAAACATTATTTTCCTCTTTTTATTATTTATTTGTTAACAAATTATTCAAAAACTTATTTTTGAATACCTAAGTAAAGCAGAAAGTAATTCAACCATCAATGGTAAAATAACCTCATCAATATTGACCAATTAAAGATGGCGCGCCCTGGAGGATTCGAACCTCCGACCCTCGGTTTAGAAAACCGATGCTCTATCCAGCTGAGCTAAGGGCGCAAAAAAATAAATTATAATACTAATTTAATTTTTGAAAAGAAATTTTTTAAACAAAATTAGTATTGTTAATAGCTCTACTCTACCTATTATCATAAAAATTATTAAATATATCTTGGTTAAGAAAGAAAGATTATAAAAATCAAAATTACCAAGCTCAAACATACTTGAATTAACTGTATTCAT
>CACBYC010000020.1 GCA_902543405.1 uncultured Pelagibacteraceae bacterium | reverse complement strand
ATAACTAAAAAAATCTCTCAACATTATCTTGTTTATGAAAAATCACATAAAAATATTCAAAAGATAAAAAAAATTAGTAATAAAATAAGAATTCTTAAAGCACTGGATTATAAACTATCTGATGTAGATCTAGTAGTACTTTCAACGCCAATGAGTGAATATGAAAAAATAATTCCTAATTTAAATAAGTATTTGAATAAAAATTGCTTAATTACCGATGTAAGTTCAACTAAAGAAAATATATTAAAATTAAAAAATAATAAATTATCAAAATCTCTGGATTGGATTACAGGTCACCCAATATCAGGTTCAGAAGTAAGTGGACCTGAGTATGGAACTAAAAATCTGTTTTTAAATAAATGGTGCGTTGTAGTAAGCGATAAAAATAAAACAAAACAAAAAAAATTACTGAAATTTTGGAAAAAATTAGGTTCAAAAGTAATTATTATGGATGCAAAAAGTCATGATAAAATTTTTTCTATAACTAGCCATTTACCTCATTTAATTGCTTATAACTTGATAAAAACTGCACAAGATTTCCAAAAAAAACAAAAAAAAGATGTCATAAAGTTTAGCGCAGGAGGATTAAGAGATTTTTCAAGAATAGCTGCATCTAATGAAATAATGTGGAGAGATATTTTTTTTAATAATAAGAGAAATATAGTTAATGCAATAAACTTATTTATTAATAATTTAAATTCATTCAAGAAAAATATACAAAATTTAGATGATAAGACTTTAAGAAAAAAATTAACTAATTCCAAAAAGGTAAGAAAGCAAATATTAAGTTTAAAGCAAGATGTAGCAAAACCAGATTTTGGAAGAGAACAAGATTAAATTGATATAACTTTTAATATTTTTAAATTTGCAGTTCTCTCAATTAATTTAATAGTTTTCCTAATTGGCATTATTAATACTTTTTTTCTTGGTCCATATGCATGAATTAAACCATTTGAATTCAAACAAATTGCAACATGTCCTTTCCAAAAAATAATATCGCCTTTTTTGAAAACCTTTTTGTTAATAGATCCCTTTTTAATTTTAACTTGATCAATTGTATCTCTTGGAAAAAATTTATTATTAAATTTATAAAATATTTGCAATAAAGCTGAACAGTCAATACCATCAAAGCTTTTACCACCCCATCTATATTTACAACCTAAAAAAAGTTTTAATATTTTTGTAAAATCAATACTTCTTTTTTTTATAATTTCTAATTCATTAAAGTTAACCCATTTATTTTTTTCAAACTTAACAAAATTATTTTTTTTTTCTAAAAATTCAATTTTTGATGAAAACGGAAGGAATTTTTTGGTACCAAATTTACTTAAAGGTTTCGAATAAATTTTAGATTTTAAGACACTAACCTTATGTGTCTGGTTCATTTTTTTGTTAAACTTTCTAACTTTTATAAAACCAACATACTTGTCATAAATTGTTCTAATTTTTAAAAAATTCCTTTTTTTTTGTATTATTTGAAATTTTTCACCATATAAAATTTGTGAGCTAAGGTTAGATTTTGTTGTAGCTGTCTCATAAACATTTAAATAAGGGCTACGGCAAAAGTACCTATTTTTCACCAATTTTTACCTTATTTCTTATAAACCAAAGACATATTAATGATGGAATAACCATTATTGTAGTCATAACAAAAAATGTTCCCCAGTCCCCATTTAACCAATCTACCAACGCCCCAGATGAAGAGGCAAGCGTAGTTCTGCCGGCAGTTCCTATTGATGCCAACAATGCATATTGAGTTGCTGTATAGGTTCTATCTACTAATAATGATATGAATGCTACAAATGCTACAGTCGCAAATGCAGCAGTTATGTCGTCGGCAATTACAGCTATTGCAAATAAAAGTTCAGACTTACCTACCCAAGCCAGTAGTGCAAAAATAAGATTTGTCAAAGCCATCAGCCCACCAGCAAAGAACATTGTTTTTATAGTGCCTGCCCGCATTGCCATTACACCTCCAAGTAGAGTGAAAACAACAGTTGTAATCCAACCTAATCCTTTAGAATAAATAGCTATTTGTCCTTTAGAAAAGCCAATTTCTTTATAAAAAACTATCGACATTCGTCCTAAAAATGCCTCTCCAATTTTAAATAAAAATACAAAACCTAAAACCCCTAATGCAATAGCAAGACCATTTTTTTTGAAAAAACTTATTATTGGTCCTCCAATAGTACCTGTGATATAAGCAAGAAAGTTTGTTAAAATATTATTCGATCCAAGTTTATCTCTAATTATTTGATCATTTGCCCTTTGTTTTTTTTGCCTGTCGTTTTCAACTGGTTCATGAACAAACATTAAACCTATATTCATTAATATAATCAAAACACTTAGAATTAAAAAAGTAGCTTGCCAATAATTTGCTACTCCAAGATTTTCAAAAAATTCAGCTGTAAATAATGCGACTACACCACCTAATTTATAACCGGTCCACCAACCAACAACTGCCATAGCTGCACCTGCAGCCATAGCTTTACCTTCATCTGAATTAATTTGTTCTATTCGTAATGCATCAACAGTAATATCTTGAGTAGCAGAGGCTACTGCAATTATTAACCCAACAGAAATCAAAAGAGCAAGGTTTTGTGTAGGATTTATAAAGCTCCAAACTACCAAACTCAATAGAATAATAAATTGCATTAAGACAATCCATCCTCTTCTATGCCCTAATTTTTTAGACAAAACTGGTATTTGTATTCTATCAATTATTGGAGCCCACAAATAATTAAATGCATATACCCCAAATATTAATCCAGCCCATCCAATTGTTGATCTACTTAACCCCTCTTCTTTCAACCAAAGACTTAAGCTACTAGCAATTAATACCCAGGGAAAACCACTTATTGCTCCAAGTAGCAAAATTCTCAACATTCTTACATCTTTGTAAACTAGTAAAGAGTCTTTCCAGCTTTGCTTTATTGTTGACATTAATATTTTCTCCAAAATGATGGAATAAATAATACTAGTACAGCAAATAACTCTAATCTACCCAATATCATTGCTAAACTTAAAATCCATTTTGAAAAATCAGATAATTTAGAAAAATTACCATTTGGACCAATAATATCACCTAAACCAGGTCCCACATTTGATATTGATGTTGCAGCAGCAGATATTGAAGTTGTTAAATCTAAACCACTTGTTGATAAAAGAGCAGTTATAATAAAAAAAATTACAATATATAAAAATATAAAGGAAATAATTGATGCTAAAAACTTTTCATCAATATTATTATTCTCATATTTTATTTTAAATATACCTCTTGGATAAATTATTTTCTTTAGTTGTACAGAAACAAACTGGAATAAAATCTGTACCCTAAATATTTTAATCCCGCAAGCTGTTGAGCCTGCACATCCACCGATAAACATAAGAATAAGAAAATAGATTAATGGGAATTGACCCCAATCACTAAAGTTTTGAGTTACATAGCCAGTTCCAGTTAAAATTGATATTACATTAAATGCAACTGACCTAATACTGATATCAAAAAAACTTTGATTTTTTGTAAGTAGATATAGATACATTAAAAGAATTGAAAAAAGGACAATCTTTATAAAAGTTTTAATTTGTGTATCGTTAAAAAATATTTTTTTGTCTCCATTTAAGTATTTGATATAGGCGATAAATGGAATGCTTCCTAAAATTATAAATATAATTGATGTAAACTCAATAAGTGAACTATCAAAATATCCAATAGACTCATTATAATTTGAGAAACCCCCTGTTGCAATTGTCGTCATTGAGTGAACTATGCTATCAAAAATGTTCATTCCAAATATTTTATAAAATAATGCGCATATAAAAGTTAATACTGAGTATACCAAGATCAGTCTCAATGCTATTTCTTTTGATCTAGGTAAAATTTTTTCTGGGGTATCGCTTGTAGATATAATGAACAGCTGCATTCCACCAATATTCATAAGCGGCATTAAAGTAATTGCCATAACGATAATACCAATTCCACCTAACCATTGCAGCATTCCCCTCCATAGTAATATGCTTTTAGGGGTCTCATTTAAATTGGTGATTATAGTTGATCCAGTTGTAGTAATACCTGACATACTCTCAAAAAAAGCGTCTGTAGCACTTAAATTTATCTCAGAAAATATAAATGGAAGTGACCCAAAAATAGCAATACTCAACCAAGATAACGCTGTTAAAAGAAATGCCTGAGGTAGGCTAATTTTTTTATCATGATCTAAATTTGATAACAAAAAGAGAATTCCAAATATAATAGTTACAATTCCAGAACTTATAAAACTAGAATCAAATTCATCATAAAAAAACTGCGTTATAATTGGCGCAATCATCGATAAACCTAAAATAATTTGTAAAATTCCTAAGGTAAAAAAAACTGTTTTATAATTGGACATTTTGATTGGACATTATTTTATGGTAAATAAATTTCAACTCTATAAGAATTATTAAAAACGTTATTTTATATGCTGTTTAATTAAAAGTGATAGATAAAACTAACATAGACAAAACAAACGCATGGCCCTTTGTTGAAGCTAAAAAGCTTCTAAGAGAGAGAAAAAAAAATATTGAAAATAAGGGAAAAATTATTCTTCAAACAGGATATGGCCCCAGCGGCTTACCCCACATTGGTACTTTTGGAGAGGTGGCAAGAACCTCAATGATTGTTAATGCTTTAAATCATTTATCTGATCTCCCTAAAGAAATAATTACTTTTTCAGATGATATGGATGGACTTAGAAAAGTTCCAGAAAATATTCCCAATCCTGAAAAACTTGAGGAAAATCTTCATAAACCATTGACTCAAGTTCCAGACCCATTTGGAAAGTTTAATAGTTTTGGAGAACACAATAATGAAATGTTAAAAAATTTCTTAGATAAATTTAAGTTTGAATACAGTTTTAAAAGTTCAACTGTTCTATATAAGTCTGGTTTTTTTAATGATACATTAAATTTAATTTTAGAAAATTATGAGGGAATAATGAACATAATTATTCCTACCCTTGGTAAAGAAAGACAAAAAACATATTCTCCATTTTTACCAATATGTCCAGACACAGGAGTTGTATTAGAGATACCAGTTTTAGAATTAGATACTAAAAATTCAAGAATAATTTTTGATAATAAAGGTAAAAAACTAGAACAAAGTATTTTAGATGGCAATTGTAAATTACAATGGAAAGTAGATTGGGCTATGAGATGGTATGCACTTGATGTAGATTTTGAAATGTATGGGAAAGATTTGATTGAGAGTGCAATCTTATCTACAAAAATCATTAAATTAATAGGTAAATCAAATCCATCTGGTTTTGCATATGAGTTATTTTTAGATGAAAAGGGTGAAAAAATATCTAAGTCAAAAGGAAATGGTATCACTATCGATCAATGGTTAGAGTATGCGTCACCCGAAAGTCTCTCTTTGTATATGTACCAGAATCCAAAAAGAGCAAAAAAACTTTATAGAGAAGTAGTACCAAAAGCTGTCGATGAATATCTTGACTTTATTGAAAAAGGTAAAACTCAAAACGAACTTCAAAAACTAATGAACCCCGTTTGGCATGTTCATAATTCAGAAATACCAGAGGAAAATTCAATTATGTCCTTCTCAATGCTATTAAATTTAGTCGAGACAAGCAATGCTGATAATAAAGAATTACTTTGGAAGTTTGTTAAAAAATATAAGAAAGATATTAATGAGGATATGCATCCAATTTTTGACAAGTTAATATCTTATGCAATTAAATATTTTAAGGATGCTATAAAATCTAAAAAAATTTATAAAAAACCAAATAAAAACGAAAAAATTGCTTTAGACGCTCTAGTAAATTCTTTAGATAACTGCAATGACGCAATGAAACCAGAGGACATACAGACTACCATTTATACAGTCGGAAAAGAGAATGGTTATAAAGAAAATTTGCGTGATTGGTTCAAGTTAATATATGAGGTAGTTTTTGGGGTAGAAAATGGACCACGATTTGGTTTTTTTATTAGCTTTTTTGGGGTTCAAGAAACTAAAGAATTAATAAAAAGTAAATTAGAAAATGTTTAATATCTTAAGATCACTAATTTTTAAATTTAGCCCTGAGGTGGCTCATTCTTTAGCAATAAAAGCACTAAAATTAAATAATATTCCTTACTCAAAACCCAAAGATAATCATATTTTAGAAACTACTTTTTGTGAAAAAAAATTATCTTCACCAATTGGTGTTGCTGCTGGGTTTGATAAAAATGCTGAAGTATATAATCCTCTGTTTAATCTTGGATTTGGTTTTGTCGAAGTAGGGACAATTACTCCAAAACCCCAATTTGGCAACCCTAAACCAAGAGTTTTTAGACTTGAAGAAGATGAAGCACTTATAAATAGATTAGGTTTTAATAATTCTGGTTCAGAACAAATTAGTAAGAGAATTAAGGAAAATAATAAAAAAGGTTTTTTAGGAATAAATATTGGACCAAATAAAGACTCCACCAATAGAGTCGATGATTATTTAATTTGTTTTCGTAAATTTTATAATTTAGCTGATTATATAACTATAAACATTTCTTCACCAAATACAGAAAATTTAAGGGACTTTCATAACCAGGATGAACTAAATTCATTGATTGAAAAACTAAAAAATGAAAAAAAAAAATTAAATTCAAACATTCCACTAGCAATTAAAGTCTCACCTGATCTTAATGATGATCAAATTAATGAAGTATCTAGGATTATTATGGATCAAGAAATAGGAATTATTATTGTTTCCAATACCACAGACAAGAATAGAGAAAATTTAAAGAATATAAATAAATTAGAAAAAGGTGGACTGTCAGGAAAACCAATTGAAAAGATTTCAAACGAGGCAATTTCTAAATTTTATAAAATTCTAAAAGATAAAACAAAAATAATTGGAGTGGGTGGTGTTAGCAATGGACAAGATGCTTTTGAAAAAATTACTTCTGGTGCAACACTCGTTCAATTGTATACTGGAATGGTGTATAGAGGTCCTCGTATAGCTTCAAAAATAAGTCAAGAATTAATTGATTTATTAAAAAATAAGGGTTTTAAAAATGTTTCAGAGGCTATTGGAACTAAAAATTAATCTTGACGTGATAAGATTCAGATCCTATACAGGCTAATAATTTATGTCTAAAAAATGCGAACTTACTGGAAAAATCCCACTCAAGGGTCATAACGTTAGTCATGCTAACAATAAAACTAAAAGAAGATTTCTTCCAAATCTAAAAAAAGTTAAGTTTAAAAGTGAGCTACTTAAGAGAAGTTTAAGATTAACCGTCTCAAATGCTGGTGTTAGATCAGTAGATAAAAAAGGTAGTTTTGACCAATTTCTTATTTCAACTAAGTCTAGAGATTTATCATTAAGACTAAAAAAATTAAAAAAATCCTTAGTTAGTAAATCAGCATAATGAATAGAATATTTTTAACACTCTCATTTTTAATGGGATTGGTTGTCTTAGCATCTAATTATTTAGTCCAATTTCCAATTAAATATTATGGCCTTCATGAAATTCTTACATATGGAGCATTCAGTTATCCAATAGCCTTTTTAATTACTGATTTGGCAAATAGATCTTTTGGCAAATTAATTGCTAGAAAAATTGTATATATAGGATTTACAATAGGTATTTTATTTACACTAATTTTCTCAACAAATTTCGCAGATTTAATCTCAGTAAGAATAGCAATTGGTTCAGGAACAGCATTTATCATCGCTCAATTACTGGATGTACAAATATTTGATCAATTAAGACAAAAAAAATGGTTTATTGCGCCCCTTGCATCTTCATTAATTGGTTCCACAGTTGATACATTCTTATTTTTTTCAATTTCATTTTATGGAACAGGAATACCCTGGGTAACACTTTCTTTAGGAGATTTAGCCGTTAAGATTTTTGTTGCTTTAGTAATGTTGATACCTTTTAGATTATTATTAGGTACTTTAAAAGCTGCTTAAATTAAATTTTTGGCTCTTGTTGCGTCATGCAGTGAATAGCTCCAAAACCCCAAATTAAATCACTACAATCAACAGCAATAACTCTTCTGTTTGTAAAAAATTTTCTAAAAATTTTTAATACCTTTTTGTCTTCTTTTACACTAAATACTGGAACCAAGACTATTTTATTGCTTATGAAAAAATTTAAATAACTTGCTGGGACACGAGTTTTGTCTATGACAACTGGGCTTGGCATAGGAATCTTTATAATTTTAAATTTTTTTCCATTTTCATCATAACTATTACTTAATATTTTTAAATTTTCTTTAAGAGCTTTATAATTTTTATCTGATCTATTATTTTCTATAGCTATCATAATTGTACTTTTTGAGACAAATCTTGCAATATCATCGATATGACCGTGTGTGTCATCTCCAACAATTCCTTTATTAAGCCAAACAAAATTTTTTGCATTTAAATATTTTGAAAACAGATTTTCATAGTCAATTTTTTTGAATCCTTTATTTCGCTCTTGTTTACTGCTTAATAAGCATTCTCTTGTTAACAATATGGATCCAGATCCATTATTATCAAATGCACCTCCCTCCATTACTACTCTTTGAAATTTTTTTGAATTTACTTTTTTAGGTAAAATACTTTTAATATTTAAATATTTACTAATATGGCTATTAATTTTATTATCATTTCTGAAATTTTTATATTTTGACCAGGCATTAAATTTAAAATCAAGCATACATTTTTTTCTTTTTTTTTTGTTGACTAAAAATATCGGCCCAGAATCTCTTAACCAAAGTCTGTCTGTCTTAAGTTTATGAAATTTAATGTTGGATATATTACAACCTATCTTTTTTAAATATATTCTTGTGGAGTCAATACTTTTAGAATTATTTACTAATAAATCTATTCTTTGATGTTTTGTTAAATATTTTATTATTTTTCCAACTACATTTGGAATTTGTTCAAATAATCCAGGCCAATCATTTTTATTATGAGGCCACGACATCCAAACTGATTTTTGAGGCTCCCATTCTGCTGGCATTCTAAATGCATTTATTTTTTTACTCATCTTGAGGATTTTTGAGAATATCTTTATAAAATTCTGTTCTTCTGTCTCTTAAAAAAGGCCAGTGTTGTCTAGCAATATCTATTTTTTTATAATCTATTTCACAAACTAAAATATCTTCTTTTTTATTTCCTGCTTTTGCAATTACTTTACCACTGGGATCTATCACCATTGAATTACCCCAAAACTCAATTTTTTTTTTACCTTTTGTTTCTATCCCAACTCTATTTATAGCAGCCACGTAAGTTCCATTAG
Organism: uncultured Pelagibacteraceae bacterium; assembly: GCA_902543405.1. Classification (GTDB taxonomy): domain Bacteria; phylum Pseudomonadota; class Alphaproteobacteria; order Pelagibacterales; family Pelagibacteraceae; genus Pelagibacter. The sequence continues at coordinate 5,480 of CACBYC010000020.1, read as the reverse complement.
CAATGGCATGAGATTTTTGCATTGTGATCCAAGATTCTAATTGAGATTTTCCAAATTTCTTTTTTTCATTTGGGTGCCATCCAATAGCAGTAGGATAAAAAATAATTTGAGCTCCTTTTAAAGCTGTTAATCTTGCTGCTTCGGGGAACCATTGATCCCAACATATAAGAGGACCTATCTTGCCAAATTTAGTTTTCACACTTTTGAAACCTAGGTCTCCAGGACTGAAATAAAATTTTTCATAATATCCTGGGTCATCAGGTATGTGCATCTTACGATATTTAGATAGAATATTACCATTTTCATTAATAATGATACTAGTGTTATGATAAAATCCAGATGTTTTTTTTTCGAACATCGTAATATTCAATACAACACCAAGCTCTTTTGCTAAATCACAAAATATTCCAGAGATTTTTCCTGGAATTTTTTCTGCTAATTTAAAATTTGAATGACTTTCTGTTTGGCAAAAATAATTAGTTAAAAATAGTTCTGGTAGACATATTATCTTTGCCTTTTTGTTTGCAGCTTTTTTAATATTTTTTATGGCTAAATTAATATTAGATTTAATTGTCCCTAAAGATTTACTTTGTATCAAACCAATTTTGATTTTTTTGATCATTAATCAAAATATCTTGGAAAAATTTTTTCTTTCTCTATTTTTCCATTCACCTTTATGATAGGCATCACTTGCTATTAAGGGTAGTACACTCGTTGCTTCTGCAAAAACCATTTGCTCCTTTGTAATATCTACTTTGCCCCATGAGCTTGCCTCTTTTAATGTTGAACTACTGCAGGCTCCATCTCTGGAATCAGCAACTGTTATCTGAATAGCATACTTATGCATATCTACATCTTTACCTAAAAGTTCGGCACATATAACAGTATCTTGAATAAAATTTTTTGGCACACCTCCTCCAATCATAAAAAGACCTGATCCTTTAGATTTAATTTTAATTTCAGTTAATTCCCTAAACTCTCGGATTGAATCGATTGTGATGTGATTTTTTGGATTTCTTTCTTGATGCATTACAAGCCCAAATCCTGCACTCGAGTCAGTAAACGCTGGACAGAAAATTGGAACGTCGTTGTCATAGGCAACCTCTATCAATGAATCTTTCTTCTTTGCGTTACTTTTAAGATATTTACCAATCTCTTTTATAAATTCTCTTGATGTATAACTTTTAGGCTCTAATTGATCTGCAATTTCTCCAATAGTTCTATCGCACATCTGAAGCTCTTCTTCATCAATGTAAGTATCATATATTCTATCAACGTAGTTATTTCTTAACTCTGTATCATCTTGATATTGGGATCCTTGGTAATGTTTAAAACCAAGTGCTTCAAAGAAATCCATATCAATAATTGAAGCCCCTGTTGCTACTATTGCATCTACCATATTATATTTAACTAAATCTCTATAAATATGCATACATCCTGCAGCAGATGTTGATCCTGCGAGTGTTAAAAATATTGTACAATCTTTATCTTTTATCATCTCATTGTAAATATTTGCAGCATTTGCAGTCTCTCTTGAAACGAAAGACATTTTTTCCATTGAGGAAACTATTTTTCTAGCATCGAAAGAAGTTATATCAATATGCTCTACTTCTTTACTAAGTAGATCACTTTTTCTATTATTTGATTGGTTTTTGTTATCTGACATTAAGCAACAAGAAACTCTTTATTTGCTTCTTTGTCATACATCGTCATGATTGGACTATCTTCAACTTCATAAATTTCATCAGAGTAAAATCCATTAAAATTAGTTCTAAAAGTTAATCCATATGCTCCAAGCTGTCCTAATTCTACATAATCATTTTCTTTTATATTATTTGGCAAAATAAAAGGACCTTTCATATAATCCATACTATCACAAGTTGGGCCATAGAAATCGAAAGATGTTAATTTTTTGGAGATTACTCTTCCACTAGTTATCATTTTTGATGGGTAAACAATGTTAGGAACACCTGCGTCAAACAAAGTTCCATACGTTCCATCATTTATATAAAGTTTCTGTTTTTTCCTTAAATCAACTCTTACAATCGTCGAGCCACTTTCTGCAACAATCGCTCTTCCAGGTTCACAAATAATTTCTGGAAGCCTATCAAATTTTAAATTATTTAAAGCTTTTTTAATTTCATTAAAGTATGCATCTAATGATTGAGGAATAAGATCAGGGTAAATAGTTGGAAAGCCACCTCCAACATTAATTACATCTGGAATAATTTTTGTTTTCTTAATTATATTACTGATTTCAAATATTCCTTTTGAATAAGATATTGGGTGCATACATTGTGAACCAACATGAAAACTAAGTCCAATTATTTTAGAATATTGTTTTGTTAATCTAAGTAATCCAGTTGCTTCAGTATTAATGGCCCCAAATTTTTTTGATAAATCAATCTCTGCATGTTCATTAGACACAGAAACTCTAACAAATAACTCTAAGTCTTTAGCGTAATTTGTACTTTCTAAAATTTTGATTAATTCATCTTTAGTATCCAAAGAAAAAGCCTTAACATTATATTTAAAATATGCCTCTTTAATGCTTTCTCTGCTTTTAACTGTATGCATATAAGAACAGCTCGCATTTGGACTTATTTTTCTTATAGCCTCTATTTCTTTTATAGATGCTACGTCAAAACGATTAATACCACTTTCAACAATAGTTTTAAGAACTATTGGATGAGGGTTAGTTTTTAACGCGTAAAGTATTTTTCCAGGGAAATTTTTTTGAAAATATTTAGAAGCCAATTTAATCGACTTCTTCCTAATACAATAAACAGGTCCTGTCGGTCTCAGTTGATTAACTAATTCCTCAACTGACTTAAATTTTTGCATATCTGCACCTCTAAAAAAAATTTACAAAAAAAACCTGCATATCACGTATGCAAGTTTCATAAATGCAGCATTTAGGGGAAATAATTAATAATGTAAAGTAAATAATGCTATTGAAATATTAAAATTCACTTCCATATAAGGGCTATGATCAACCAACCAACACTCCAAAAACTAAGTGATTTTGAGGATAAATCGCTTTTGATAGTAGATGATGACAATCCATTTAGACAAAGATTGGCTAGGGCTATGGAAAAAAAAGGTTTTACAGTTACACAAGCTGAGAGTGTAAAGATTGGTATTGATAACGTAAAATCAAAAAGCCCTGCATTTGCTGTTGTTGATCTTAGATTGAATGATGGAAATGGACTAGAGGTAGTAAAAGAAATTCAAAAGGGGAACCTTAAAAGTAGAATAATTATGTTAACTGGATATGGTAATATTCCAACTGCAGTTGCTGCTATTAAAGAGGGAGCAATTGACTACATTGCTAAGCCAGCGGATGCAGATGATGTTGAAAAAGCACTTTTAGCTGATCCAAATCAAAAACCATCCCCACCTGAAAACCCAATGTCAGCGGATAGAGTAAAATGGGAGCACATACATAGAGTTTTTGAGTTATGCAACAGAAATGTCTCTGAAACTGCAAGAAGACTAAAAATGCATAGAAGAACCCTTCAAAGAATACTATCTAAAAGATCTCCTAGATAATTTAATTTTTTGTAAGTCTTAAAAATACATCTTCAAGATCTCCATCATCAGTTGAAATATCTTGTATTTTTATATCTTGTTTTTTAATTTCTGAGATTATTGAATCTATGCTTAATTTACTCTTCTCATATGATAAAACTAACCTGTTTTCGTTATTTGATATAACTTTTAATGACTCAAAAGTGTCGTCGTTAATATTAGTTTTTTTATCTGTGGTGATATACACAATTTTTGTTTGAATTCTTTCTAATAGATTTTTAGTCGTATCTAAAGCAACTAATTTTCCTCCACTTAGGATTCCAATCCTATCACACATTTTTTCTGCTTCCTCAAGGTAATGAGTTGTAAGTATTGTTGTTACCCCTTGTTTGTTCAAAGATTTCACATTTTCCCACAATATATTTCTCAGCTCCACATCAACTCCTGCGGTAGGCTCGTCTAAAATTATAATTGGAGGCTGATGCACCATCGCTTTTGCTACAAGTAATCTTCTCTTCATACCACCTGATAAGGCTCTAGCATAACTGTCAGCCTGTTCTTCTAATGATACCAACTTCAATATAGTATCTGTAATTCTATCCTTTTCTCTAATTCCGTATAGTCCTGCTTGAAGCTCTAAGAGTTTTCTAGGACTAAAAAATGGATCAAAGTTTACCTCTTGTGGAACAATTCCAATAGAGGCTCTAACTTGTCTAGGGTTTTTGTCTAAGTTAAACCCCCAAACATTTACTTCACCCCCAGTTTTTATAACTGATCCACCTAATATGTTTATAAATGTACTCTTTCCGGCGCCATTTGGTCCTAATAGTCCAAAAATTTCACCTTCTTTCACTTCTAAGTTTAAATTATTAAGCGCATGCGTTTGTTTAGAACCGTTTTTTGAATAAACTTTATTCAAGTTTTTAACAGTTAATACGTTTTTTTTATTCATATGAGGGCATACATTTATTACATTTATAAAAATTAAGATATCATTACATTATGGACAAAATTAAAAAAAGTGACCATTTTTACTTAATAGATGGGTCAGGATACATTTTTAGAGCATATTATGCTCTTCCTCCTTTAACTAGAAAAAGTGATGGATTGCCAGTAGGCGCTGTCAGCGGTTTTTGCAATATGCTTTTTAAATTATTAGAGGACTCTAAATCAGATGATAATTTAGAAAAACCGACTCATTTTGCTGTAATATTTGACTCTGCAAGAAAAAATTTTAGAAATGAAATATATTCAGAATATAAAGGAAATAGATCTGACGCACCTGACGATCTAATTCCTCAATTTGAATACATTAGGCAATCTGTAAAAGCCTTTAATTTACCCTCTATTGAATTAATTAATTACGAGGCGGATGATTTAATTGCAACTTATGTAGAGAAAATTTTAGACTTGGGTGCAAAAGTAACAATTGTTTCTTCTGATAAAGATTTAATGCAACTCTATAAAAAAGGAGTGAGAATTTATGACCCGATGAAGAATAAATTTATAAATCAAGATGACGTGCTAAATAAATTTGGAGTTACTCCAGAAAAAGTAATAGATGTACAATCTTTAGCTGGAGATAGCACAGATAACGTGCCTGGTGTGCCTGGTATAGGAATTAAAACTGCCGCTGAATTGATAAATCAATATGGAACTTTAGAAAATCTATTAAAAAATGCATCAAAAATAAAACAAAATAAAAGAAGAGAAACTTTAATAGATAATAAAGATGATGCAATTATAAGTAAAAAATTAGTTACATTAAAAAAAGATGTGCCTATAAAAAATAAAATTGAAGAATTCATATTGAAAAGTATTGATCAAGATAAGCTATATTCTTTTCTAAGAGAAATGGAATTTAATAGGTTATTGAGTTCTGCTATCTCAAAGTATGGGGGTACAAATAATACTGTAACTAAAAATATTGAGAAAAATTCAGAAAAAAC
>CACBYC010000019.1 GCA_902543405.1 uncultured Pelagibacteraceae bacterium | reverse complement strand
TACCCATAAAGCAGTTAAATGCATCCTTTGGAGTATTTACAATAGGCTCACCCCTTACATTAAAAGAAGTATTCACTAATATTGGACATCCAGTTTTTTCTTTAAATTTTTTTAATAGTTTATAAAATTTTTGATTTGTATTCTCATCTACTGTTTGAATTCTTGCAGAATTATCAACATGCGTAATTGCTGGCACTTCTGACCTTTTTATATTAAGTTTTTCTATTCCAAAAAGCTTTTCATCATCTTCAGAAATTTTAAAACATTTTTCTTTTTTTACCTCAGAAACCATTAACATATAAGGTGACTTTACTGTTGTATTAAACCAGTTGCTTAATTCTTCTGATAATATTGATGGTGCAAAAGGTCGAAAACTCTCTCTGAACTTTATTTTTAAATTCAAATTTTTTTGCATATCAGCAGACCTGGGATCGCCGAGTATAGATCTTGCACCAAGCGCTCTTGGGCCAAACTCCATTCTTCCCTGAAACCATCCTATAACCTCTCCATTTGAGAGGTCGATTGATGCTTTATTTATAATTTCAATTTCATTTAATTTTTTAAAGTTAGCACCTAATCGATTTAATTCTTTTTCTATTTCTATATCACTATATTCTGGGCCTAAATATGAACCTGACATATCATCATGAATATTAACAGTTCTTGGATTTCCTTTATGTACATGCCACAAAGCTAAAGCTGCACCTATAGCACCACCAGCATCTCCTGCAGCTGGTTGAACCCAAATATTTTCAAAAATTTTTTCTTTTAAAATTTTGCCATTTGCAACACAATTTAGAGCAACACCACCGGCTAGACACAAATTTTTTAGACCATACTCTTTCTTAGCTGCCTTAACTAATTTTATCATCACATTTTCTGTTATTTTTTGTATTGAACTTGCAATATCCATATGAAATTGTGTTATTTTTTCAGATTTTGGGTCTCTTGGTTTTTGACCAAATAAATTATTAAACTTTGAGCTAGTCATTGTTAAACCTGTTGAATAATTGAAATAAGATTGATCAAGTCTAAAGGATCCGTCCTCTTTGATATCGATAATTTTTAATATTTGATTTATATAAATTGGATTACCATATGGCGCCAAACCCATTAATTTATACTCGCCGCTATTAACTTTGAAACCAGTATAATATGTAAAAGCAGAGAATAACAAACCTAATGAATGTGGAAAATGAATCTCCTTTTTTATTTCTAATTTATTATTATTCCCAATAGCTATAGTTGTAGTTGCCCATTCGCCAACTCCATCTGCAGTAATTATTATAGCATCATTAAATGGCGATGGAAAAAATGCACTTGCTGCATGACTCAAATGATGATCTGAAAAAAATAAATTTTCTTTTTTTTTATCATAATTCTTGTCATGATTTTTTAATTTATTTTTAAGTAATTTTTTTTGAAATAACTTTTCTTTTATCCAAATCGGCATTGCTTTAGAAAAAGATAAAAAACCTTTAGGAGCATATGCAACATAGGTTTCCAAAAGTCTTTCGAATTTTAAGAAAGGTTTTTCGAAAAATATTATATGGTCAACTTCACTAAGTTTTAGTCCAGAGAATTTAAGTACAAATTCTACAGAATTATGTGGATAACTTGAGTCATGTTTAATTCTTGTAAACCTTTCTTCTTGTGCTGCTGCAATAATTTTTCCATTAATAAGAATACATGCTGCGCTGTCATGATAAAAAGCAGATATTCCTAAAATTGAGCTCACTTAAAAAATTGTGTAGATAAATGGAGCCACAGCAGAACCTTGTGTTAGCACAATTAGCCCACCAAATATAAAAAGCACTAATATTATTGGTATTAGCCAATATTTTTTTCTCAATATTAAAAATTTTACAAATTCAATTAAAAAACTCATTTATTAGAATTGATCTCTCATATTGCTCTTAACATTAGATTTACTAATCCAATAAGTATTGCTTTTGGTAAATTTTAGATTGAGCAAATCTTTTTTTAATAAACGCATCACTATGGCTATAGGTGATACTAAAAAGAAAAATATCAAACCCATTACTAAAGGAGAAATAAATTTTGCTAACAATAAGCCAAATTTAAACCAAAGTTTATTTAAAGGATTTAGAAGTCTTGAATTTATAATTCCTAAAATAAAAAATGCAGACGCAATTACAAATGACCATAATCTTATATCCCCATCATCAAATAATGGATAAATCGCAACTCCTAGAAATACTATAAAAAAAACTAATCCAAAATTTCTATTTGATCCAATTTTAATATCTTTATGGTCCATGTTTGGATTATATAGCCATACACTATAAAAATGTATATTAAAAATTTAACTTGATTGTTAATATAAACTTTTTTGAGGTTTCATATCACCTTTTTTAATTCCAGCAACTTCAACGGGTTTTTTCATTGCATCTCTTCTGAATGGTTCACCTAACTCTTGATTTAAAATTACCTCTATAAATGTTGTAATACCCTTTTTTTGATCTTCACAAGATTGCTTTATTGCTGCAGTTGTTTCCTCCATAGTTTTAACAGCAACTCCTTTTAAACCGCATGCATTAGCAACCTTAGCATAGCTTAATTCAGGATCTAGCTCAGTTCCAATAAAATTGTCATCAAACCACAAAATTGAGTTTCTCTTTTCTGCTCCCCATTGATAATTTCTAAATATAACCATAGTAATTGCTGGCCATTCTTCTCTGGCACATGAGCTCATTTCGTTCATACTTATTCCAAATGCTCCGTCGCCTGCAAAACCAATTACGGGTGTATCTGGACATCCTATCTTTGCTCCAAGTATAGATGGAAAACCATAACCACATGGACCGAATAAACCTGGTGCTAAATATTTTCTTGGTTTCTCGAAAGTTGGATATGCATTTCCTATTGCACAATTGTTTCCAATGTCACTTGATATAATTACATCCTCGGGCATTCCAGCTTGTATTGCTCTCCAAGCTTGTCTTGGTGACATTCTATCAGAATCTCTTTCTCTAGCTTCTTTATTCCAAACAGTACCTGGATCGTCATCTTCATGATCTAAACTTGTTAGAGTTTGTAGCCATGCAGATTTTGTTTGATGAATTAAATTTTTTCTCTCATCTCTACCTTTATCTCCAGCTATTGGTGAAAGTTTTTCTAAAATCTGCTGTGAAACCATTTTGGCATCTCCACAAATACCAACTGTTACTTTCTTTGTAAGACCGATTCTATCTGGATTCATGTCGACTTGAATAATAGTTGCATCTTTTGGCCAATAATCAATTCCATATCCTGGCAAAGTTGAAAATGGGTTTAACCTTGTTCCTAAAGCTAAAACAACATCTGCTTTAGAAATTAACTCCATTCCAGCTTTAGATCCATTATACCCTAGTGGGCCTACTGCTAGAGGATGGCTCCCAGGGAAACTATCATTATGTTGATAACCATTACAGACAGGGGCATCTAGCTTTTCAGCTAACTTTTTACATTCATCAATTGCATTACCTATTACTACACCCGCTCCAGATAGTATAACTGGAAATTTAGCATCTGATAATAACTTTGCAGCTTTTTCAATAGCTTCTTTTCCTCCACCTTGTCTTTCGAATCTTACAATTGGTGGTAACTCAATATCTATTACTTGCGTCCAATAATCTCTAGGTACATTTATTTGTGCTGGAGCTGATCCTCTAAACGCTTTTTCAATTACTCTATTTAATACTTCTGCCATTCTTGAAGGATCTCTCACCTCCTCTTGATAGCAAACCATATCTTTGAATAAGTTCATCTGCTCTACTTCTTGGAAACCACCTTGACCCATAGTTTTATTTGCCGCCTGTGGAGTGACTAATAGTAAAGGCGTATGGTTCCAATAAGCTGTTTTAATCGGTGTAACTAATCCAGTTATTCCGGGCCCATTTTGAGCAATCACCATTGACATTTTTCCTGTAGCTCTTGTGTATCCATCTGCAATTAAACCACCATTAGTCTCATGAGCAACATCCCAAAATGTAATTCCTGCTTTAGGAAATAAATCAGATATTGCCATAAAAGCTGATCCTATTATTCCAAACGAATGTTCAATTCCGTGCATTTGAAGAACTTTAATAAATGCTTCTTCAGTTGTCATTTTAGTCATAGTTCAGCCTTTCTAATTCTTTTTTTAATTGTCAAAGTATCCGATTAATATATAAGATTTATCGAATTTCAAATAAAGAAATCGTCACAATGTCAAATACTGATATAATAATACATGATGAAAAAGACAACGTTGGAGTAGTTGTTATAGAGAAAATAAACCCAGAACAAGATTGTAATTGTTGGATAATGGAAAATGATAAATCTGTTTCAATACAATCAAAAGACGAAATACCATTGGGTCATAAGATTGCAATGACAGATCTAAATGAGGGTGACACTATTTTGAAATATGGTCATGATATTGGAAAAGTAGTTAAAAATATTAAAAAAGGTGAACATGTACATGTTCATAACGTAAAAACAAAAAAGTGGTAATTAATGGAAATTCCAAAGAGTTTTTTAGGATATAAAAGAGAAAATGGTCGTGCTGGAACACGTAATCACGTTATTATCCTTCCTGTAGACGATATTTCAAATGCATGTGCAGAAGCAGTAGCAAATAACATTAAAGGTACAATAGCTCTACCTCACTCTTATGGGCGACTGCAGTTTGGTGCAGATTTAGAACTTCATTTTAGAACAATGATTGGTACAGGAAAAAATCCTAATGTTGCAGCTGTTATAGTTGTAGGTATTGAACCTAAATGGACAAAGAGAATTGTTGATGCAATTGCAACAACTAGTAAACCAGTTGAAGGATTTAGTATAGAAGGAGTTGGAGATATAGATACTATTGCTAAAGTTTCAAAAAAAGCACAAGAGTTTTCAATGTGGGCTTCTGAAAAACAAAGAGAAGAGTGTCCAATGAGTGATTTGTGGATTTCTGTAAAATGTGGAGAGTCTGATACTACTTCAGGATTAGCATCTAATCCAACAGTTGGAAATCTAATGGACAAATTAGAACCTTTAGGTGTTCACTTATGTTTTGGTGAAACTTCAGAACTTACAGGTGCTGAAACAGTCTGTGAAAAAAGAGGCAAAACGCCTGAAGCTCAAGCCAAATTTAAAAAAACATGGAATGATTACAATGATTTCATTCTTAAAGAAGCAACAGATGATTTATCAGAAAGTCAACCTACTGCCGGAAATATTGCAGGAGGTTTAACTACCATTGAGGAAAAAGCATTTGGTAATTTCCAGAAAATTGGAGGATGTCAATTTATTGATGTTCTAGAGCCAGCAGAAGAACCAACAAAAGGTGCGGGATTGTATTTTATGGACACTTCTTCAGCGGCAGCTGAATGTGTTACTTTACAAGCAGCTGGTGGTTTTAATATTCATTTGTTTCCTACTGGACAAGGCAATATAATAGGAAATCCAATTGAACCTGTTATTAAATTGACAGCAAATCCCCTTACAGCAAAAACAATGAGCGAACATATCGATGTAGATGTTTCTAAAATTTTATCTAGAGAAATGAATTTAAGTCAAGCTGGGGATGAGTTAATCAAATCAACTTTAAGGGTAGCTAATGGAAGATTGACGTGTGCTGAAGCCCTTGGTCATAAAGAGTTTGTTATGACTAAATTATACAGAAGCGCTTAATTATTTTTTTAATTTTGCTAGTCTTTTGTCATCCCAATTAGAATAAATTCTTCTAATCATTGCAGCTCCTACTCCTAGAACAATTGCAAGCAGTACAGAAGTTAGACCATAAAATATAGGCAAATCCTCCGAAAAACTTAATATGAATTGACTTAAAGGACCCAAATTATCAGCGCCATTAAACACAGCGCTTACTGTTTTTTCATCTTTAATAAAAGTGTCATATGCAATTGCTATTCCAACTAACAATAGCAATATTGCTAAAATAGTTTTAAATTCTGAGCTATCAATTTTTTCTCCAATTTTTTGTCCAAATTGCACTCCTATTATTGAACCTAAAATTAAAACAAAAACTAAAATTAAATCTATAGTTCCATAATTTAAGGCATGCAAAATTGTTACAATAGCACTTACAAATATTGTTACAAAAAGTGACGTTCCAGGGATTAGTCTTGTAGGCATTCCAATAATATAAATCATTGCTGGTACTAAAATAAAAGCACCACCTATTCCCATAATAGCAGCAATGAAACCAACTATCAGACCTATTATTATTGGTGTAAATGCACTTTCATAAAGTTGCGACTTTTTAAAGCGCATTCTTAAAGGGAGACCATGTATCCAATAATGTTTATGCAACTTTTTTCTTTCGGTTATTTTTTTTCTTGCTTTATCAATTTCTGACACACCTTGAATAAGCATAAAGGTTCCTAAAATTGCAAGTATGTACATATAAGCTAAGGAGATAACTACATTGATTTTTCCAATATCTTTGAAATATGAAAAAGTTATAATTCCAAGTATTGTTCCAACAGTTCCTCCAATTACAATCATGAAACCCATTTTATAATCAAGTGTTCCTTTAAGATAATGAGTTGTAGATCCAGAGACAGAGGTTCCTAGAATATTACTAGCTTCATTCGGAACTGCATAAATAGGAGGTACACCTAAAAAAATTAAAAAAGGTGTCATCAAAAATCCACCACCTACTCCAAACAAACCAGATAAAATTCCGACAACTAAACTTAGACCAAATATAAAAAGTAAATTAATTTCGACTTGTGCGATTGGAAGAAAATACTCCATTTAGAGTAATTATTCCTCTAGGAATACAAAGTCAATAAATATGAGTATTTTTAGATAAAATTCTGAGCGGTACTAAGGAGAATTATGCCCCAAGCAAAGAAGATAAATAGATATAGAAATGATTTAATTATTTTACTTAGTTGATTTTCAAAGAATAAAGGAAGTTTCTTTAAATTATCATTTATTATTTGAAACATACTTGCGGAATACCATAAGTTGTAATAAATGCAAATATTTTTTAAAAATATTTAGAAAATTGTAGCACCAAAGACTTTGACTTCATCTCCCTCTTCACCGAGGACTAGTCTTCCCAAAAAGTCTCCGGGGATCTTTGTGCTAGTCTGTTTATATAAAACAGTTATGTAAAGACCTCTTCTTAGACAGCCTATAGCCTTACATCCCTCAGCTAAGCTTGAAATCAACTCATTATTTGCCCATTGTTTTCCGAGTTCAACTTCATTTGCGCCATACATCATTTGAGACGACAAATCTCGAGTAAATCCTCCGTAATCTTTAATATTAGAGGACTTAACTAGGTTAGCCCACATAGGTTCTGCAATTTTAATAATTTCCTCGTCGGATTTATCTAAAAGAGCCATTACTGATTTATTTCAATTATGAAGCTTCTTTTTTCTTCTCGTTCTCATCTACGATATGATAAACGGGCACCTTTTCCATAGTAAACTTACCAGTTTTAGGATCACGTCTAGAAACTGTCAAACAGTGCCAATTATCGTCATCGAGTTTCATATGATCACCTCTATAATAATAGCCTGGCCATCTAGTTTCCTCTCTAAACATGGTGTGTTCTGTTACACACTGAGAAGTTAAAGCTCTATGTTTAAGTTCCCAAGCTCTCATTAATTGATGATAATCCTCAGCTCCAACATTTTCTAAATCCTCTTCAAGCCATTTAAGTAATTCTAGACCTTTTTTGAGCATATTTGCGTTGGTCATATAGTTTGTAGCAATTCCTCCAACGTATTCATCCATAATTCTTTGAAGTCTTTGAAGTCCCTGAATTGGAGATATATAACTAGGTGAAACAGTTCCTCCAGTTATCTCATTTCTTCCAACAGTATAATTTTCAAGTGGTTTATAAACGGCTGTTTTAAAATCCTCACATTGCTTATCACTTACTTTGATATCATTAGCTTTTTGATCTTCTATATATTTTACTGCAGCTTTTGCAGCTAACCGACCTTCAGTAAATGATCCTGAAGAAAATTTATGTGCGCTTCCTCCCACAGTGTCTCCAGCTCCAAAAAGTCCCTCAATTGTTAACATTCTATTGTAACCCCAGAAATATTCTGGTGGTGATAGATCTTCTGGTCCGCTTACCCATGCCCCTGAACATGTAGCATGTGAACCCATAACGTAAGGCTCCGATGTAGTAAGTTCTGGATTTGTGTATTTAGGATCAATATTCTGTGATGCCCAAACAACTGCTTGACCAACTGTCATTCCTAAGAAGTTTTCCCAACCAACAGTCTCTAAATGTGGATCTTGGAAAGCCTCTGTAGTGACCATATGAATTGGGCCTCCCCCTGCCATAGTTTCTTGAATAAATGCATGATTTCTTAAACATGTAGGGGTTGGGTGGTGGTCTATATATTCACCAACCAATTCTTTAGTTTGTTCGTACCATTTCTTTTCATAGTTTTCCCCATTAGCATTTTGAGTATAAGTTTTTAAATGTAGGAAATATGCACCAACAGGACCGTATCCATCTTTAAATCTACATAATACAATTCTGTTTTCCATCTGAGTCATTTTAGCTCCCGCTGCAATAGGAAGTGCATATGCTGAACCATTACTCCAAGGAGCATACCAAGTTCTTCCCATTCCTTCTCCTACAGCTCTTGGTTTAAATATGTGAGATGCCCCACCTGCAGCAACTATCACTGTCTTTGCTCTGAAAACATGGAAATCTCCAGTTCTCATATTAAACCCTACAGCTCCACCTACTCTATTTTCTTTTTCCTCATCCATTAATAGATGAGTAATCATTATTCTATTGTAAATTTTATCGGCTGATTTTTTGGCAGCTTCAGCTACTATTGGTTTGTAACTTTCACCATGAATCATGATTTGCCATTTACCTTCTCTCAGGTAACGGCCAGTTTTTTCATTTTTCATCATTGGCAAGCCCCACTCATCAAACATGTGGACAGTTGAATCTACATGACGAGCCATATCATAACCTAAATCTTCCCTTACCATTCCCATTAAATCATTACGAGCATATCTAACGTGATCTTCAGGTTGGTTTTCACCCCATTGCATACCCATGTAACAATTAATTGCGTATAATCCTTGAGCTACAGCTCCGCTTCTATCTATATTTGCTTTTTCAACACAAACAATTTTCAAATCTCTGCCCCAGTGCCTTGCTTCAAATGCTGCACCTGTTCCAGCCATTCCACCACCAACTACGAGAACGTCACAATCTTCGTAATGTGTCTTATGTTTAGCCATTAATAATAAACTCCCTTTTTAAAAGTTTCTTTTGGAACTGATGGTAGTTCTCCATCAATATTTAAACCTTCTGGCTCAGTATATAATCTTTGAGAGTTTATCTCTCCTTGATTTGGTTTATCTCCTTCAGCAAGTTTTGGAATAAACTTTCCCCAAGGTTTAGTTGTGATTGGAGATACAAAATCTTTTGTAGTTCCATTTCTAAATTTTATCTTCCATGAGATGGTTCCTTTTTCTTCCTCACGTCTAACTCTTACGCTGTGTCCCATTGGTGCAAAATCTGCATAACCTCTTACATCAATTGCATGATTAGGGCATGCTTTCACGCACGAATAGCACTCCCAACAAAAGTTTGGTTCAATATTCTTTGCTCTTCTTATTGTTTCATCGATATGCATTATATCTGATGGGCAAATATCTACGCAGTGACCACAACCATCACATCTAGTCATGTATACAAAAGTTGACATAATTTAATTTTTCTCCTTAACAATTTTTATCATATTAATAGTGTTTTGGCTCTTCTCTTTTTATACCTAAGCCAAATTGCGCAGGTGCATCTGCTTCTGGTGGTAGATTATCTCTAGAACCATCAGCTTCTGCTAAATTTTTTTGTATTGCTGCGCCAGGTTTATAAAACATATGAGCAAATTTTGACCAATATATTCCTCCAAATAAAACTAAATTCGCAGCAATAAATAAAGCTAAAAATACAACATCGTCCCATCTCCCTTGCAGATTCAATGATTGAAGATAAGACCATATTAATCCAAATAAAGATGATGCTATTAATGCTAAAACAAATAAGTCGGCTTGGATTATTCTGTACCAAGGTTGAGCTTCAGAATAAACATCAACTCTTAAAAAGAACCAAAACCATGATCCGCCAACTACCGTCAAAGCAGCACCTAAATGCCATATGATTGGCCATACAGATGGAGTTTCAGATCCAGGAGATGTATAAAAAAATATCATAACAACTGAACCTACCCAAAAAAGTATTGTTCCATACATGCCCATTACATGTGCAACTCTTCTTTTTCCAGCTCCAAGTTCTGAAGTTGTTGCTATATCGCTTGCTATAGTTTTTGAGATTACAGATATTTTCTCACCTGTTGATAGTTTTTTGGTTGCAGATAATTTAGCTTTTTTTGCATTTTTAAAGAAATACTTCACATTTTTTTTATGAATAGTATCAATCAAGGTACCTACAAGAATTAATAAAACCATCAAAACTACAAAAGATTGCATTAATATTGGTGGCACACTATCTGCTAAAGTTAAAAATGGGTTAATTGAAATCATTATGATTTGTCCTTCCGCTTAAGATTTTTAGTACACTTATTTAGATAGATCAACCGCGATATAATGACATTTCAACAGTTTATAAACATAATTATTATTTGGTTTTACGCACATAATGTTTTTTGGAGGCAATTACGCCTCTTACACCTCCTTGGGGATTATCAACATCTCCTAATCTTCTTGGAATCAGATGAATATGACAATGATTGATTGATTGTCCTGCAGTTTTACCAGAGTTTGATCCAACATTAAATCCCTCGATTGTATCATCTTTAATTTCAAGTTTCTTTTTAAGTTTTTTTAGAAGAGCGTCACAAGCTAGAACTTCCTCGTTATTTAGTTCAAAATAATTTTTAACATGTCTCTTTGGAACAATTAAAGCATGATACTTTGAAACTGGGTAGGTATCATAACTAGCATAGGCCAATTCATTTTCTAGTTCGAACTCATCGCTGGATATATTACAAAATATACATGGATTATTGAGATCTCTCATTTTTAATTATAAATATATTTTTCTTTTTTAAATTCTTTTTCAAAAGTTTTGTACATTGAATTAAATATTTTGTTTTTTCTTTTCTTCCAATTGTTATCTACAATATAACTTGTCGAAACTACTCCTTTACCAGAACCAACAAGCAAGATTTCATCAAATTGATTTAATTCTTTTAGATAAATATTTTTTTTAATAATATTAAATTTTTTTTCATAAAATTTAAGGTTTGTTCCTCTATAATATTTATTTTTTGCTGAATAAATTTTGTTCTTTTTAACAAATAATAAATTTGAAGTTCCAGTTTCAAATATTTTATCATTTACACATAAAGCAATATCTTCTTTCGAAGTATTCATTTTTGATAAGTAACCTAGTATTTTTTTGTATTTTAAATTTTTATATTCAGGTTTCACTCTTTCATAGTGGACTAATTTAATACCAAATTTTTGCTTAGGTTTAACTCTGTCTCTAAGTGATATTGAAATAGTTTTTTTATTTAAAGCAACTCTAAGTAAATGATTGTAAGATTTTGTTTTATCTATATTTTTATTTATTAATTTTAATATTTTACTTTTTATTTCTTTTTCATAGATCTTATATGCCTTTAATGATTTTATTAAATTGTCAATGTGTGATTTAAAAAAAAGAATTTTAGGTGGCTTATTATAGATCCACATTGTTGTAAAAACTCCATCCTTGTTCCATAGATCATCAAACTCAATTTCTTTAAAGTTTTTACGCCGATAAGATTTTTTTAATAAGTATTTTACCATTATTTGTCAAAAAAGATTCTGGGTGAAACTGAAATCCATATACATCATCTTGGGTATTTTCGAAACCCATTGCTATATTGGATTTAGTACATCTCATAGTGATATTGAAGTTTTCATTTATAAAAGGTTCTTTTAGCTTAAGTGAGTGATACCTGCCAACTTTAAAAATTGAATTTTTTTTAAAAATAGAATGATTGCTTGTAACTTTTACAGTCGATTGAAAACCATGATAAATATTTTTTTGTTGAATAATTCTTCCATTTTCACTGTGTAAGATCAATTGATAACCAAGACAAATACCAATAATTTTTTTTGTTCCTTTGTATTTATTATAAATCTTTAGAGATGTTGGGTAATCTTTGGGTGATCCTGGTCCAGGAGAAAATACTATTGTTGTAGATTTATCCAATAATTTTTTATTTATATTAAAGTAATTTGAGCAATATACTTCGTCATATTCAGAAAATTGATGAACTACATTCCAAGTAAATGAATCTTGATGATCAATAATATAAATCATTTAAATAATTCCAAAAGTGATTTTGCTTTGATAAAGTTTTCATTGAATTCTTTCTTTGAATTACTATCCAACACAACCCCAGAAGCTGCAGATATTTCTGATCTATTTTTAAAGTTTAAAATTGATCTAATAATTATATTAAACCGCATATCCTGATTAAATTTTATATATCCAAAACTTCCAGTAAAAATATTTCTATCCTCTTTTTCTTGCGAATTAAGTAATTCCAATGTTCTTATTTTAGGACAACCAATCACAGATCCACCTGGCATCATTGACTTAATTATTTCTTTAACAGATGTTTTTTGATTTAATTTTCCAATGATACTAGTTACATAGTGATATAGGTGCTTATATTCTTCCACATATTTTTGTTTTTTGATTTTTACTGTACCTGGTTTGCATATTCTAGATAAATCGTTTCTTTCAAGATCAACAATCATATTATGTTCTTTAGTCTCTTTGATGTTATTTCTAAAGAATTTGAGAGCTTTAAATTTTGTTGTATATTTATTTTTTTTTAAGGTTCCCGCAATAGGTTTTGTATTAATAAAATTACCAACTCTATTGATTAAAGTCTCAGGGGAACAGCTAACTATAGAGTAATCTTTATCTCTGATCATAAACGACTCGGGCGATGAGTTAATCTTCATAAGTTTCCAAAAGAAATTTACTGAATTAATTGTCGATTTATTCTTATATTTTGTACATATTTTTATTTGATAAGTTTCTCCTTCTCTAATTTTTCTGGAAAATACATCAAATATTTTTTGGTATTTATTAAATTCTATATTTAGTTTGAAAGGGGTGAGAATTTTAGTTTTTTGAAATACTTTATTGAACTTTGCTTTTTTTAAATTTGAATGTATTGTAATTTTGTTTCTTATTTTGATTAATGTCTCAGGCTTATAAAAAATACCTTTGTAGAAGTTCAATTTTTTTTGATTTTTTAAAGATAAATTTAAAAGACTACATAAAATCTCATAACCAAAAAATCCCACATATAAGTCGGTTTCTTTTCTATATTTTTTCGAAGAAAAGCTATCTAAAAATTTTGCAATATTATTTTTGTTAAGCGTTATCTTCTTTGAAAAATCCGTATAAATGTTGTACCCCCCGTCAACTTTATAGATAATAAGGGGCTTATTAGACTGATAAAGTTTTTCTAAATATTTATTAAATTTAAGTTTATGCTGGTTGAGTTCTTTCAATTGTTTTCTCTATAATAGGTAAATGTATCACGCCTGCAAAAATTGATAATGCGATAGATGCGTACCATGCATAATCAAAATTTCCATACATCTCATAAAAAACTCCCCCAAGATAAGCTCCAAGAAATGACCCAATCTGATGACTAACAAATACAATACCGTATAAAAGACCTAAGTGTTTTGTTCCAAAAATGTGCCCTACTAAACCGTTCGTTGGTGGAACAGTAGAAAGCCATAAAAGTCCAAACGTTACACCAAATACAACAGAATTAAATATACTTGGTGGTAGGAATAAAAAATAAATTAAAGAAACTCCTCTTAATAAGTATATGGCACTTAAAACTTTCTTTTTACTGTACCTAGTAGCCAAATAACCGCTACCAAGAGTTCCTATCATATTAAATACTCCAACTAATGCCAATATCATTGCTGCTGTCCAATCTGGCATCCCTTTATCCATCATATATTTTGGAATGTGAGTGGCTACTAATGCTATATGCCAACCACAGACAAAAAATCCAAGTGTTAAAAATATAAAACTTTTATTAGTGAAAGCCTCTCTTAAGGCCTCTGAAGATGTTTGTTTATTATCTTGATTGTTACTTCCTGCTGGAATTTTTGGTGTGCTTACAAATAATGAAACAATTAAGCCAATACCTAATAAAAAACAGAAATATAAGATAGTAATTTCCCAACCTATTTCAATTAAAGAATATCTAACCAATAATGGTGATACAAAAAATCCAAATGAACCTGCGCATGTTACAATCCCTGTAGCAATCGTTCTATTTGAGGCAGGAAAATGCTTTGCAACAACTGATACTGGAATACTTATCGCTGTTCCACCTAGACCTATTCCAATTAATAAACCAATTGTTAATGTAAAATAATATCCTGTATTTAATCCAGAATAGAAAAGTAACAACCCTGCTAAGTAAAATAAAAAACCAATAAAGATTGCTGCTGCGCCTCCATACTTATCAGTTATATATCCAAATACAGGGCTAAAAACTCCCCACATCAAAAGCTGCAATCCAACTACAAATCCAAAATGTGAAATAGAAATATCAAGGTCAGTATTAAAATCAAAAAAAAATAATCCAAAAGTCTGTCTTATTCCAAGTGAAACAATTACAACGGACGATGCTGCTACCAAAGTAATTAATGCTTTTTTTGTAGTGAAAAATTTTTCAGAACTCATTTAATGAATTTAAGCGATTTTCGCAAATCTTC
>CACBYC010000018.1 GCA_902543405.1 uncultured Pelagibacteraceae bacterium | reverse complement strand
TTAACAAAACAAATAGAAAAAAACAATATATACAATAATGATGATGACAAGTTTAAAGTACAACAAAATGAAGAAATTATATTTGAAAATATATCAGAGAAAATTAGTGAAACTATAATTTCATCAATTATAAACTTAGATGATAATTAAAAGTTTTGAATTAGAAAAATTAAAGTCTTCTAAATTTAAATTACACTTGATTTATGGAAATAATGAGGGCATTAAAGAGGAAATAATTAATAATACTTATTTAAAAGACTTTAGTGGTGAAATAATAAAATATGATGAACAAGAAATCATAAATAATAAAGATAATTTTTTTTCTAACCTATTAACTAATTCTCTTTTTAAAGGGAATAAATTAATTATTATTTCAAGAGGTTCAGATAAGTTGACTAATGTTTTAATTGAAGTCTTAGAAACAGATATAATTGATGTCAAAGTCATAATCAAATGTTCAAATCTTGAAAAAAAATCAAAATTAAGAAACTTATTTGAGAAAGAAAAACATGTCATTTGTACACCTGTTTATGAGGATGATGCGCGATCTTTAAATTCTGTTATTCAAAACTTTTTGAGAGAAAGTAAATTTAATTTATCACAAGAAATAAAAAATATACTTATCGAAAGATCCAAAGGAGATAGGATAAATTTAAAAAATGAATTATCAAAACTTAAAAACCTTTCAGTTAGTAAGAAAACGTTAAAAACAGAGGATATTCTTAAACTTTCAAATCTTGCTGAAAATTATAGTGTATTTGAGCTATCAGATAATTATTTAGCTAAAAATTCAAAAAAAGTGTCAAATATTTTAAATGAAAATAATTACTCATCTGAAGACTGCGTATTAATAATAAGGACGATACTAAATAAATCTAAAAGACTTTTAAAAATAAGAAAAGAGATAGACAAGAATATAAATATTGATCAAGCCATATCTGATTTTAAACCTCCAATATTTTGGAAAGAAAAAGATATTATAAAAAAACAAGCTCAATCGTGGTCAACTAGTGAAGTGAAAGAAATAATATTTAAAATCAATGACTTGGAGACCCTAGTTAAGAAAAATTTGGGAAATTCAATGCTTTTCGTCTCAAATTTTGTAAGCAATTACTAGTAATTTTGTTTAATAATTTCTACTAGCCTATCAAGCTGATCAGCTCCCTTATACTCTAAACTAATAGTTCCAGAGTTATTCCTTTTATTCTTAACAAACACTCTCATTCCAAGTTTATCTGTTAACTCTTGCTCAAGACTTAATAGATTTGGATCTTTTTTCTTAGTAGAACTATTAGAACTAGATTTCAACATACGAACTAAACTTTCAGATTGCCTTACTGATAATTTTTTAGAAATAATTTTTTTTGCTAACAAGATTGCATTATCTAATCCAACTAAAATTTTTGCGTGCCCTTGGGATAATTTCTCTTCAATTATTAATTTTATTATTTCTTGTGGAAGAGAAAGAAGTCTCAAACAATTAGATATATGCGCTCTACTTTTACCAATAAATTTTGATACCTTGTCCTGGTCATAACTAAATTCGTCTATCAATCTTTTATAACCTTCGGCTTCTTCAATTGGGTTCAAATCTTTTCTTTGAACATTTTCGACAATAGCAAATTCTAACGATTTTAGATTATCTGCATTAATTACAACTACTGGTACTTCGTGAAGACCTGCATATTGGGCTGCCTGCCATCTTCTTTCACCAGCTATTATTTCAAATTTACCTTCTACTTCAGAAGATGATCTAACTATGATTGGTTGAATTATACCTCTCTCTCTTATAGAGTTGGTTAATTCCTCTAAGCTAACCTCATCAAATTTTTTTCTTGGCTGATACTTATTTCTAACTAACGAACTTATTGAGACATTTTTTTTATCATCAATTTTTTCACTATCTCCTATCAAAGAGGATAATCCCCTTCCAAGCCCTTTTTTTGATTTAAACGGATTTATCATGCTGCGCTCTCCACTGGTTTATCTTGATTTAAAAATTCCTCTGTAAAACTAAAATATGCTCTACTACCTGGGCATGACCTATCATAAATTAAAACCGGCACACCGTGTGAGGGTGCTTCTGACAATCTCACATTTCTTGGTACTGCTGTGTTATAAACTTTATTCTTAAAATAATTCCTGGCCTCTATTTCTACCTCCCCTGATAATTTGTTTCTCTTGTCATACATTGTCAAAAGTATTCCTCTTATCTCCAAAGATGGATTTAGGTTCGACTTTATTCTCTCAATTGTTTTCATGAGCTGTGTAAGTCCCTCTAAAGCAAAAAATTCAGTCTGAAGTGGTACCACTAGAGCATTGGAGGCTACTAGTGCCATGATTGTAAGGAGGCTTAAGGATGGCGGGCAGTCAATTATGATATAGTCATAAGACAGCTCAGAATTGTTTAAAATAAGGGTTAATTCATCTTTTAATTTTAGGGCTCTGCGACTATCACCTGCTGTCTCGACCTCTAGTCCAGACAAATCAACATTTGATGATATCAAATCTAAATTTTCAAAGCTCGTAGACTTTATTACCTCTAATATTTTTTTATTTCCATTTAAAACATTGTAAATTGATTGGTCAGAACTTGTTGTGTTAGATAATCCAAGGCCTGTTGTAGCATTACCTTGTGGATCAAGATCAATAACAAGAATTTTTTTTCCTTTCATTGTTAAACCAGCTGCAAGATTAATAACTGTGGTGGTCTTACCCACTCCACCTTTTTGATTTATAACCGAAATAATTTTTTTATTCATATTTTTTTCTTAAATTTGAAATTCTTACTACTGATGACTCCTCGCTTGTTGCACTTTTCATTTCTTCTATGTCAAATTTCCATTTTGTAGAGACATCTTTTAAAATTTTTTTTCCACTCTTTCCTAAATACATGATTATGTATTTAAAATTTTTAAAATTATTAGTAGCTATTTCAAAAATAACAGGCAAAGGTTTGAATGCTCGACAAATTATTACATCTGTTACTAAATTTTTTTCTTCAAATATATTTTTTTGATAAATTTTTGCTTCTAATTTAAATTTTTTTACCATCTCTTTAAGAAAATTGCTTTTGTGGTAACTCTTTTCATAAAAAATCAGCTTAAAACCTTGCTTTTTGGATTTCATCAAAATACCTAAAACTATACTAGGAAGACCTGCGCCTGAACCCAGATCCGTACACACTTGTATATCATTTTTATCAATAAAATCAATGGTTTGTGCACTATCATAAATATGCCTTGTATTTATTGACTTTTCTGTGCTTAAACTTATCAAATTAATTTTCCTGTTTGTGCTTAAAATTGACTGTGAATACTCCTCCAGCTCCTTTAATGTTTCACGTGAAACATTTGGAAGGTGAATTTTATCTTTTTTTACTATTTTCGAATCAATCAAGCTATATGCTTAATAGACTTTCTTTTGACATGAGACAACAAAATATATACTGCTGCTGGCGTAATTCCATCTATTCTAAGAGCTTGACCAAGTGTTTTTGGTTTTATTTCTTTGAATTTTGATTTAACTTCATTTGATAACCCTGAGAATTGGTCATAATCTAAATTTTCAGGAATTTTAAGATTTTCATCCCTTTTAAATGCTAAAATATCTGCGTCTTGTTTCTTCAAATAGCCTTTATAATGAGCTTTTATTTCAATTTGCTCATCTATTTCACGTGAAAAATATTTAATTTCTGGCCAAATTTCCCTAATTTTGTTCATATTTACTGAATTTTGGCTTAATATCTCCATTGCATTCCGTTTAACCCCGTCTTTTGCAATATTTATTCCAAATTTTAAAGCTTTAGATGGAGAAATCAAAGAATTTTCCATTTTTTGTAGACTTTTCTCAAGTTTAGATGCTTTTTCTTTATACATTACTTTTCTCTCATCAAGTATAAGCCCAATATCAATTCCTTTTTGGGTAAGTCTTAGATCTGCATTATCAGATCTCAAAGATAGCCTATATTCTGCCCTTGAAGTAAACATTCTGTAAGGCTCTGCAACTCCTTTTGTGACTAAATCGTCTATCATCACACCTATATATGCCTCAGATCTATCAAGGATAAATGGTTCTTTACCTAGTATAGAAAGAGAAGCATTAATTCCGGCAATCAAACCTTGAGCGGCTGCTTCTTCATAACCTGTTGTACCATTTATTTGTCCTGCTAGGTAAAGATTTCTAATTTTTTTTGTCTCTAATGTTAAAAATAACTCTCTAGGGTCAACAAAGTCATACTCTATAGCATATCCAGGTCTTAAAATTTTTACATTCTCTAAACCGTTGATATTGTTACATATTTCTTGCTGTACATCAGCAGGAAGGGAAGTCGAAATTCCATTAGGGTATATAGTTTTATCATTTAGACCCTCTGGCTCCAAAAATATTTGATGCTTTTGTTTGTCGGCAAACTTTACAATTTTATCTTCTATAGATGGACAGTATCTCGGACCAACTCCCTGGATACTTCCAGAGTACATAGCACTACTTTTTATATTTTTAGAAATAATGTCATGCACTGCTTGATTGGTATAAGTCATCCTACAAGAAATTTGTTTATTAATATTTTTTTTTGTTAGGAAAGAAAAAAAATACGGATCTTCATCTGCATGCTGCTCCTCGAGTTTTTCGAAATTAATTGTCGTTGCATCCAATCTTGGTGGTGTTCCTGTTTTTAATCGTCCAATCTTAAAATTGTATTTTTCTAACTGTTCACTTAAACCAGTTGAAGGTTTTTCATTAAATCTTCCTGCAGGTGTTTTTTCATTACCAATGTGAATTAAACCATTTAAAAAAGTTCCAGTTGTTAGAATTACTTTTGACGAAAGTACTTTTTTGCCTTCTTGTGTATTAAAACCAGTTATATTGTTTTTTTCAAAAATGAATTCAATTACAGGATCAGAAAAAATGCTTAAATTACAGTAGTTTGCCAGTTTTTCTTGTATATATTTCTTATATAGCGATCTATCACTTTGAGTTCGTGGTCCCTGGACAGCAGGACCTCTACTTCTATTTAATAAGCGAAATTGTATACCTGATTTATCTGCAACTTCTGCCATCACACCATCTAGTGCGTCTATTTCTCGAACAAGATGACCTTTACCTAATCCACCTATAGCTGGATTACATGACATCTCACCAATAGTATCAAATTTATGAGTAAATAATGCAGTATTTACGCCTAATCTAGCCGAAGCTGCTGCTGCTTCACAGCCAGCGTGGCCACCACCAATTACAACTACATCAAATGATAACTCATTTTTCATATTTGTAATTTATTATTGATCTTAAAATTTACAAGAAAACACTTACAAGTGATTAAAAAGTAAGTAAATTCAACACTTATTTACCTATACAAAAATCACTAAAAATGGAACCTAAAATTTCTTCAACATCAACTTTTCCAACAATCATACCTAGGTGTCTAGTTGCCAACCTTAAATCCTCTGCAGCTTTATCAAAATCTTCTTGGGAGTTTTTTTCTTCGAAGTTTTTTAAATTTTGAACGCAAGCTTCTAAACTTTGCCTATGTCTTTCTCTGGTAATCAAAGTTTCATTTGAACTAACAAATTTATTTTTTAATTTATCTTTAATTCTATTTATTAACTCATCTAAGTTTGTTTCATTTTTTATTGATAAAAATATAGGATTAAATTTTTCAATTTGATGATTTATATTTTTATAACCAAGATCAATTTTATTAATTACAATTATCGATTTTTCACTCACTAAATCATTCAAAAACCCTGTAAAATCAATACTTTTTGGCTCTATTACTATTATATTTAAATCAGCATCCTCAGCACGTTTAAGGGCTAGTTTGATACCTTTTTTTTCAATCTCATTTTGAGACTCTCTTATCCCAGCAGTATCAGAAATCACAACTGGATAACCATCCAAATTTAAATGAGCTTCGATAACGTCTCTTGTCGTTCCTGCAATTTCTGAAACTATAGCTACTTCACGATTGGAAAGATGATTTAACAAAGAAGATTTTCCTGCATTTGCAGGTCCAATAATTGCGATCTTGAAACCTTCTCTAATTCTTTCTCCAACCTTTTGATCATCCAAAACTTTTTCAATTTGTCTTCTTATTTTTTCAGAATCATTTTTTATATTTTTAATTGTATCGTCTGGGAGGTCTTCTTCTGGAAAATCTATTTTAGCTTCAACGATTGATAAAATTTTTAATAGCTTTTCTCTGAGAGCATTAAATTTTTCTGAACTTCTTCCATTCATTATTTTAACAGCTTGTTGTCTCTGGATTTCAGTTTCAGCAGAAATTAAATCTGAAATACTTTCAGCTTTAAGAAGATTTATTTTCCCATTTTGAAATGCTAGTTTTGTAAATTCTCCAGGTTCAGCCAACCGACAATCATCGATTTTTGATAGTTGGTCTAATATTGATCTAATCACTGCCACACTACCATGGACGTGGATTTCTGCCATATCTTCACCTGTGTAGCTCTCTGGGCCTGGAAACCACAATAATAACCCCTCATCTATTAACTCAGAAGTATTGATTTTATTGAATTTTTTGATAGTGGCCACTCTTGGAATAGGTGGTTTGCTATTTGTCAAAAGCATAATAACATCTTTTACGTAATTACCAGAAATTCGGATGACAGCAATACCTGATGCACCAGAGCCTGTCGAGAGAGCATAAATATTCATGTTATTATTATAGTTTTTAAAATTAATAATTATATAATTTTCTACATGATAATTTGGATTGGATCTTACCCTAAAAGTGGGAATACATATATTAGATCTTTTCTATCTGCCTACTATTTTTCAGAGGATGGAAAATTCAATTTTGATCTTCTAAAAAATATAAAACAATTTCCTAATGCTGAATTCTTTGACAAACCAATTAAAAATGAATCAGATGCGTCTGACAATTGGCTCATTGCTCAAAAAAAAATAATGGAAAAAAGAAAATTTAGATTTCTAAAAACTCATAATTTTTTAGGAAGTTATAACAACAAACCTTTTACTACATTAGATTATACTTTAGGAGCTATATATGTGGTTAGAGATCCACGAAATGTGATCACTTCATTAATGAATCATTTTTCTTTAAATCTTGATGAAGCTTATAATTTTATGATTAATGAAAAAAAATATACGAAGTCAGATCAAAGTGATTATTCGACTTATACTCATTTAAGTTCATGGGGAAATCATTACAAATCATGGGCTACTACAAAAAATTTTAGAAAATTAATAGTCAGGTATGAAGATTTTGAAAATAATAAGTATGAAACTTTTAGAGATATAATAGTATTTTTAAACGCAATATCTAATAGAACTGAAAGAGTAAATAAAAAAAAATTAGAAAATTCTATCGATACTACTAATTTTTCAGTTTTAAAAAATTTGGAGGAAAATAAGGGTTTTGATGAAGCTCTTTATTCGCAAAAAGAAAAAAAATTTAAAACATTTTTTAATTTAGGCTTTAACAATCGGTGGAAAAAATTGTTACCGAAAGAAATGATAAAAAAAATTGAGGACTCTTTTGAAGGTGAGATGAAAGAAATAGGTTATTTATAAATATTAAGAAGGTTTATTCATAGAATTAAAGAATTCTGCGTTATTTTTAGTTGTCTTTAATTTTGAATTAATAAAATCAATCGCATCCATTGATCCCATTGGAGCAATTATTCTTCTTAGAACGTTCATTTTTTGAAGATCATTTTTGTCAAAAATCAGTTCCTCTCTTCTTGTTCCAGACTTTGTAATATCTATTGCAGGATAAATTCTCTTTTCTGATATTTTTCTGTCTAAAATAGTTTCACTATTTCCAGTACCCTTGAATTCCTCAAAAATTACCTCGTCCATTCTACTACCTGTATCAATAAGGGCTGTTGCTATAATTGTCAAAGATCCACCTTCCTCAATATTTCTAGCTGCTCCAAAAAATCTTTTGGGTCTCTGAAGTGCGTTAGCATCAACTCCACCAGTCAAAACTTTTCCAGAGCTTGGCACGACAGCATTATACGCTCTTCCTAATCTTGTTATGGAGTCTAATAAAATTACAACATCTTTTTTGTGCTCGGTTAATCTTTTTGCTTTTTCAATTACCATTTCAGCAACAGCTACATGACGTTGTGCAGGCTCATCAAAAGTTGAGCTTATTACTTCACCTTTAACTGTTCTTTGCATATCAGTAACTTCCTCAGGTCTTTCATCAATTAATAAAACCATCAAGTAACATTCTGGATGATTAGCAGTTATTGAGTTTGCTATACTTTGTAAAATCATTGTCTTTCCAGCTTTTGGAGGTGAAATGATTAAAGATCTTTGTCCTTTTCCAATTGGACTGACAAGATCAATTAGCCTAGGAGTTAAGTCTGGTTTTTTTTCTATTTTATTTGTTTCTACTTCCATTCCTAATTGCTTATTTGGATACAATGGAGTTAAGTTGTCAAAAGCTATTTTATGTTTAAATTTATCAGGTTCTTCAAAATTTATTTTACTAACTTGAAGAAGTGCAAAATATCTTTCCCCTTCTTTTGGAGATCTAATTGGTCCTTCTACAGTATCACCAGTTCTTAATCCGAATCTTCTAATTTGGCTTGGGCTCACATAAATATCATCAGCGCCTGGTAAATAGTTTGACTCCATTGCTCTTAGAAAACCAAAACCATCCTGGAGTAATTGTAAAACACCTCCACCCGTTATCTCTTCACCCTTTTCTGCAAGTTTTTTTAAAATAGCAAAATAAATTTCTTGTCTACGTAGTGTACTAGCATTTTCGATACCCAGCTTTTCAGCTTCGGTTATTAACTTTTCTGAGCTTTTTTCTTTTAATTCTTGAATGTTCATTTGTGGGAGTTTTTGTTAAAGATACATCAAATATATATATAGATTGAAAAATTTCAACCTTAGATTGGTTTAAAAACTACAATAAATACAATTAAAATAAGCAAAACTGTTGGTATTTCGTTAATTATCCTAAAGAATTTTGATGATTTGGAGTTTTCTTTTAAGTGTAAGACTCTCATACATCTACCCAAATATTCATGATAAATTGTTAAAATTACTACTAAAAGAATTTTAATTTGTATCCATAGAAAAGCAAAGCTCTCAATTCCATTTATCCAAATTAATATAATTCCAAAAAGCCAAGATAGGATCATGGCTGGGCGCATTATATAATTATAAAGCTTTCTTTCCATTGTCTCAAAGATTTCAGTAGCTTGATCTTTTTCAAAATTTTCAACATGATAAACGAATATTCTTGGTAAATATAAAAGTCCCACCATCCAAGAAATTACTGCAATTAAATGAAGTGATTTAAATAGAAGATATCCACTCATGTATTAAATATTTTTCGTTAAAAGATGTTTAAATAAAGCAATATGATCTTCACTATCATTTAGGCAAGGTACCATTTCAAAATTTTCACCACCCGATTTAATAAAACTTTCTTTTCCTTGAATAGATATTTCCTCTAAAGTTTCTACACAATCAGATGAGAAGCCTGGACAAATAACTAAGATATTTTTCTTCCCATCTTTAGGGAGAGCCTCAAAGGTTTTATCTGTGTAAGGTTGTAACCATTCCTGTGGGCCAAATCTAGATTGAAATGTAGTTTTAATTTCAATATCTAAATATTTTTCAGATATTAGCCTAGTAGTTTTATGGCAATAGCAATGATATGGGTCACCTTTATCAAAATATTTTTTTGGTATCCCATGATAAGATGCAACTATTAAATCTGGTTTCCAATCAATTTCATTTACTTTTTTTTTAATACTGTTTTTAATTGCCTCAATGTAAAGTGGCTCCGACTCATAGTGCGGGATTATTTTTAGACTAGGTTGCCATCTCATTTTCATTAAAGT
This sequence comes from uncultured Pelagibacteraceae bacterium, assembly GCA_902543405.1. GTDB lineage: Bacteria > Pseudomonadota > Alphaproteobacteria > Pelagibacterales > Pelagibacteraceae > Pelagibacter. Next base: position 5,918 of record CACBYC010000018.1, on the reverse strand, counting down.
TCTATATACTTCATCACACACAGTTGCTGTTGTTGCAGCTGCATATTGTGGATAAAGAGGCAAGATGATTAAATTTTCACAACCTTCTTTATGAAGTCTATGAATTTTACTCTTAATGCTTGGATTTCCATACCTCATGGCGAAATCAACTATTATTTTTTCGTTTCCAATTTGTTCAGATAATTTTTCTGCCTGTCTTTCTGTAAAATATCTAAGTGGTGACATGTTTTTATCTTTCATCCATATCTCTTTATAAGCTTTTGCTGTTTTAGAGGGTCTAAAGTTAAGTATAAATAAGTTAAGTATTACCTGCCAAATCAAAGGATTTACTTCGATAACCCTTCTGTCGGATAAAAATTCTTTAAGATATTTTCTTATATCTAACCATTTTGTAGAATCTGGTGTACCAAGATTTATAATTAAAATCCCTTTTTTACCGTAATTTACTTTTGGGTGCTCTGGTGTCATTTAAAATTTCTTACAATTTTAATTAATTCTTCCACCATTTCAATTTTTGTTTCAGGAAGTATTCCATGGCCTAAATTAAAGATATATGGATGATCTTTAAAAATATTCAGGTATTTTTTAGATTCTCTTTTAAGTGTTTCTTTGTCAGTTAATAAAATTTTAGGATCAAGACCTCCTTGCACAGGTATATTAACCTCATTCACTATTTTTTTTGGATCTACATCATAGTCAATATTTACTGCATCAGGTTTTACTATTTCACAAAAATTTTTGTAATCTTTAATACCTCTTGGAAAACAAATGACAGGTATCCCTAATTGTTTAACATATTCAACTATATTTAATGTGGGTACATAAATATACTCAGGTATCTTGTCTTCTAATAATCCGGCCCAACTATCAAAAATTTGAATTATTTGAGCACCAGCCTCAACTTGATTTTTTATATGAACTTTTAAGAATTTTTCAATTATTCCTAATAATCTGTTTATTAAAAAATCATCTTTAAAAAATTCACTTGTTAATCCTTTTTTTGGAGATGACCTATTTATCATGTACACAAGAATAGTCCATGGAGCTCCAACAAATCCAATCATATCTCTATTATCCATTAAAGGATCATGTGAAGTTTTAGAAATTGCTTTGTAGACTTTATAAACTTTTTCCGTAAAATTAATTTCATCTACATTTTTGATGTTATCTAAATCTATTTCACCTAATTTAGGGCCAAAGTTTTTTTCAAATTCTACTTTTTGACCGATACCGTATGGTAACATCAAGATATCAGAAAAAATTACTGCTCCATCGAATGCAAATCTTTTTATAGGCTGAAGTGTAATCTCAGATGCTAAATCACTATTCAAACATAATTCTATAAAATTTTGGTTCTCTTTTCTAATTTCTCTAAATTCAGGTAAATACCTTCCAGCTTGTCTCATCAACCATATTGGATTACTTTTAGTATCTTTATTTTTAATACAATTAGTTATGGGACTCATATAAATAGATATATATTATTTATTATATTAGTATTATGTATTGTGAATAACGTAAATTAGTCAATTATCACATTTAGTTAACTTTTTATTAACAGTTTAAATCTTAAATCAATTCGATAATTTGGGGATTAATTAAAATTTATTATATTTTTTGCAGAAAATGTATAATTATATCCACATTTTATAATTTAGTTAATTTCGTGAGGAAAAAACTAATATCAAAGGTTTTAAAAGATAAATCTGCATTTTTCTTATTTTACTAATAGTTTATAAACATTTTATACATGAGAAACTTATACCAAATTTACTTAATATCGGATTCAACTGGTGAAACTCTTGATCGGATTTTCCTAGCGCTCAAAGCTCAATTTCCTAACCTTCAATATGAGACTAATCATTTTTCTTTTACACGTACTGAAAGCCAGACACTTAGTATATTAAAGCAAGCTAAGAATGATAAAAATTCAATTATTTTATACACTATCGTGAATAGCAAATTGGCAAAATATTTAACAGAAAAAGCATATGAGAGAAATATACCTTGTTTTGGTGTTTTAGGAGATTTAATTCTAAATTTTTCTAAAGTTTTAAACCAAAAAGCTTCTCACGAACCAAGTGGGCAACACATTTTGAATGAAGAGTATTATGATAGGATTGAAGCTATTCAGTTTACCATGAATCATGATGATGGAAATCAAACTGAAGATATAGAGAAATCAGATATAATACTTTTGGGTGTTAGTAGGACAAGCAAAACACCGACATCAATATATTTAGCAAATAGAGGATTTAAAACTTCGAACATTCCTCTAGTTAATAAAAATTCAATACCAAATAAAGTTACAGAAAAAAATTTTCTCCCTTGTGTAGTCGGGCTAATAACGGAACCAGAGAGGTTATATGATTTAAGAAAAAATAGATTAACCTCATTGAAAGAAGATCAAAATAGTGAGTACATTAACATTGATAAAATCAGAGACGAGTTAAATAGTGCCAGGAAGATATTTAAAGAGAATAATTGGCCAACAATAGATGTAACACGCAAATCAGTAGAGGAAACAGCTGCATCGGTTATTAAAATATATGAGATAAAAAATAAAAAAAATGCCTGACATCATTTTAGCCTCAAAAAGTAAAGTTAGAAAAGAAATACTGGATAGTCATAACATAAATACCAGAGTTGAAGTATCAAATGTTGACGAAGATCCAATTAAAGAAAGTTTATTAAAAGAGAATGCTTCACCAGAAATTATTTCTAAGAATCTAGCAGAATTAAAAGCAAATAAAGTCAGCCAAAAATTCAATAATATTCTAGTCTTAGGAGCTGATAGTGTTATCGATTTAACTGGTGAATTAATATCAAAACCAAAAAGTAGGGAAGAGGCTTTAAATATTTTAAAGAAACTTAATGGAAAAAAACATTCCTTGATCAGTTCAGTTTGTATATCTAAAAATGGATCCATGGTTTGGAACTATACTGACAAAGCTTATTTAACTATGAAGGATCTTTCTAAAAATGAATTAGTCACTTATCTAAACAAAATAAGCGATGAGGCTTTATATGCTTATAATGTCTACCAAATTGAAGGAGAAGGAAGAGCTTTATTCTCGAATATTGATGGAGATGAAGATACGATAATGGGCTTACCTATTATAAAAATTAAGGAATATTTGGAACTACAAAAATGAAAAAATTTTTAGTAATAGGTAATCCAATTGAACATTCTTTATCTCCAAAGTTACATAATTATTGGATAAAAAAAAATAATTTAGATGCAATTTATGGAAAATTAGAAACTTATGACAATGATTTGTCTGAACTATGTAAATCTATCAAAAATGGAAATTTGCAGGGTTTAAATGTTACTGTCCCATTTAAAAAAAAAATAATACCTCACCTAGATATTTTAAGTAGTAATGCATTAAGGACACAATCTGTAAATACTATCTCGTTAAATAAAGGTCATTTAATTGGAGATAACACTGATATTAATGGGTTTGAATTAAGTATAAGAAAATTGAATTATGATGTTGGTGACAAAACAGTTCTGATATTAGGTGCTGGCGGAGTTGTGCCGTCAATAATTTTTTCATTGTTAAAAATGAAAGTATCAAAAATATTTTTGAGTAACAGAACTAAAAAAAAAGCTGAAAATTTAAAAAATTTATTCAATGAGATTAATGTTGTGGAATGGGGTGATTTACCAAAGTTTGATATGATAATAAATGCCACTACTTTAGGTTTAAATAAAGTAGATAAATTTGGCATAAACTTTTCTCAGGCTGGTCAAAATAAGCTTTTTTATGATGTTATATATGCACCATTTCAAACAGAATTTTCAGAGGCAGGAAATGCAGAGGGTAATTCAATTGAAAATGGTTTAAATATGTTTTTATTTCAGGGCCAACAAGCTTTTAATATTTGGCATAATGTTGAACCAGAAATTAACAAAGAATTAATAGAATTCCTAAAAAATTGAAGCTATGAGATTTAAAATTAAACATGATTAGAGTTGCAATAATTGGTGGTATAGGTTCAGGGAAATCTTTTATTTCAAAGCTTTTTGGATATCCAGTATTTAATGCAGATGACGAAGTAAAATATATTTATAAAAAAAATAAAGAGTGTTTTAATAAATTAAAAAAAAAATTACCAAAATTCATAAAAACATTTCCTATTAAAAAAAAGGAGCTCATATCGTCCATTAGCTCAAATAAGAAAAATCTTAAAATTATATCTTCCGTAGTTCACCCTTTGGTAAGAAAAAATATGAAAAAATTTATAATAAGAAATAAGAAGAGTGAAATGATTATTTTTGATATCCCTTTATTAATAGAAAACAAACTCAATAAAAAAAAAGATATAATAATTTTTATTAAATCAAAAAAATCTAAAGTCTTAAACAGATTAAAAAAGAGACCTAACTTTGATGAAAAATTGATTAGGAATCTGAAAGAAAACCAGGTTATCTTATCTAAAAAAATAAAATTAGCTGACTATGTTATTAATAATAACTTTTCAGCAAATGTGATGAAAAAAAAAGTTAAACTAATTAAAAAAGAAATTTTAAATGAAAGAAATAGTTCTAGACACTGAGACAACAGGCCTATCAGTTCGAGATGGTCATAGAATCGTAGAAATTGGTTGTATAGAGTTAGATAATTTAGTTCCAACAAAAAATATATTCCATTTTTATTTAAACCCTGAACGAAAAGTTTCAGAAAAGGCATTCGAAGTTCACGGATATTCTGATGAGTTTTTATCAACAAAACAAAAATTTGCTGACATAGCTGAAGATTTTTTAGATTTTATTAAAGACAAAAAAATTATAATCCACAATGCAGAATTTGATATTGGTCATTTAAATAATGAATTAACTTTAATTGGAAAGCCAAAGATAAGTACCGCAAATGTTATTGATACGCTAGAATTAGCACGAAATAAATTTCCAGGCTCAGGAATAAGTTTAGATGCATTATGTAAAAGGTTTAGAATTGATAATTCAAGGAGAGAAAAACATACTGCTCTTATTGATTGTGATTTACTTGCAAAAGTTTATATAAATTTAATTGATCAAAAAGAACCTACTCTAAACTTAGCTGAAAATAATGAGACTAAAATTTTGTTGTCTAGTGGAAATTTAGATTATTATAAAAAAATTGTTACGCCTACTGAGAAAGAGTTATTAGAGCACAGTAATTTTCTAAAAAAAAATTTAAAAAAAAACTATTTTTAATTTAATCTTTCATTATATAATTTTTCAAAATCTATCTTCGCACCAAACTTTAAATCAGGCAAACCTGATGATCTTAGAATATTTAAAAATTTCTCTTCCAAAGATGGATAAATTCTAGTTTGTAGGTCACTTAGAATTATTTTTTCTAAATCTTGTTTATTAATTTTTACATCAATTATTTCAATTACTGTTGCATATGCAATTTGAAAAAAACCTTTTTCCTTTTTCTTATTTGGATTTTCGTAAGTCAAAGTTGTTAAAACCTCTATCATTTTTCTTTTTAAGGGTTTTGTTTTTATATCAACTTTCATTTTATATTCTGGTATTGTGTTTCTGACCGTGATTAAAGCTTCAGGACTAGGAATTTCAACTGATAAATCTTGAATATAGCTAACAACAATTTTATATTTATTTTCCATCTTTATCCTCTACATCTTCATATTCCCCTTCTATGTAATCTTTCTTATTTGTTCTACTTTGTCTTTTAGATGAATAATTTCTCGAATACTTACTAAGAATTATTTTTCGTGTGACTGGGAAGACTAACAAAACTCCTATTATATCTGTTGCAAAGCCTGGTAAAATTAATAGTAAAGCGGCAAAAGCTATTGCAGCACCAGAAATTATTTCATAGAGTGGAAGTTCATTTTTAACTAATTGAGACATTCCAGAACGCAATGTGTTAAACCCCTCATACCTTGCATACCAAATACCT
>CACBYC010000017.1 GCA_902543405.1 uncultured Pelagibacteraceae bacterium | reverse complement strand
ATAATTACTTTTATTTCAATTTTTTCTTTTAAAAAAAATCTTGCAACAAATGGTTGCCATATTGGCAAAGTACTAATTAAAGCAACTCCATTTACTGGTGAAGTTAGAAGTAGACCAATATGAAAACTTAGAGTAACTAGAAATGGATTTAATAAACCCATTAAGAAAGGAGTTAACCCAATTTTTCTGATTTTTAAATCTGCCCTCATGATTAAAGCAAAAATTAACATCAAACCAAATGCTAAAGAGAATCGTACCGCCATTAAATCCATTACATAAAATTCCTGTAATGCTAATTTCACAAACGGTGGACCTGACCCGAAACCTATCACTGCAACGAACATAGAAACGTAGCCAATATTGTTTTTTAGAAAATTCATAGAATTACAAAATTATGGATATCACAATTATAGACATATAAAAATTTTAGTTTAAGGTTACATTAGTGAGTCAGAATATAGAATTAAAAAATTTTGAATTAGCCACAGTTAACCCAAGCAATAAAACATGGACATCAATTGATTTATTTTGCTTTTGGGCTAATAGTATCCAAACCATTGCAGGTTTTGCGTTAATAGCCTCTTTATATTTAATATATAATCTTAGTACTGTACTGGTCTTAACTTCTTCATTAGCCGCCTCTATATTAATCTATTTTTTTATATCATTGATCGGCAAACCATCACAAAAGCATGGATTACCTTTTCCTGTTATGCTCAGAATTTCCATGGGCTTAAGTGGAGCCAAATACTTAAGTTTTTTAAGATTTGTGATTGGAGTATTTATGTTTGGTATTCAAACATTTTTTATATCAAAATCAATTACATATCTAATTAGAATTTTTATTTATTATAACCTAGATAGTCAAATTCTAGATGATCAAGTATTTTTAGTTTTTTTTCTTGGATTAAATATTATTGATTGGATTTCATTAGTATTAACTTTTGTTGTTCAATATTTTTTATTTACAAATGGACAAAGGTTTAATCAAAGATTTTTACAGTTTTCAGCCATCTTTGTTTATTTAGGTTTGTTAGTTTTTTTTTTAATTTTAACTTCTGATAATCACACACAAATTTTTCAGTCTCTTAAATCAAATACAACAGATGGAAATTTTTTTTCAAAATCTAACGTTTTACCTTTTGTAGTTTTAACAGGTACAATTTTCTCATACTTCTCAATTGTGTTGTTAAATTTTGGAGATTTTTCTAGATATGTCAAAACAGATAAAGATCTAAAATTGGGAAACCTTAGTCTTTTTCTAAATATGATTTTGTTTTCATTTTTAGCAACATCTATAGTTGTTGGGGTAGATGTTGTTTTAAATCAAAAGCTTATTGTTGTTGATCAAATATTAACTAAGCCAATGGATATTATTGGAAAATTAGACAATACTGGCTTAACTGTGTTTGTTCTAATTTTTATAATTTTTTCGTCTCTATCTACTAATTTAATTTCTAATTATGTACCTACGCAAAATAGTATAATAAATTTTATTCCTAATAATCTAGATCTCAAAACTTCTGGAGTATTAATTTTAATAATTGGTTTTATTGCTGGAGGTTTGTGGCCATCTATTTTAAGTCAAATAGGTTTAATAAATATTATCGACAGCCTTGCAGCATTTTTTGGTCCAACCTTTGCAATAATAATTGCTGACTACTATCTGGTGAAAAAAGGGAAAGTAAATCACAAAGATCTGTTTTTTTTGAGGGATGGAAATGAATATATGTATACAAATGGTTGGAACTATAAAGCTGTGTATTCACTTATTATAGGTTTTATATTCTCATTTTCATTATTATGGAATATCAATTTCTCTGATATAAAATCATTTTCTTGGATATTAGGATTTGTCGTATCGTTTTTTATATATTATCTTCTATCTGAAAAATAATTATGAAAGCTTTAGTTTATACCGGTGTTGAAGAATTGGTTTACAGAGAAGAAAAAGATCCTGTAGAGACAAGTGGAGAAAGTATATTAAAAGTTCATGCCTCAGGTATATGTGGGTCAGATATGCACGCGTATCACGGAAAAGATGAACGAAGAATTGCTCCACTAATAATTGGACATGAAGTAAGTGGTGTAATACAAAATGGTAAATTTCAAGGAAAAAATGCTGTTTTAAATCCATTAATTACATGTGGAAAATGTGAATATTGCACAAGTGGGCGAGAGCATTTGTGTCCTCATAGAGTTCTTTTAGGAATGAACAGACCATACGAAAGACAAGGAGTATTTGCAGAGTTAGTTTCTTCTCCTAATCAAAATATTTATGAGGTACCCGACCATTTAAATCTTAATGAAGCAGCTATAGCAGAACCAACAGCAGTTGCTTTGCATGCAGTCTTAATGGGAGAGAATTCTCTTAAAAAACCTCTATCTGAATGTAGAACTTTAGTTCAAGGAGCCGGAGCGATTGGATTATTGTGCTCGTTAATATTATCTAAAATTAAGGGAAATAAAAATATCATTATGTCTGACCCAAATAACCTGAGACTAAGTGAATGTGCAAAATATTTTGAGGGTAAATTTGTTAATCCATCGGACAAAGAAATACAAAATGATAGTTTTGATATTGTCTTTGATTCAGTAGGCTTAGAAGTTTCAAGACAACAATCGATCTCGGTTATTAAACCTGGTGGAACCATAATACATATTGGGTTAACCCAACCTGCAGGACAGTTTAATTTTAGAAAAGCAACTCTTCAAGAGGTAACTTTTATTGGTACATATTGTTATACTAATAAAGATTTTGAAAATACAATCAAAATTTTAGCTGACAGAAAAATTGGCAAATTAGATTGGATAGAGTATAGGGAATTAAAGAAAGGCGCAGAGGCCTTTAAACAAATTCATGACGGAACCTGTTCTTCACCAAAAATTGTTCTTTTACCTTAAAGGTAAATTTCAAATTATAGTTGATAATTTAAAATATTTAATTATATGAGGCGTGTGCTTACAAAATTTATCAAAATAATAGCAATCTATCTTTTAATCATGTCCTCGGTTTGTGCCGAAAAACTGATGGTTTTTGATTTTACTGAGGAGGAATTAAATTCATTAGAAGTTAGAAAAGTAAGAGGAGCTGATGCAAAAACGGTCTATTCTATTGGAAATAATGAGAACGGAAATTATTTAAAAGCAGTGGCAGCTAATGCAGCATCAGGAGTAGGCAAAGAAATTAAAATTAATTTAGATAAAACCCCTTTTATAAATATTACTTGGAAGATAGAAAAAGATCTTAAAAGCATAAAAGAGAATACAAAAAAGGGACATGATTTTGCTGCTAGAGTCTTTGTAATCAAAAAAACTGGTGCAACACCACTATCAAATAGAGCTATTAACTATGTTTTTTCAAGCAATTCAAATGTAGGAGAGACATGGCCCAGCCCTTATACAAAGAAATCTATAGATAGTGTTTTGGCTTCAACAAGGTCAAATTTAAATGAATGGGTGACAGTAAAAGCTAATGTAAAGGAAGATTTTAAAAAATTTCATGATTTAGATGTTGAAGAGCTTTCTGGAATTGCAATTATGGCAGATACCGATAATTCAAAACTAACCGCAGTTAGTTATTACCAAAATATTTTTTTTTCCTCTGAGTAAAAGTTTAATTAAGATATTTTTTTAAACCAAAACTTAATAAAGACAGTATTGCAGTTAAAACATCAAGGATTAGAATAGCTTCATGATATCTGAAATTCAATTATATAACAACAATTAATCAAATTATATAAATTTTCATATTTAATTAATCATTAGTATAAAAAATATTTTCAATTTGATATTATTATTTTTATGAAAAAATTTAAATCAAGTTTTAATGTTTATTATGAGGATACAGATTCTGGTGGAGTAGTTTATTACGCAAATTATTTAAAATTTATAGAGCGTGCTAGAACTGATGCCATAGCTTCTGTAAACTTTACAAATTCTAAACTTAAAGAAAATTATGGAATATATATAATTGTTAAATCTTGTAATTTAAATTTTATAAAACCTTCAAGGTTAGAGGATAAACTTGATATTTTTTCTGAAATTATAGAAATAAAGAATGTGTCAATTAAAATGAAGCAAGATATTTTTGTAAAAGATAATTTAATTTTAACTGCAGATGTTCATTTAGCTACAATTAATAAAGATGGCAAACCAACCAAAATGCCTGAAAAACTCAAAGAACAATTAACTAAATAGTATTTTTTACTTTAATAAATAAATTAGTCATTTTATTTACATTAATTCTGCCTGTATTTACATTTCTTGGACTTGGATGATAAGAACCTACCAATAAAATATTATTTGGGAGTTTATAGAATTTACTATGCCCAAATTTAATATTTGTATCAATTTTGTAATGTTTTTTGTAAAATTCTATACAAGCATCAAAAGCTATTTTCCCAAGTGCAACAACAATCTTTAAATTTTCTAAGTATTCAATTTCTTTATTAAAATATTTAAAGCAAGTGTTTAGTTCTTTTTTTGTTGGTTTATCTCCAGGTGGGACACATTTTAAAGCAGTAGTTATAAATATATCTCTCAATTTAAGTCCGTCATTTTTGTGGTCTGAATTTGGCTGGTTAGATAATTTTGCTTTATAAAGACATCTGTATAAAAAATCAGAGGATCTATCTCCTGTGAAAACTCTACCAGTTCTATTGCCACCGTGTGCAGCTGGCGCTAAACCAACAAATAAAATTCTAGCTTTTGGGTCACCAAACCCTGTTATTGGTTTTCCCCAATATTTTTCATTTATGAATTGTTTTCTTTTTTCTTTAGCTATCTTTTTTCTAAAACTCACTAACCTGGGGCATTTTTTGCAGCTAACTATCAAAGTTTCAAGTGTTTTAAAATTACTAGTCATAAATATTAATTTTTAATCTCTAAGTCTTATACTATAATTAACTTAGATTATGAATGTAGGTTTTATTGGTGTTGGTTATATGGGTTATGGGATAGCCAAAAATATTTTAAAAAAAGGAAATAACTTATTTGTTATTGCAAACAAAAAAAGGGCACCGATAGATAAGATTGTAAGTGAAGGTGCTATTGAGGTAAAATCTTACAATGAATTGTGTGAAAAAAATTTAGATGCATTATTTCTTTGTGTTACCAATACTCCAATCGCCCTTAGTATTGCTGAAAAAGTCTCAACTTTACTAAAAGACAATACATTAATTATTGATGTTACAACACATAACCAAAATGGATCTATTCATATGGAACAGATTTTTTCAAAACAAAAAATTAACTACATTGAATGCCCCGTAATGGGAGGCCCCGTTCAAGCAGAAGAAGGTGTTTGTGGAGGTATTGTTGGAGCATCAGAGGAAAATTTTAAAAACTCTGAAGTTTATTTAAAAACTTTTTGTAAAGATTATTTCCATTTTGGAGAAGTGGGCAAAGGAGCAAAGTCAAAGTTACTAAATAATTTTTTGTCACTCGGTACCGCAACAAATGTTATTGAATTCATCAAGAGTGCAAAAAAATTAGATATTGATTTAGAAAAACTTTTTGCTGTTGCAAAATTAGGATCTGGAAACTCAACAGCTTTAAATAGAATTTTTGATAATGTGCTTAAAGACGATTATACTGGATTTAAATTTTCAACTTCAAATACTTTAAAAGATCTTACTTATATCCATGAAATGCTTAAAGATTTAGGTAATGCAGAAAAATTAGCTGATGTAAAAAAATCTTTTTACAAAAAAGCTGTAGAAGACGGTAATGGAGATTTATTCATAAGTGAACTAATACAAAAAGATTAATTATTCTTTTTTTTTATCAGCAAATACAATAGCTATAAGCAATAATGCTGTCCAAAACATCGCTGCTAAACTTTTAATAGCACTGGTTTCAGCACCCCACAAATCAAAAAAAAATGCTCCAATAAGAATTCCAATTATATAAATTATTACTACTAATCTAGTCTGAGTCATTTAGTTGTTTCTTTTTAAATAGTGATATTCCATTATTTTTTTTATGTTCATAAGATTCATTGAAACTTTCTAGCTGCCATCCTTGCATTCTCTTCTGAATATCTTCTAAATTTTGTCTTTTCCATTCATCTTTGGTATTCTGGTCTTTCCATATCTTCTTTTCATCATTATTTCTTCCACAGCCATAACAATATCCAGTTACAGGATCCATTTTGCAAATGCTAATACAAGGTGAAACTATCATTTTTTTATATATTTATATCCTTTTACACTATTATTCTGATTGGACAAATTAGATCAATACTATATAAAACAGCATAAATTTGGGCGAGTGGCGGAATTGGTAGACGCGTTGGTCTTAGGAACCAATAGTGCAAGCTGTGAAGGTTCGAGTCCTTTCTCGCCTACCATAAATAGATTATGAAAGTAACAATAGAAAATAAAAAAGGTTTAGAAAAAGATCTTAAAGTATTTATAGATAAAAAAACAATCTCAGGCTTTATGGATGAGAAATATGAAGAAATAAGAAAAGACGTTGTAATAAAAGGTTTCAGGCCTGGCAAAGTACCTACCGAAATATTAAAAAGACAATTTGGTAAAGCTGTTTATGGTGAGGTAATTGATAAGTTGCTAAAAGATACGACAACAAAAGCTCTAGAAGAAAATAAGATCAAACCGGCTGGACAACCTAAAATAGATTTAAAGTCTTTTGGCGAAGGAAAAGATTTAGAATACGTTATTTCAGTTACAGAGCTACCCGAGGTTTCTGCTAAAGGACTAAGCTCAATTAAAGTAGATGAGTATGTTGTAAAAATTGATCCAAAAGAAACAGATAAAAGAATTTCTGAAATTGCAAAAAATCAAAATAATTTTAAAGATGCAGAAACAAATTACAGCTCTAAAATGAATGACCTTGTAATTTTTGATTATAAAGGAACTATTGATGGTAAAGAATTTAAGGGTAATGAAGGTAAAAACACCCAATTAGTGCTTGGAAAAGATTTATTTATTAAAGGTTTTGATAAACAATTAGAAGGCGTTAAATCAGGTGATACAAAAAATGTAGAAGTAAATCTGCCTGAAAATTTTCCTGAAAAAGATCTTATTAACAAAAGTGCTGTTTTTGAATGCAAGATTACAGCAGTTAGAATTCAAGAAGAAGTAAAAATTAATGATGATTTTGCTAAAAATATGGGTGCAAAAGATTTGACAAATTTAAAAGAACTTATCTCAAAACAAATAAATGATGAATATAAAAATTCTTTAGCCATGATTACAAAGAAAAATATTCTTGAGCAAATAGAGAAAGAAAAATTAGAACAATTACCTGGTAACTTAATTGAACAGGAAGTAAAAATATTATCTCAAGGAATGAAGGAAGACGAAATTAAAAAGAACCAAAAATCATTAGAGGAGCAAGCTAAAAAAAGAATTAAAACTGGATTAATTTTGAATGCTTTTGGTGAGGAAAATAAAATTAATGTATCTCAGGAAGAAATTAATGTGGAAATACAAAAACAATTTAGAATGATGCCAGGTCAAGAGAAGATTGTAAAAGATTATTATGAACAAAATCCTGCAGCTATAGATAGTTTAAGAGGACAAATTTACGAAGAAAAAATAATTGAAGAAATTAAGAAAAAAGCAAAAACTACTAAAAAAGAAATTACCAAAGAAGAAGCTGAGAAAATTCTAAAAGAAGAAAATGAAAACAATATTAAAGAGCAAGCTAAACTTACTAAAAAAGATGGAGATGAAAAAAATAAGAAAAAAATAGATCCTAAAAAAAAAGAGCTAAAAACAAAATCGAGAGAAACTAAAAAAACTAAAACTCCTGCATCAAAACCTAAAAAAGCAAAAAAGGTTAGCAAAAAGTAATCACAAGTTGTATAAGTTTAATCGAATCGATTATGTCTATGAAAATACCTGAACAATTAAATACACTTATCCCTATGGTTGTCGAACAATCAAGTAGAGGAGAAAGGGCATATGACATTTATTCTAGACTCTTAAAAGAGAGAATTGTATTTGTAGTTGGTCCCATAAATGATGCTGTTGCATCATTAGTTACTGCGCAATTATTATTTTTAGAATCAGAAGATCCTAAGAAAGAAATTTCTTTATATATAAATAGTCCTGGTGGACTTGTAACAGCTGGACTTGGTATTTATGATACAATGCAATACATCAAACCAGAATTAAGTACTTTGTGCATAGGTCAAGCGGCAAGCATGGGTTCATTTTTACTTGCAGCTGGCGCTAAAGGAAAAAGATTTTCATTGCCAAATTCAAGAATAATGGTTCATCAACCTTCTGCTGGTTTTCAAGGACAGGCAACAGATATTGAAATTCATGCTAATGAAGTTTTATCTCTAAAGAAAAGATTAAATGAAATTTACTCAAAACATACTGGAAAATCAGTTGATGAAATTAAATCAGCATTAGAAAGAGATAACTTTATGACTCCTGATAATGCAAAAAGTTTTGGTCTTATAGATAAAGTGGTAGAAAAAAGAGAATAGGTCACAATATATAGTTTGTCCACAACCTATACTTGATTACTTTGCACCATATGTATTAAAGTATAGAAATTGATTCGAATTAAAAATTATGAGCAACAATAAAAATATTCTTTACTGTTCTTTTTGCGGCAAGAGCCAACACGAAGTTAGAAAATTAATTGCCGGTCCAACTGTGTTCATTTGTGACGAATGCGTAGAACTTTGTATGGACATTATAAAAGAAGAAAGCAAAGATAATTTTGTAAAACATCAAGATGGCTTACCTTTACCAAAAGAAATATGTAAAGTTCTTGATGATTATGTGATTGGACAATCTCACGCAAAAAAAGTTTTATCAGTTGCAGTTCATAATCATTACAAAAGATTGAATTACGAAAATAAAACAAGCAAAACTGTTGAACTCTCTAAATCGAATATTTTGCTGGTAGGACCAACAGGATGTGGAAAAACATTATTAGCCCAAACTCTTGCAAGAATACTTGATGTACCTTTTACAATGGCTGATGCAACAACATTAACTGAAGCAGGCTACGTAGGTGAAGACGTTGAAAATATAATTCTAAAGTTATTACAGGCTGCAGATTATAATGTAGAAAAAGCTCAAAGAGGAATTGTTTATATAGACGAAGTTGATAAAATTAGTAGAAAATCTGAAAACCCATCTATAACTAGGGATGTATCTGGAGAGGGTGTTCAACAAGCTTTATTAAAAATTATGGAGGGAACAGTTGCAAGCGTTCCCCCTCAAGGAGGAAGAAAACATCCTCAACAAGAATTTCTACAAGTAGATACAACAAATATATTATTTATTTGTGGGGGCGCTTTTGCTGGTCTTGATAAAATAATATCTCAGAGAGACAAAGGGTCTTCTATTGGATTTGGAGCAGAAGTAAAAACTTTAGAAGATAAAAAAACTGGGGAATGGATGAAAAATCTGGAGCCTGAGGATTTATTAAGATATGGGTTGATCCCAGAATTTATTGGTAGACTGCCAATTACAGCTACACTGGAAGACTTAGATGAGAAATCTTTAGTAAAAATTTTACAAGAGCCAAAAAATTCTTTGATTAAACAGTATCAAGAACTATTTAGATTAGAGGGTGTAAAATTAACATTTAAGGATCAAGCTGTTAAAGATATTGCTAACAAAGCAATAAGTAAGAAAACTGGGGCTAGAGGATTGAGATCAATTTTAGAAAATTTATTACTTAAAACTATGTTTGACCTTCCTGGACAGGATAACATTGAAGAAGTTATTATTGATGGTGGAACAACTAAGGGTACCTCTCAGCCAATTATAGTTCATACTAAGAACAAATCAAAAACAGAAAAGACTTCTGCGGCTTAATAAGAGTTAATAAACAAAAGTTTCCTATTGCATTATAAAATATAATATCCATATTTGTGGATATGGAAGTTAAATTAACACAGCCTTTATTACCATTAAGAGACATTGTAGTTTTTCCAAGTATGGTAATTCCACTGTTTGTTGGAAGAGACAAATCTATCACTGCCTTGAACGAGGTAATGAAAAGTGACAAGAAAATAATATTAGTTACTCAAAAGAATTCTGAAGTTGATGATCCAAAGAAAAATGATGTATTTTCCTATGGATGTGAAAGTAACATATTACAACTTTTAAAACTTCCAGACGGCACAGTTAAGGTTTTAGTTGAAGGAATTAAAAGAGTAAAAATTATTGACTTCAAGGATGATGAAAAATTTATTACTTGTACATATGAACACCAAAAAGATGTTTTAAACAAAGATGAAGATTTATTACCCCTAGCCCTTACAGCTGTAAAAAGATTAGAAAAATTAACATCTGTAAATAAAAAAATTTCATCAGAAACTATTAGCAATATCAAACAATTAAAAGATCCATCTAAAATTGTAGATAATATTGTTTCAAATCTAAATGCATCGATATCCGAAAAGCAACAGATATTTGAAACATTGGATGTTAAGAAAAGATTAAATGCAGCGATTAAAATGATGGAAAGTGAAACAAGCATCATTGGTGTAGAAAAAAGAATTAGAGGAAGAGTTAAAACTCAAATGGAAAAAACTCAAAGAGAGTATTATTTAAACGAACAACTTAAAGCAATCCAAAAAGAATTAGGTGAAATTGAGGACGGTAAAGACGAAACTACAAACTTAAAAAAATCTATTCAAAAAGCTAAGATGCCAAAAGAAGTTGAAAAGAAATGTATGTCTGAGCTTAAAAAATTGAAAAATATGAGCCCCATGTCTGCAGAAGCAACAGTTGTTAGAAATTATTTAGATTGGATGATTGATCTTCCATGGTTTAAAAAAGATGATGTAGATATCGATTTAAATAAAGGTCTTAAAATTTTAGATGAAGATCATTTTGGTTTGGAAAAAGTAAAAGAGAGAATTATTGAGTTTTTAGCTGTTCAAAAAAGAATGGAAAAAATTAAAGGACCAATTTTATGTTTAGTTGGACCCCCAGGAGTTGGAAAAACATCACTTGGAAAATCTATAGCTAAAGCTACTAACAGACAGTTTATTAGAATGTCGTTAGGAGGTGTTAGAGATGAGGCTGAAATAAGAGGTCATAGAAGAACATACATTGGATCTTTACCAGGAAAAATAATTCAAATGATGAAGAAAGCTGGTACAAAAAATCCTTTATTTTTGTTAGATGAAGTAGATAAAATCGGAAACGACTATAGAGGAGATCCATCATCAGCTTTGCTAGAAGCATTAGACCCTGAGCAGAATACAGCTTTTAATGATCACTATTTAGAAGTTGATTATGATTTGTCTGATGTAATGTTTGTAACAACAGCAAATACTTTAAATATTTTACCACCACTTCTTGATAGAATGGAAGTTATAAGAATTCCTGGATATACAGAAGATGAGAAGATAAATATTGCAAATAAGTATCTGTTACCTAAACAAGTTAAAGAAAATGGAGTGAAAGAGGGTGAACTAAATTTAGAAGATGGGACAATAAAAGAGATAATTAGAAGTTATACAAGAGAGTCTGGCGTTAGAAATTTAGAAAGAGAAATTTCTAAAGTAACAAGAAAAGTTGTTAAGAAAGTAGTAAGTGGTGAAGTTGAAAAGGTTCAAGTAAATGATAAAAATATTCCAGACTTTTTAGGAATTAAAAAATTCAAATTTGGTGAAGTAGAAGATAAAAATAAAACTGGAATAGTAATTGGATTAGCTTGGACTGAGGTAGGAGGAGAAATTCTTAAAATTGAGACTGTTAACATGCCAGGCAAAGGTAGAATGCAAATAACAGGTAAACTTGGTGATGTCATGCAAGAGTCAGTTAAAGCTGCAAAATCATATGTCAGATCAAAAAGTTTGGAATATGGTATAATTCCACCTTTCTTTGAAAAAAAAGATTTTCATATACATGTCCCTGAAGGAGCTACACCTAAAGACGGACCATCAGCTGGTATAGCTATGGTTACATCTATAGTGTCATCAATCACAAATATTCCTGTGAATAGAGAGATTGCTATGACTGGTGAAGTAACAATTACAGGACAAGTTTTACAAATCGGTGGTTTAAAAGAAAAATTATTAGCTGCACACAGAGCAGGGGTTAAAAAAGTATTAATACCTAAAGAAAACGAAAAAGACTTAGCAGACATTCCAAAAAAGGTAAGAGAAGACATTAAAATCATTCCAGTAGAATCAGCAGATGAAGTGCTTAAAATTGCCCTAACAAAAGAGCCTAAACCTGTAGAATGGACTGAAGTTGAAAAAATTTCTGAGGGCAAAAAGGACGATAAATCTCAAGCTAGTATTCAGTAATAAACAATTTACTTTATTAATCTGTTGATGTAATAGTACCAAGATTTTGGGTGGTTAGCTCAGTTGGTAGAGCATCTCGTTTACACCGAGGGGGTCAAAGGTTCGAGTCCTTTACTACCCACCATTTACACCTGTGGGGGTGTAGCTCAGTTGGTTAGAGCACCTGCCTGTCACGCAGGGGGCCGAGGGTTCGAGTCCCTTCACTCCCGCCATTATTTGAGTAAAACTAGGCTTAAAAATGTGACATATCTTCACTTTTAGTTGATATAATAGTTGTTACATAGGAATCAAATGCTTGCGGAATTTTTAAAAGATTATCTACCGATAATATTATTTTTGATAATAGCTTTAGGCTTGAGTCTTGCTTTTGTAGCAATTAATTATATTGCTGCTCCAAGCAGACCTGATCCTGAAAAACTTTCAGCTTACGAATGTGGGTTTGAACCTTTTAATGACTCTAGAATGGAATTTGATGTCAGATTCTATTTAGTTGCAATATTATTTATAATTTTTGACTTAGAAATTGCTTTTTTGTTCCCATGGGCGATCTCACTCGGTGAAATCGGTTTATATGGTTTCTGCTCTATGATGTTATTTTTATTTATTTTAACTGTTGGATTTATTTATGAGTGGAAAAAAGGAGCTTTAGACTGGGAATAAAATGAATTTGCAAGATAGAAAAAAAGACATCCCAGAAGAATTTAAACAGTTAGCACAAGACTTTAGTGATAACGGTTTCATAACTACATCACTAGACAATCTTGTTAATTGGGCGAGAACTGGTTCATTGCATTGGATGACATTTGGATTAGCATGTTGTGCTGTTGAAATGATGCAAACATCTATGCCAAGATATGATCTTGAAAGATTTGGTGCAGCACCCAGAGCATCACCACGTCAATCAGATGTGATGATAGTAGCAGGCACACTAACAAATAAAATGGCTCCTGCATTAAGAAAAGTTTACGACCAGATGCCCGAACCTAGGTATGTAATATCCATGGGAAGTTGTGCGAATGGTGGAGGATATTATCATTATTCATATTCTGTAGTAAGAGGATGCGATAGAGTGGTACCCGTTGATGTATATGTTCCTGGATGCCCTCCTTCAGCTGAAGCGTTACTTTATGGGATTTTACAATTACAGAAAAAAATTAGAAACAAAGGTTCTTTAGAAAGATAATAATGAAAAATCTTGAGGACTTGGAAAAGTTTATAAACTCCGAATTAACATCTAAAATAAATAATTCATTTATAAAGCATGATAACATTTATATAAACATAGATCATGATGAATTGATCGATGTTATTTCTTTTTTGAAGACCAATAAAGAAACTAAATTTAGACAATTAATTGAAATTACAGCTGTAGATTACCCTGAAAATGAAAATAGATTTAAGATGGTTTATTTACTATTAAGTCATGAATATAACCATAGAATTATAATTGATTATTCAATAAAAGAAAATGACGTAATATCCTCATTAACTTCTATATTTCCCTCTGCAAATTGGATGGAAAGAGAAGTGTTTGATATGTATGGGTTAAACTTTAAAAATCATCCTGATCTAAGAAGAATTTTAACTGATTATGGCTTTGAGGGTCATCCTTTAAGAAAAGATTTTCCTCTTACTGGCCATAATGAGGTTCGTTATAGCGAAGAACAAAAAAAAGTGATCTACGAACCTGTAAAATTGGAACAAAATTACAGAAATTTTGATTATGAGAGTCCTTGGGAAGGAACCAAATATATTAAAGAAATTAAAAAAAGCTAATGGCAAAAGAAAAAAAAACACTAAATTTAAATTTTGGACCACAACATCCTGCAGCGCATGGAGTTTTAAGATTAATACTTCAATTAGATGGAGAAGTTGTTGAAAAAGCCGACCCTCATATTGGATTATTGCACCGAGGTACTGAGAAGTTAATAGAAAATAAAACTTATATCCAAGCAGTTCCTTATTTTGATCGTCTTGATTATGTAGCACCGATGAATCAAGAACATGCATTTGCCTTAGCTATAGAAAAAATTCTTAAAATCGAAGTTCCTTCAAGAGCAAAATATATAAGAGTAATTTTCTGTGAAATAGGTAGAATATTAAGTCATATATTAAATGTAACTACTCAAGCAATGGATGTTGGGGCGTTAACACCAACTTTATGGGGATTTGAAGAACGAGAAAAATTAATGGGATTTTATGAGCGGGTATCTGGATCAAGGTTGCACGCTAATTATTTTAGAGCTGGCGGAGTACATAAAGATCTTCCAAGTGGACTTGACAATGATATTGGTGAATTTTGCGAAAAATTCCCAAAAATTATTGATGATTTAGAAACTTTACTCACCGATAACAGAATATTTAAACAAAGAAATGTAGATATAGGAATTGTATCCAAACAAGACGCACTAGATTATTCTTTTTCAGGAGTAATGTTAAGAGGTTCTGGTGTAGCTTGGGATTTAAGAAGAAGTCAACCTTATGATTGTTATGACGATTTAGAATTTAAAATTCCTATTGGAAAAAATGGAGATTGTTACGACAGATATCTTTGCAGAATTGAAGAAATGAGAGAAAGTGTAAAAATTATTAAACAGTGTTTAACAAATATTCCAAAAGGACCAATTAAAACAGAAGATGGAAAGATTTCTCCTCCACCAAAAAAGGAACTTAAACAGTCTATGGAGGCTTTAATCCATCATTTTAAGTTATTTACAGAAGGATATAGGGTTGAAAAAGATGAGATATATACAGCAGTTGAGGCACCAAAAGGAGAATTTGGTGTCTATCTAATTTCAGATGGCTCAAGCAAACCATACAAATGCAAAATCAGAGCTCCTGGATTTACCCATCTTCAAGCTATGGATTATTTAATAAAAGGACATATGCTTGCTGATGTACCTGCAGTTTTAGGTTCAATGGACATTGTTTTTGGAGAGGTCGATAGATGAGTTTAAAAAAAATTCACAAAGAACAGCCTGAAACTTTTAAATTTAATGATAGAAGTATGGAAGCTGCAAATAAAATAGTTTCTAATTATCCAGATGGAAAACAACAGAGTGCAGTTATGGCCTTATTATATATCGCTCAAAGGCAAAATGACAATTGGATACCATTACAAGCAATGAAATACATAGCTAAATTCTTAAACATGCCTTATATCAAAGTTTATGAAGTAGCTACTTTTTATTCAATGTATAATCTTTCACCAGTTGGTAAATATTTTTTTCAAGTTTGTACCACAACACCCTGTATGCTTAGAGGTGCGTATGATTTAGTAAAAGTTTGTAAAAATAAAATATCTGAAAAAGAAAATATATTATCAAAAGATGGAAAAATTTCTTGGATGGAGGTTGAATGTCTTGGTGCATGCGTTAACGCTCCAATGATGCAAGTCAATGAAGATTATTATGAAGACTTAAATGATAAAAAACTTGAAGAAATAATTGAGACGATATACCAAAATAAAATTCCAAAACCAGGATCTTATTCTGGAAGAATAAATGCAGAACCAGTTAATAACCGAAAAACTTTATTAGGTAACAAAAATGCTTAAAGACGAGGACAGAATATTTCAAAATTTATACAATGACAGTGGTGCAGATATTGAGTCTGCTAAATTAAGAAATGATTGGAATGGAACAAAAGAAATTTTAGAAAAAGGAAGAGAGTGGGTAATCAATGAAGTTAAATCCTCTGAACTTAGAGGACGTGGTGGTGCTGGTTTTCCAACTGGTCTAAAATGGTCTTTTGCACCTAAAGAGGTGGGGTCTAGACCACATTATTTAGTTATCAATGCAGATGAGTCCGAACCTGGTACATGTAAAGATAGAGATATATTAAGATTTGAGCCTCACAAATTAATAGAAGGATGCTTAATTGCTTCTTACGCAGTTAATGCCCATAAATGTTATATTTATATAAGAGGTGAATATTTTAACGAAGGGCAAAAACTTCAAACTGCAATCGATGAGGCTTATAAAAATAATTTAATTGGTAAAAATGCCTTAAATTCAGGATGGGATTTAGATATTTATATTCATTATGGTGCAGGTGCCTATATTTGTGGTGAAGAAACTGCACTACTTGAGAGTTTGGAAGGAAAAAAGGGTCAACCAAGATTAAAACCTCCATTTCCTGCATTAATTGGATTATATGGATGTCCTACTATTATAAACAATGTTGAAACTGTTGCAGCTGTTCCTACAATTTTAAGAAGAGGTGCAAAATGGTTTAGTTCACTTGGAAGAGCTAAAAACACTGGAACAAAAATTTATTGTATTTCTGGAAATGTCAATAATCCATGTAATGTAGAGGAAGAAATGGGAGTTCCACTTAAGGAATTAATTGAAACCCACGCAGGAGGTGTAGTTGGTGGATGGGAAAATCTCAAAGCAGTAATACCTGGTGGTTCTTCAATGCCAATGTTACCTAAAGAAATTTGTGACAATATGAAAATGGATTTTGATGCATGTGTTGAAAATAAAACAGGACTAGGAACAGCTGGTATTGTTGTGATTAATAATGACCAAGATATTATTAAGTGTATGGCAAGAATAGCTAGATTTTATAAACATGAAAGTTGTGGTCAGTGTACTCCATGTAGAGAAGGATCTGGATGGATGTGGAGAATGTTGGAAAGAATGGCGGCAGGTGAGGCAACTCCAGATGAAGTAGATATGCTTTTTGATGTGACAAAACAAATAGAAGGTCATACTATTTGTGCATTTGGCGAAGGTTCATCCTGGCCAGTTCAAGGATTAATCAGACATTTTAAAAATGAAATACTTGAAAGAAATAAATTTGACCCTGTTGTGAAAAAAAATAAAAATATTCCATACCTTGTTGATCAACATTTATTAGAAAAGGAAAATGCCTAAATTAAAAGTTAATGATATTGATATCGAAGTTGAAGATGGCCTAACAGTACTTCAAGCTTGTGAACAAGCTGGAGCTGAGATACCAAGATTTTGTTATCATGAAAAACTTTCCATTGCTGGAAATTGTCGTATGTGTTTGGTCGAAATGGAAAAATCGCCAAAACCTATAGCTTCATGCGCAATGCCTGCAGCCGAGGGCATGGTCATTAAAACAAATACAGAAAAAGTTGAAAAAGCTAGAAAAGGTGTGATGGAATTTTTGTTAGCGAACCATCCTTTAGATTGTCCGGTTTGTGATCAAGGCGGCGAGTGTGATTTACAGGATCAATCTATGTTTTATGGAATTGATAAATCAAGATTTAAAGAAAATAAAAGATTTGTTCCTGAAAAATACATGGGTCCATTAATAAAAACTCAAATGACTAGATGTATTCATTGTACTAGATGTATAAGATTTGCCACAGAAGTAGCAGGTGTACCAGAGTTAGGTGCAATTGGCCGAGGAGAAAACATGGAAATCACAACTTATTTGGAGAAATCAATGGAGTCCGAAATGTCAGCAAATGTAATAGACTTGTGTCCTGTAGGAGCCTTAACTTCTAAACCTTATGTTTTTGAGGCTAGACCATGGGAACTAAAAAAAACAGAAACTATCGATGTAATGGATGCTGTTGGGTCAAACATTAGAGTGGATACTTATGATTGGGAAGTAAAAAGAGTTTTACCAAGAATTAATGAGGAAATTAATGAGGAGTGGATTTCTGATAAAACAAGATATGCATGCGATGGTTTAAAAAATCAAAGATTAGACACACCATTTATAAAAAATAATGGAAACTTTGATGAAATAAGTTGGCCAGATGCATACCAAAAAATAAAAGAAAAAATTTCAACAACATCACCCGACAAAATAGTTGGCTTAACTGGTGACATGACAAACATGGAAACTATGTTTGCTGTTAAAAACCTATTT
>CACBYC010000016.1 GCA_902543405.1 uncultured Pelagibacteraceae bacterium | reverse complement strand
CCACCAGCTGTTCCAATATTAATTTTATTTTTTACTTGGTCAATTATTGGGTAAAAAAGAGGTATTGCACCCACTTCTTTGTATGTAATCTTATAATCTTTTATTTTTAGATTATTCTCAATATAATCTTTAATTTGCTGATCATAATCTTTTTGGGAATCGTCATTCATTTCTGATAACCAAGTTGTTTCAACTAATGCTGTCTTTTTTGAATATGGAAGTGTATAAAAAAAATGAACACTTCCTCTCTGCTCACAATCAAAATCCATTAGATTCATCATTTTTTCATCAAAAAATTCCTTTTTTGTCTCTATTTCTACCCCACAGAAATGTTGCCACAGATCAGACTTTTGAATATCCAAATTTGGAACGCTGTTAAATACTAAAGAGTTATCAAAATTTATATTTTGATCATTTTTATGAAAAGAAATATTTTTATTCTCTTTTAATTTATTGTTTATCTTCTCATAAAATAGCCCACTATCAATACTTTGATACTGATAATTATCACACTCTAGATGTCTAGTTTTTTGAGGCACATTTATGGAGAAATGTTTCCAATTTTTTTTTACACAATCCTCAAAATTATGTGGGAATGTTTTCCAAAAAGACCAAGTTTTATCTTTTTTATATTCATCTCTTGGCTCAATAATAGCTAAAGTTTTATTTTTTAACTTATTATTGATCTCTAATTCATATGCTAAAGATAATCCTGCACAACCTCCACCAATTATGACAAAATCAAAATCTTTCATTTAAATTTATTTCTTCATTAATTAATTCATGTTCTTTATCTCTAAGGTGATAATGTTTTTTTATCAATGATAGTTTTAGCAAGTCATATATAGATAATATTGTTTGAAATATTTTGCCACCATTACTAACAAAAATTTTACCTGATTTATTATAATTTTGAATTGTTTGTTTTTTAATAATATTTCTTCCAATTTGCCTATAAACTCTTCTTGCAACTAAAATTGAAAATCGAAGACTTAAAGGAATATCTTTTATTGATGAAAAGCTACTATCATAAAATAAATCTGCAGTAGCCAATGTTTCCTTTATTGTTTCAAAATTATGTTTTATATAAAACCTTTTATTTTTTGAGTCTTCTACTACATCTCTCGAAATATTTGTTAGCTGCATGGCTATACCCAAATCTATAGCTGATTGAAGAGAATTAGAGCTAGTGACATTTAAAATTTTTGCCATCATTAATCCAACAGTTCCTGCTACTTTATATGAATAAATTAATAATTCCTTTTTTGAATTTAATCTTACTTCATTTTGAATATCAGACTCCACACCATCAAATAAATCTTCTACAATTTTTTTAGAAATATTATATTCATCCATTAATACCCACATATTTTTAATTATACGGTTCTGAAATTCTTTATTGATAAAATTATTTTTGAAGTTTAAAAATCTTCTTAATTTGACATCAATTGTACCTTCATCGTCAGCTATATTGTCTAAAGTTCTACAAAAATCATATAAATCAGAACATTTCAAATAAGTTTCTTTTGGAAGAAAAAAACCAGCCCAGTTAAATGATTTTGCGTATATTGATAGAAAACTCTTTTTCTCCATTACAAAATTTTGTCTAAGACCTTTGCTGAAGATAGTACTCCTGGCACACCTGCTCCAGGATGAGTACCTGCTCCAACAAAATATAAACCATCAAAAATCTCTGATTTATTATGAAATCTAAAATAAGCTGATTGGGTAAATTTTGGTTGAATAGAAAAACCTGAGCCATATTTAGTATTTAACTCTTTCTCAAAATAATCTGGAGTTAAATAAAAATCCTCAACAATATTTTCTCTTAAATTAGGTAGTAAACTTTCCTCCATTTTTTTAATAACAAGGTTTTTCATTTTATCTCCTTCAATAGACCAGTCTATGCCAGATTGGTTATTAGGAACTGGCACCAACACATAAAAACAATCATGATTATCAGGTGCCATCGATTTATCTGTAGCTGTTGGTCTATGTAAATAGTAACTAATATCGTCATTTAATTTTTTATTGTTAAAAATGTCGTCCAAGTGTTCCTTGTACTTATCCCCAAATTTGATTGTATGATGTTCAATATCGTCGTAAACTTTTTTGGTTCCAAAGTAATAAACAAACAAACCCATTGAATATTCCATTCTTTTCATTTTCCAATTAAAAAAAGAATTATTACTATTTATGTTTGCTAATTTTGAGTAAACTGCAGGTGGATCGGCGTTACAAATAACATTATCTGTTTTTATTTTATCCCCATTGTTTAGTTCAACGCCAGTAATTCTATTTTTATTTGATAAGATTTTATTTACTTCGCATCCTTTTAATATTTTTATATTTTCTTCATTCATTAGTTTTTCCATACCATTTATTATTTGACCAGTACCACCCATAGAATAATGAATTCCCCATTTTTTTTCTAAATATAAAATTAATCCATATATTGATGTTGTTGTAAAAGGATTACCACCTACTAACAGTGGATGCATACTAAGTAATCTTCTTAATTTTTCATTTTCTATATAAGAAGAAACCAAACCATAAACTGATTTATAACTCTTTAGATTAAATAAAGAGGGTATCTGCTTTAACATAAAAGAAGGTTTATCAAATGGAACATCTGATAGTTCTGTAAAACCTTTATCAAAAATCTTTTTTGTAAAATTAACTAATTTTTTATATCCGTTTACATCTTTTTCGTTAATCTTTTTTATTTGATTAACCATTTCTTCTTCGTCACCAGAATAGTCAAACTTAAAACCATCTTCGAAAACAAATTGATACCAAGTTTTTAAAGATTTAATTTCTAAATAATCTTTAGAATTTTTATTAAAAAGCAGAAATAATTCATCAATTAGGTAGGGTGCTGTTATCACGGTTGGACCACCATCAAATGTAAATCCATTTTTTTTAAAAACTCTTGCTCGTCCACCTAAATCTTCATGTTTTTCAATCAAGGTTACATTATGGCCTTTAGCTTTTAACCTTAATGCTGCAGCCATACCACCAAAACCTGATCCTATTACTATCGAATTCATAATTGGATTTTATATTATTTTAAGAAAATGTAACGTAATTTAGTTATGAATTAATTTTTTTTAATTCAGTCTTTGCTTCTTCAAGGTTCTTTTCAAAAAGATTATCTAGTTTAGATTTATCAACTGTAGTTGTTATAATTTTTTTCACAGACTCTAACGCAATTTTAACAGAAGTATCTTTGATTTCTTTAATTGCTGCCTCTTTCATCTGATTTATTTTTATTTGAGTTAAATTCTTTTTTATTTCAGAGGTTTTATGAAATTTTTCATTCATACTTATAACAAGTTGTTCGGATTCGGTTTTAGCTTGATCAAGGATTTTTTTGGACTCTCCTTCACAAGAATTTAGTTTAGCTTGAGCTTCATCTAAAAGTTTTTTTGATTCCACTCTTAACTTTTCGCTCTCATCGATTTCTTTTTTTATATCTCCTATCATTTTTGTTAGGAGATTATTTATATTCTGTGGTATTTTAAAATATACCAATAGACCTATAAAAATAAAAAATGATATTGCTACCCAAAAAGTTGCATCAAACATCTTTTCTCTCTCTGTTTATTTTTGATTGGTCTTCCACAATTGCTGCTATGCTGCTACTATTTACTTCTTCACCAATTAGCTCTTTTATTAACTCAGCTGATGTTTCAGCTGCTATTTTATTTATTTTTTCTCCTGATTTATTCTTTAGATCAGTCAATTCCCTTTCTAATTCAATTATTTCTTCATCAAGATCTTTCTCTAATTCAGCTTTTTTTTTATTAATATCATCCAAAATCTTTTCTCTAGCTTCATTAAAGTAACTTTTAGCTTTAAGTTTGCTGTCTAAAATAATCTTTTCATATTCGTCAATTTTTTTTTGACTTTCTTCTTTTTGCTTATCTGCTGTCTCAATATTTTCAAGTATTTGAGATTTTCTAGTTTCCAGGTTATCGCTAATCTTAGGCAATATAACTTTCGTCAAAACAATAAAAAGTATTCCAAACGTGATGATAAGCCAGAAGATTTGAGAAATCCAAAACTCTGGATTTAGTTGAGGCATACCACCACTTTCAGCGGCAAACACTGTACTAAAACATGCAAAGCATGTAACGAATAATAAAATAACTATTTTTTTTAACATTAACTAAAATGCAAATAAAATAATCAACGCAACTACTAGTCCAAACAATCCTGTTGCTTCAGCTAAAGCAAATCCTAATAATAAGTTAGGGAATTGTTTTTGAGCTGCAGATGGATTTCTCATAGCACCAGATAAGTAATTACCAAAGATAATTCCTATACCAACTCCCGCACCTGCTAGTGCGATAGCTGCTAATCCTGCTCCTATCATTTTTGCTGCTTCTAATTCCATTTTTCCTCCTTTTTTTATTAATGGTGTAGATTTAATGCATCATTTAAATAAATGCATGTTAAAATTGCAAATACATATGCTTGAAGAAAAGCAACTAGTATCTCCAAACCCGTAAGTGCAACCGAAAAACTAAGTGGAAGCCACCCACCTACAATTCCTAAGCTTATAACAAAGCCTCCAAATACCTTCATCATAGTGTGACCAGCCATCATATTAGCAAACAATCTTACAGATAAACTAATTGGTCTACTTAAATACGAAATAATTTCAATAACAACTATTAGTGGAAGTAGAACCATTGGAACTCCACTTGGTACAAACAATTTCAAATACCCCAATCCATGTTTCATAAATCCAATAATTGTCACTCCAATGAAAATAAATGCTGCCAATACAAATGTAACTATAATATGGCTTGTGACTGTAAATGCGTAAGGTATCATTCCGAACATGTTACAAAAAAGTACAAACATAAATAATGAGAAAATAAACGAAAAGTACGGTTTTGCTTTTGATCCTGCAGTGTCACTAATCATTTTGGCGACAAAGGAATAACTTAATTCTGATAATAATTGTAATTTATCAGGTATTAGGGTTTTTTTCTTTGCTCCTAGATTAAAAATTATCAAAATGGCTAAAGAACTAATAACCATAAATAAACTTGCATTAGTGAAAGAAATATCGACTGAGCCTAACTTTATTTCCGGACCAATTCTATAAACATTGAATTGGTACATTGGATTTGATGCCATTATATTCTCTTATTTTTTTTGCATTTTTTTTGCCGATTTAATTACATTCATAATTCCTGCAATTACTCCTACAAAAAAAAATATTAAAATTAACCAGGGCTTAGTACCAAACCAATTGTCTAAAATAAACCCAATAATTGTCCCAACAGCTACTGCTGCAACTAATTCAGTGCTCATTTTAAAAGCATGACCCATTACAGATGTTGACGGCTCTTTGTTCTCAGAATATTTGGATTTTGCTCTATTTTTTGCACTTTTAAGGCGAGTTTTAAAATCTTCTTCTTCCATTAGCCTAAGCTACCATGCTCTCAGCTTTTTGAAGGTCAACAGCAACTAGTTGACTTATCCCTTTCTCTGGCATTGTAACCCCATATAATCTATCCATTTTAGACATAGTTAACGCATGGTGGGTTACTATTATAAATCTTGTAGAAGTAATCTTTGTCAGTTCATTTAAAAGATTACAAAATCTTGTTACATTTGCATCATCTAGTGGAGCGTCTACCTCATCTAAAACACAGATAGGTGATGGGTTAGTTAAAAATACTGCAAATATCAAGGATAATGCTGTTAAAGCCTGTTCACCACCTGAAAGCAGAGTAATCGACTGAAGTCTTTTTCCAGGAGGACTTACTAGCATTTCCAAACCAGCATCTAGCGGGTCATCAGAGTCTACTAGTTCTAACTTAGCGCTACCCCCATTAAATAATTTTGTATAAACCTCATTAAATTTTCTATTCACCCTCTCAAAAGCGTCCAATAATCTTTGCCGACCTTTTTGATTAAGTTCTGTTATGCTTTCCTTTAATTTTAATATTGCTGTAACAAGATCTTGTCTATCTTGTTCCATTTTTTTTATTTCAGTTTTATATTTTTCAGTTTCATCATCTGCTCTTAAGTTAACAGATCCAAGTTTTTCTCTTTCTCTTTTTTTTTCATCTAGTAACTCTTCTTGAGTGAGTAAGTTAGGAAATTCAGCATCTTTTTCAAGGTTAGAATAATTAAGTATATTGCCTTCTTCAACATTCAAATCTGTCATAACTCTTTCTAAAAGATCATTTCTTCTTTTATTTAAACCTTCAATGGTTGCTCCAGAGCTTGCTTTCTTTTCTCTAATTTCAATTGAATTTTCTTTTGTGTTGTTTAATTGGTTTCTAATTTCCACAATATTATTGTCAATTTTTTCAACTAAAATTTCATTCTCATTTTTTTCATTTTCTGAAATCCTTAAGTTTTCAGAAATTTTTCCTTTTTTTTCTGCTTGAGATTGAGGTTGTTTTTCTAGAACATTCAATTTTTCTACAAGTTTATTTTTTCTGGTATTAAGTTCATTTACCATTTTTTCAGAATTAGTTAAAAGATTTTGCCAGCTTTCAAATTCTTGATCAATTATACTAATTCTCTCTTTTCTTTTAACAGACTCATTTTTTATGTTTTGGTTTTTACTATAAGTTTCAGCATAATCGTCCTGTAATTTTTTTATTTGATCACTTTTTGATGTTAGAGTTGAAATTACATCATCATTTTCAACTTCTTTAACTTTCATAGTTAAATAGGACAAGTTAATTATACATTCATCTAAAATTTTTATTGTCTGATAATTTCTATTTTCTGAAATTAATTTTTTAACTTCTTCGATTTGACTTTTTATGTTGCTAATAATTTCATTATTTTTTTGCAGAGATTCAGCACTGAACCCATCTAATAATGCATCCATTCTATCTTGTTCACTTTTTAATTTTAATTTTGAGTTTTCTAGGTCTTGATTGGAAAGTTTTTCTGTTTCATAATATTTTGAGTCAGTATCAACTAAGATATTTCTCTCCTCTTTTAATCTTTTTTCGTTAGAATTTGCATCAATTACTATGCTTTTTTCTCTATCTATGTCTTCATCTATAACTTTTATAGAGCTTTTTATTGTATCTATTTCCTCATTTATTCTTGTACTTTCCTCATCTAAAGCTTTCAGCTCAAGATTTAATCTTTGGATCTTAGATAAATTTTCAATATTTTTTTGTCTTATTGGCTCTACTCTTTCAAGTTCATTTTTAATTTTAGTTTCTAATTCTTCAATTTGTTTGTTAAATTCTTCTACTTTCCCATCTGCCTCATTATTTACTTCATTTTCTAAAGTGATTTCTTTATCAATTTCTAGAAGTCTTAAATAATAAAGCCCTGCCTCAACTTTTTTTATTTCCTCTGAAATTAATTTATACTTTGCAGCTTCCTCAGCTTGTTTTTCTAAATTTGCTAATTGTTTTTCTTGTTGTCTTCTAAGTTCGTCGGCTCTCTTTAAATTATTTTCTGCTGCCCCTAATCTAATTTCTGCCTCATGCCTTCTAACATGCAAACCAGCTATTCCAGCAGCTTCTTCAAGTATAGCTCTTCTATCAGATGGTTTTGCCGTAACTAATGCTCCAATTCTGCCTTGACTTATTAGCGATGGCGAATGAGCCCCAGTAGATAGATCTGCAAAAAACATTTGTGCATCTTTTGCTCTAACTTCTTTGTTGTTTATGTAAAACTTTGATCCTTTATCTTTTTCAATCTTTCTTCGAATTTCTATTTCTTCTAGATCATTGTATTGGTGCGGTCCATCTTTGTTATCATTGTTTAAACTTAAAACTACTTCAGCAATATTTTTTGAGGGTTTATTTGATGTGCCTGAAAATATAACATCTTCCATCCCAGACCCTCTCA
Source organism: uncultured Pelagibacteraceae bacterium (assembly GCA_902543405.1). Taxonomy (GTDB): domain Bacteria; phylum Pseudomonadota; class Alphaproteobacteria; order Pelagibacterales; family Pelagibacteraceae; genus Pelagibacter. The sequence continues at coordinate 10,476 of CACBYC010000016.1, read as the reverse complement.
TACTTTTTGCCGAATTCTCTCCCATACACCATCTAAGAGATTCAACTATGTTTGACTTGCCACAACCGTTAGGCCCGACAATTCCTGTAAGGCCTTTTTCAATTAAAAAGTTAGTTTTCTCTGCAAAAGACTTAAAGCCATTTAATTGGATTTTTTTAAACTCCATTCAATGACTTATATCAGTTTTTCTATATATTTTTTTAATTTTTTATAGTTGGATGTATTTTCGAACTTTTCACCATTGATTATAAGTGTTGGTGTTGCCTCTATTTTGTAGTTTTTAGCTCCGTTGATTCGGTCTTCTAAAATAAAATCTTCAATTTTTGAGTCTGCTATACATTTATCAAAATCTAATTTAAAATTTGATTCTTGAATTACCTTCTTTAGGTTTCTGTTGAGATCTTCAATAGTGCTTCCTCTTACCCAGCTACTTTGATTTTTATATAAATGATGAAGTATTTCTGAATTTCCATCATTCTTACAATGAGCTATTTTTGATGCATTAAAAGCAGCCATATCTAATGGAAAATTTCTAAATTCGATTAAAATTAAACCTTTATCTATAAAATCAGTTTTTAAGCTAGGATAAACATTTTTATGGAAATCTGCACAATGACTACATGTTAAAGATTCAAAAACTATAAGTTTTACTTTTGCATCTACATCACCTTCTGTGATCGATTTAATATTTGCTTTAGCATTATGTATTACAAAAAATAATGAAATTATAATTGTTTGTATTAGTATTTTTTTCATCTTGATTTAAATATCTTATTTAATTCTAACAAAGATTTTTTAATTTTATCATTCTTAATATTAGTTATCTGCTTAATATTTTTGCTTTTTGTCGCATTATTTATTTTATCTTCTTTAATTTTTTCAAACTCACCTTCAAAAGTCTTTAATTTTATATCATCAACTACATTATAACCAAAAAATATATTCATTTTTTTTATTATTTCTTTTTTAGAGTATTCAAGATCTACTTCATTTCCTCTTTTGACCATTATGTTTAAACAGCTTCCATTTAATTTAGAATTTTTAAATGATCTTGGATAGGATACATTAAATAATTCTTTGCCAACAAGAAATTTCCAATTATCCAAAGTATTTGAATAAATTTGACCTTTTTTATTCAATATTTTTTTTGCTTCTTGGGGTAAAGTATCTTTAAAAGATCTTAGTCCTTGAACAGATTTAGTTCTCTGCTTAGTATTATATTTAAAATTCATATGACAAGTCAAAACATACCAAATAAAATTTTGAATTGGTACGATAATAATAAAAGAGACCTTCCTTGGCGAAAAAAAGTCTCTAAAACTCAAAAAGAATATTTTACGCTAGTCAGTGAATTTATGTTGCAGCAAACACAAGTGAAGACTGTAATACCATATTTTGAAAATTTTATTTCTAAAATCCCAGATTTAAAAAGTTTATCAAGAGTTAGAGATGCTAAATTGATGAAATGTTGGGAAGGATTAGGGTATTATTCAAGAGCCAGAAATCTTAAAAAATCTGCAAAACAAATTATAAATGAATTTAAGGGCCAGCTTCCAAAAAATGAGGACGATTTAAAATCACTACCTGGAATAGGGGATTATACATCTAATGCAATTATGGCAATTGCATTCAATAAAAAAATAATTCCTTTAGATGGAAATGTTGAAAGAATTTTAAAAAGAGTATTTTATTTAAAAAAAGAAAAAGAAATTTCTAAAGACAATTTACACCAAAAAAAAATTTTTTTTGGAGAAACAATTAGAGCTAGTGATTATGCTCAAGCTATAATGGAAATAGGTGCATTAATCTGTAAACCATCCAACCCACTTTGTTATCAATGTCCTATCTCAACAAATTGCAAATCCTTTAAAAAAAATGACTTTGAAATAATTAAAATAAATAAATTTAATAAACAAAAGTTTTTTGAAGCAAATATTTTTCAAAATAAGCAGAATAATTACTATCTTTTAAAAAACAGAAAATTTAACTTTTTAAAAGATATGCCTATATTCCCCATGAATGAGATACCTAAGACAAAATTTAAAAATCATTTAGGAAAAAGGATCAATATAAAAATGTCAAATATGGATATGAAAATTGCAATTAATATGAAAAATAATTTACCAGAAAAGAGCGATGGATTTTTTATTAATGTTAAAGATTTAAGCAATTGGACTTTACCTTCGTTTACAAAGAAAATACTTAATACTATCAAATAAATTAATGAAAAAAATTGCGATTATTGGTGGAGGGATATCAGGCTTATATTTTGCAAATCTTTTAAATAATGAAAAAGATTTTGAATATAAGATATTTGAAAAAAAAGATAATTATAATTTCCTTGAAGGTTATGGAATTCAATTATCAGTAAATAGTATAAAATTATTAAATAGTATAGGATTTAAAAATCTACCTGCATCTGAAGTTAGCTTTCCGTCAAAAGTGAATTTCATACAAGCAAATAATTCCAAAAAAATTTGTGATATAGACCTTACACAATTTAATGATTCATTAAATCGATACACTACCTTAAAAAGATCAACATTATTAAAATTCTTATTTCAAAACATCCCACAAGAAAAAATAAAATTTAATTCAAATATAACAAATGTAGATAATTCTAATGGCATCAGAATTTCTTTTGGAGATAATAAAAATGAAGAATTCGATTACTTAATTATTTCGGACGGTATTTTTTCAAAAACGAGGCCACTAATTTTTAATGAAAGCATATATCCAAAATATAATCTTAATGTTGCACTTCGAGGTAAATTAAATGGTGATTATGGTAGTGATATTTCAATATATATGGGATCAAATAGTCACTATGTGATCTACCCAGTAAATCAAAATAATGAATACAATTTTGTAGCTATTATAAAAAAAAAATTATCCTCAGATGACTTGCAAAATCATGATTTATTCAAATCTGAAGAATTTTTAGCATCGTTAGTATCAGGTTTACAAAAAACATCGCAAATAAGCTCAAAAAATTTAAGTGAATTGAAATCATTTCCTGTTCACGTTAGCAGCAAATTTCCAAGTCTAAATAAAAAAAATATATTTTTGTCAGGCGATGCTTTATTTACATTCCCTCCATCATTTGCTCAAGGAGCTTCCCAAAGCATTGAAACTGCAAACGATATATTTAAAAGTATTTTTAGTGGTACAAATGAATTCTATCAAGAAAGGATTCGTAGTATTTCTTCTATAAATAATAAATCAAAATTAAACCATTTTACATTTCACTTATCAAATCCCATCAATATTTTTATTAGAAATAAAATTTTGAAATATCTCTCAAAAAATAAAAAATTTCTTGAAAATTATTTGGGTAAAATTTACAGAGCTTAATTTGCAGGCCTTAATCTTTGTCTCAAATCATCAATTGGCTTTAAAGAATTTCCAGATTTATAATGCCAAAATGTCCATCCGTTACAACTTTCTGCACCAATAATTTTTGCTGCAACTTTATGGATTGAACCCTCTGATTGTTGATATTTGATACTTCCATCCACCATAATTTTAGCATTTACCTTTTTCTTTTGATCATAAATTTCTGTTCCAGGTTTAATTAAGCCCATTTCAACTAATGATCCAAAAGGAATTCTTGGTTTTGATCTATTATTTTGAAGTGTATCTAGATATTCATCTTTTATAATATCTGTATTGTTTAATCTTTTTCTTGTAGCATCAAAATAATTTTTTTCCTTTTCAATTCCAAAATATTTTCTACCTAATTTTTTAGAAACAACAGCCGTGGTACCTGATCCTAAAAATGGATCTAAAATAAAATCATTTTTATTTGATGAGGCTAATATTATTCTATGGAGTAACGCTTCTGGTTTTTGAGTAGAATGGACTTTTTTTCCATTGTTTTTTAATCTTTCTTTGCCATTACAGATTGGAAGGTTCCATGTAGATCTCATTTGGAGGTCATCATTCAAGCATTTTAATGATTGATAATTGAAAGTGTATTTTGACCCCTCACTTTTTGATGCCCAAATAAGTGTTTCATGTGCGTTAGTAAACCTTGTTCCCCTAAAATTTGGCATTGGATTATTTTTATTCCAAATTACATCGTTTAGTATCCAAAAACCTAAATCTTGGATTGTAGCACCGACTCTAAAAATATTGTGATAACTACCTATTACCCAAATCGATCCATTCTTTTTTAAAATTCTCTTACATTCTTTTAACCAATCAAAGGTAAATTCATCATAACTTTTAAAACTTTCAAATTGATCCCATTTATCGTCTACAGCATCTACTTTAGATGTATCCGGTCTATTTAATTCTTTTTTTAATTGAAGGTTGTAAGGGGGATCAGCAAAAATAAGATCAAAAGTTTCATCAGGAATTTTTTTTAATTCCTCTAAACTATCTCCATTAATAATTTTGTTTTTTAAAGTTTGATTACTCATTTTTAATTATTAATTAGACTCCAGAGAAGAGTCTCCGTCAACCTGAGATTGAATTATTTTGAGTCTACTTGTTACTATTTTTTTCTGTGACCCAATATGTTGTATATTGGATTGAATGTTTTTCGATGAAATCTAGTTACTCCATATTTTCTAATAGCATGAATGTGATCTCTAGTTCCATAACCAGCATTTAAATCCCATTTATATTTTTTAAAACTTTCTGACATTTTGAGCATCAGTTTATCCCTTGAAACTTTTGCAATTATTGATGCTGCTGATATTTCTTTAATTTTTTGGTCTCCTTTAATTATTGTTTTAATAAGATAATTACTTAATTTTGGTGATTTGTTTCCGTCAATAAGTACTAAATTAGGTTTAACTTTTAGTTTTTTTATAGCTCTCTTCATGGCTAATAGACTAGCACTTAAAATATTTAGTTTTTCTATTTCCTTAACTGAGGCAGATCCTATTGCCCAAGTAGAATTTTTTTTTATAAATTTTGCTAATTTTTCTCTCTCAATCTTAGTTAACTTCTTTGAATCTTTGATCTCTTTCTTTCTAATATTTTTTTTAAGAATAACAGCCGCAGCATACACTGGACCAATTAAACTTCCTCTACCAACTTCATCAACTCCAGCTATAATTTTTCTCATTAAGTAATAAAAAAATGATATAAAAGTACTCCAATTATCAAACCTTTAATAAAAGTAATCCATAATAATCCATAATTTGAAAGATTAAGTTTTTCTTTCCACCAATTTATATATTTTTTATGTATTTCTATCATCGTAAAATTAGGCTGATATTCTTAATTCATTAATTTTCTTCCTGATTTGTTTTAAATCAGCCCAAGAATATTTTTTTTGTTCAGCTTGCCTTAATAAATATGCTGGGTGAAATGTGATCATTGTCAAGTATGTTTTATTATGAATGATTAAATCTTTCCAAACACCTCTTTCTTTTGAAATTTTTATCTTAGATCCAAAAAGTGATTCCATAGCTGTACTACCCATCAGAATTAAAATTTTAGGATCAATAATTGAAATATGTTTTCGAAGAAAATTCGAATATCTATTAATTTCCGAAGGTTCAGGCTTTCTGTTATTTGGTGGTCGATAGTTAACTACATTAGTAATATAAATATTATTTCTTTTTATTTGAATAGCCTCTAACATTTTATTCAATAATACCCCAGCATCTCCCACAAATGGCTTCCCTTGCTCGTCTTCTTTTTGGCCTGGACCTTCACCGATTATCATAATTTTACTTTCGCAGTTCCCATCAGCAAATACTAGTTGCGTAGCATTGTTCTTCAGTTCACAATTATCTATATTTTCGATTTCATTCTTTAATTCTAAAAGAAGTTTTTTTTTATCTTCTAGCTGTGGTTTAGTTTTAAGTCTGTTAATTGGCTTATCGTTAAATATATATTCAATTTCATTTGAGTTAAGATTTTCAGGGTTTAATATGTCATTTTGATTTTTGAGATTTAAAGTCATAAATTTAAATATGAAAATTTTATTAGTAATTTTATCATTTTTAGCACTGCAGACCAGTACATATTCAAGTACTTCTGAACATAATAAATTCAATCAAAAGTATCTCTCTAATTATTTCTCTGCTTTAGTTTCATCAGGTAATCAAAAAAATGAGGCAGCACTTGATTATTTTAATTCATCTAAATTTCTTATCCAAAAACATGATAATTTTTTAAAAAAGTATGTATTTTCACTAGTTTTAAATGGACAAGTTAAAAAAGGAATAGACCAAATAAAAATTTCAAAAAATGATATTAATTCAAATACCTTTGAGCTTAACCTTCTCCTTTTAGTTGATAGCTTTAAGAAAAAAGATTTTAAACAAGCCAACAAAAGAATCAAAGAATTTCAAATGGACAAAGATGATGGAACTTACGAATACGTAATTTACAAAATTTTAAAAGATTTTAATTATCTGTTTATTAAAAAAGAGGCTATTGAAGATAATAAATATGGATCATTAAGTTTAATTTCAACTGCTTTTCAGAATTGTTATTTAAACTCACAAAAAACAAATTTATATTTTGAAAGGTTATTAAATAGTTCTGATGGAGATTATTCGAGATATATGTATTTTTATTTTGCAAATCTCATTGAGAATAAAGAACTTAAAAAAGTAAATGAAGTATCAAAAAGAATTGAACCTTTAGGAGACAGTATATTATTACATCAAATCAAAGATTGGATTGATAATGAAGATTATAAAAAATTTAAAACTCATTTCTCTTGTAAAAATGAAAATGATATTTTGGCTGAGATTTTTTATTTGGTATCTAATTTATTTTCTACGCAAAATATTTTTGATCAGTCAAATTTTTATTTAAGAATATCGGAATACTTAAATCCTAAATTTTATTTCAATCGGACTTTGCTTGCTGAAAATTATTACTTAAATAAGAATAATTACCAAGCTAATAAAATTTTAGAAGATTTCAAAAAAAAAGATAAATTATACTTTTGGTATAAAACAAAAAAAATTGGGAGAATACTATCTGAAGATAATTCAGAAGAAGAAGCTGCAATTTATATTAAGAAGCATTTCAATTCTATAAAGTCTCCAACTTTAAAAATCCTTTATGACTATGCAAACATTAATAAAGGTTTTGAAAATTATGAAATTGCTATCGAATATTATACCGAATTAATGAAAAAGGTTGAAAAGAATTCTTATGCACTCTCTCGGATTCTTTACAGAAGAGGTAGCAGCTATGAAAGGATGGGAAATTATGAAAAAGCGGACAAAGATATGTTGGAGAGTTTAAAAATATATCCAAATGAACCATATACAATGAATTATCTTGCTTATAGTTGGCTAGAGAGAAACCACAAAATAGATGAAGCAATAGAAATGATACAGTCAGCCTACAAACAAAAAGAGGACGATCCGTATATAACAGACTCTGTTGGTTGGGGATATTATTTGATAGGTGATTATATCAATGCTGAAAAATATTTAAAAAGAGCCTTGCAGCTTATGCCAGACGATCCAATTGTTAACGATCATTATGGTGATGTTCTTTGGAAACTAAATAAAAAATTACAAGCAAATTATTATTGGCGGGCTGTTTTAGAGCTTGAGGAAACAGAAGATAAAATGAAATCAAAAATAAAATCTAAGTTATTAGAGGGTTTAAAAAAATCATAATTAATGAAATTTGAAAAGATTAAGTCACACGCAAAAGTTAATTTATCTCTCAACGTGCTAGGAAAACGAAAATCAAAACTTCATAATTTAGAAACTCTAGTTGCTTTTGTCGACTTACATGATCAAATTTTTATAAAAAGAACAAATAGTAAAAATCACATAGTAAAATTTTCAGGACATTTCTCTAATAAAATCCCAAAAGTAAATACCGTTAGTAATTTGCTAAATATTCTAGATAAAAAAAAAAAATTAAAAAATTTTAAATATTCAATTTTAATTAAAAAAAATATTCCCCAAAAAGCTGGACTTGGTGGGGGCTCAATGAATGCGGCCTCTTTAATAAATTATTTCGAAAAAAAAAATAAAATTAATTTAACATTAAAGGAGAAATATAATTTATGTTCAAAAATAGGATCAGATGTAATTTTGGGCATTGATCAAAAAAATTTAATTATTTCTTACAAAAAAAAAACTTCAAAAATTAAAAAAAATTTAAAAATGTTCGTTTTAATGGTTAAACCTAATTTTGGCTGCTCTACAAAAGATATCTTTAACCGTGTTAGACATTACTCTAAACCACAATTATCAAAAATAAGGTCAAGAAATATTGACTTTAATTTAATGTCAAAGTTAAAAAATGATTTAGAAATCATATCTACAAAAAAATATCCTAGACTTCAGAAACTTAGAGATTATTTTTTAAATATTGATAAAAATTCATATGTAAGAATGTCGGGGTCTGGATCAACAATCGTTGGATATTTTAAGTCCAAAAAAGCCGCACTAAATGCAAAGAAATTATTAAGAAAAAATTATAAAAACTATTGGTGTAATTTATCAAAAACTATATAAAGCTTTTTTTTTGTGATATATGAAATTAATTTTTTGGGGTGTAGCCAAGTGGTAAGGCAGCGGTTTTTGGTACCGCCATCCTAGGTTCGAATCCTAGCACCCCAGCCACTTATGTACAATTTTTTTAAAAAAATCTTTAAAATAAATAAAAAAATTACTCCTAAAGATAGCTCTTTTTTAAATATTTATAAAAGCACTGAAATCTCAAAACTTTTTGACTCGATATCTAACTTTAATGATACAAGTGAAATTAGATATGTAGGGGGTTGTGTAAGAAAAATTTTAAATCAAGAAGATGTGGATGACATTGATTTAGCAGTAAACTTAAATCCACACCAAATTAAAGAATGTTTACAATCACATAACATCAAATTCTTTGAAACTGGCATAAAACATGGAACTATTACTGCAAATATAGGACAAAAAAGTTTTGAGATCACATCATTAAGAGAAGATGTTGATACCGATGGAAGACATGCAAATGTTAGATATACAACAGACTGGTTGAAAGATTCATCAAGAAGAGATTTTACCATTAATTCTATTTATGCTGATAAAGATGGTAATTTGTTTGATCCAAATGGGGGTGCCAAAGATATAGAAGAGGGAAAGGTAATTTTTATTGGTAATGCAGATAATAGAATTCAGGAAGATTATTTAAGAATTTTGAGATACGTGAGATTCTTTATAAATTATAGTAAGCACCCCCATAATTCATCAGTAAAAAAATCAATCAAGCAAAACATTGCTGGTGTAGCCAATCTTTCAAAAGAAAGATTAATGAGCGAATTAAAAAAAATTATTTTATCTAAAAATTTTTTACAAATATCAAAAGACACATTTTCATTAGAAATTTTAACAACAATTTTTCCTCAGCTTATTAATCTTAATAATTTACAAAAAATGAATGACTACTCAAAAAATATATTTAAAAACAAAACATTTATTTTTTTGATTTCCTACTTAATTATAGATGAAACCGATAATGCAAATTATTTTTTATTTAAGTATAATTTATCAAATGAAGATAAAAAAAGAATAAAGTTTCTTGTTGAAAATTATAAATTATCCTCTGAAAAAGATTATTTCAATAAGAAAAATCTTCAAAGGATTTTTTATTTTAATAATAAATCTTACGTTATTGATTTAATAGATTTGAAAATTTTTAATTCTAAAACAGTACCAAAAAAACTAATTCAATTAAAAAAATATTTTGAACAGTTTAAGAAACCTATTTTTCCGTTAAAAGCAAATGAATTACTTGAAAAATACAATTTAAAAGAAGGTAAAGAATTTGGACAAAAAATTAGATTACTCGAGGACTTGTGGTTAAATAACAGCTTTAAATTAAGTAATAAAGAAATTGATAACGTATTAAATAATTAAATATATTTAACGTCTTTTATTTCAAAATTTTTGACGCCTGCAGGAGTTTTAATTTCAACTAAATCACCCTTGTTTTTACCAATTAGACCCATACCTATTGGCGATTTAAAATATATTAGTTTTTCTTTTAAGTCTGCTTCATCCTTTCCAACAATCTTATATTTCAAACTTTCTTCAGTATCTAAATTTTGTAGCATTATAGTTGAACCGAATATTACTTTTCCGTCGTTATCTAATTTTGAAACATCAATAACATTTGCTCTAGCTATAATATCCTCAACTTCTTGAACTCTTCCTTCATTATGAGATTGCTGCTCTTTTGCAGCATGATATTCCGCATTTTCTTTTAGATCTCCATGTGATCTTGCTTCAGCTATGGCTGCAACTATCTCAGGCCTTTTCTTCTCTTTTAAGAAAATTAATTCTTCTTTTAATTTTTCTAAACCTTTAACTGTTATTGGCTCTTTTTCCATAATTTATTTCCATTTTGCAACAGGTGGTAGTGACATTAAAATAGCCTCAACATTACCATTCGTTTGTAAACCAAACTTTGTACCTCTATCATAAAGCAAATTAAATTCAACATACCGACCTCTTTTTTCTAATTGAATTTCCCTTTGTTTAATTGACC
>CACBYC010000015.1 GCA_902543405.1 uncultured Pelagibacteraceae bacterium | reverse complement strand
AAAATGTAAAAAGGTCATATTTGCCGGAAATATAGTTAAACCCAAAATATCAAAACTAAAATTAGACTTTAGAGGGTTATTTTATATTCCAAGAATAGTAAAAGCATCAAAAAAAGGTGACGCTGCAATATTAAAAGTTTTAATTAAAATTTTGTCTGAAAATAAAATTAATGTTATTAAATTAAATACCTTTAACCCAGAGTTAACATTAAAGAAAGGAATTTATACAAAAACTAGACCAACTTTATTTGAAAAGGATGAGATAGTTAAAGGAGTTAAAGAATTAAAAAAGATAAATTCGCACAATCATACACAAGCAGTGATTATTAGAGACAATAAAATTATTTCTAGAGAAACAAGAAAAGGCACAAAAGAAATGATAAAATCAGTTACTGTATCCAAAATAAAAAAAGGTATTTTAATAAAACTACCTAAAACAAAACAAGATCTAAGGGTAGATTTACCCACAATAGGAATTGATACATTTAAAGATTGTAATGATGTTGGCATCAAGGGAATCGTTATTAAATCAAATCAAAATATTATATTAAATAAAGAAGCCTGTATTAAATATGCTAATCAAAATAAACTCTTTCTCATCGCTATATGAAAAAAATTTTTGTTCTTACAGGTGAACCTTCGGGGGATAAATTAGCGTCAGAAGTAATATCACAAATAAAAACAAAAAAAGCTGATTTAGAGTTCTTAAGTGTTGGTGGATCAAACTTGGAAAAATTAGGTATAAATACAATCTACGACCAAAAAGAAATAACCTATATAGCTTTTACAGATATATTATTAAACTTTTTTAAAATAAAACGTAAAATAAAAGATACAGTTAATGAAGTCTTAAAATTTAACCCAGATATTTTATTTAGTGTTGATAGTCCTGATTTTACACTAAGAGTAGCAAAACTAGTAAAAGAAAAAAACCCAAAAATAAAAATAATTCATTTTATTGCTCCTAAAGTTTGGGCATGGAGAGAAGGTAGGGTAAAGAAAATGAAGAAATTTTTAGACCATATTTTATTACTTTTTAGGTTTGAAAAAGAATATTTTGATAAAGAAAAACTAACCAACACTTTTGTAGGTCACCCATTGTTAGATAAAAAAATTAATGAAAATGTCCAAATAGAGGAATTTTTAGATAAAAAAAAAATTATATCAATTTTTCCTGGAAGCAGAACTTCAGAGATAAACCATCATTTGCCAATTCTAATTAATTTTATTAAAAAAATGAATATCAAAGACCCCAGTTATAATTTTATATTTCATGGAACTGATAAAAATAAAGAACTTATATCAAGTTATATTTCAAAAGAAAATATACAAAATCTAGAAATTATTAATGATGATAAAATTAAAACTGCAGTTTTAAAAAAATCAATTTTTGCGGTAGTAAAATCTGGAACAGTTTCTTTAGAAGTTTGTAAAATGAATGTTCCATCAATAATTATATATAAAATGAATTTTTTTAATTTTTATTTAGCAAAATTTCTATTAAAAATAAAATTTGTTAATATGATAAATATTATCAATAATAGAGAAGTTATTCCAGAGTTGATACAATCTGAATGTAATGCTGAGGAAATATTTAAAAGTGTTTACTATTTTTTAAAAAAACCAGATTTGATTACCAAACAAAAAGATGAAATAAAAAAAACTCTTGAAACTTTGACCTCTCCTAGCTCTTCGTCTGAAGAAGCATCAAATATTATATTATCCTATATTTCCTAATCTTTTTATCACCTCATTTTTTCCAAGAGATAATATTATATCATATATTCCTGGACCAAATTTAGATCCTGTTAACATTATTCGTAATGGCTGCCCAACGCCCTTAAAATTTGTATTATTCAATTTTATTAACACATTTATGATTTGTTCTAAATTTTCTCTATTAAAAACTTCTAATTCTGAAATCTTCTCTTTAAATAAATGTATTATTTTTTTTGCTTCATCGTTTACCAGCTCTTTATCATTGTCGTTAAAGATAACTTCATCATTTAATATGTATTTAGAATTGTTAAATATATCCTCAAGAGTTTTTGCTTTATTTTTTAAAAATGTTAAAGAGCTTTTTATTGTATTTTCTTTATCTTCTTTAATTCTATCTTTATACATCTCACAATATTCTTTAAACTTTTTGTACAATATGTTTTCTTCACTATTTTTAATGTAATATTCGTTCATAGAAAGAATTCTACTCATATCAAGTTTTGAAGGTGATTTACCTATTCCTTCTAAATTAAAAAGTTTTATACTTTCATCTAAGCTAAAAATTTCCTTATCTTTATAAGACCATCCTAACCTTAGTAGGTAATTTCTAAGTGATTCAGGTAGAATCCCAATTTTTGAGTAATCTTCTAATGTTGAGGCATTGTCTCTCTTTGATAATTTCTTACCATCTATTGTATGAATAAGAGGTATATGAGCAAATTGTGGAATATCCCATCCTAGTGCTTCATATATCTGTATTTGTTTAAAAGTATTAATTTTGTGATCATCTCCTCTTATAATATGAGTTATTTCCATATTATGATCATCAACTGACGCAGATAAATTATATGTTGGTGTTTCGTCATTTCTCAAAATAACAAAATCCTCAATAGTATTATTTTCAATCTCCACGTTTCCTTGAACTAAGTCTTTTAGTAGAGAAGTACCTTCTATTTTACTTTTAAATCTTATAACTGGTTTGATACCCCTTGGGGCTTGATCTTCAGAAATATCACGCCATTTTCGATTATACACATAAGGAATTTTTTTTTGTTTAGCTCTTTTCTTTTGTTCCTCTATTTCCTCTACACTACAAAAGCATTTATAGGCATTTCCATTATCTAATAATCTTTTAGCAATAGTTACGTGTTCACCAATCATTTTTGATTGAATATACTCTTCACCATCGTGTTTAATTCCCATCCATTTTAGAGAGTTAATTATTTGAATTTTATGTTCTTCCTTAGATCTTTCTTTATCAGTATCCTCTATCCTTAAATAAAATTTACTTGATTTATTTTTTGAATATAACCAATTAAATAGAGCTGTTCTTACCCCACCAATATGAAGAGGACCGGTAGGAGAAGGAGCAAATCTAGTTGCTACTTTTTTCATGGAATTTATTTAGACTATTTTACTGAAAGTTTCTATATAAAGATACAAGAATTCCTTGAACTTTCACTCTATCTGGGCCAAAAATTTTTGTTTCGTAATTTCTATTTGCACTTTCTAATGCAACAGTTTTACCTTTTCTTCTAATTCTTTTTAACATAGCCTCATGATCATCAATTAAAGCTACTACAATTTTTCCATTATCTGCAGTATCTGCTTTTTTGACAATAACAGTATCACCATCATTAATTCCAGCTTCAATCATAGAATCCCCTTGGACCTTTAAACCAAAAAATTCTCCATCTTTTTCAATATTTGCTGGTAATGGAATTCTTGAAACTTCATTCTGTATAGCTTCAACCGGAGTTCCTGCAGCAATTTTTCCTAGTACAGGGATTTCTGTATCGTTAGAATTATTTAAATTTTCCTCATCTAGTCCTCCCTTAATAACGCTTGGAGAAAAACTGTTATAAATATCGTTTGCAGATGCAGTTTCAGGTAACTTAATTACTTCTAATGCTCTCGCTTTGTGGGCTAATCTTTTAATGAAGCCAGATTTTGATTTTAAATTTAACGATTCTTTCATTTCCTCGTATGACGGGGACACACCTGTAGATCTTAATTTTTTGTTGATAAAGAGAAGCAGGTTTTTTTGTTTTTTAGTTAACATAGAACAAATTAAGTACATCGATGTTCTATAAAAGTTCCTCAATTTATACAACAACTAAAAAGCATGATAAATCGTGGAAAATTTCTATAAAAGGGAAAAAATATTATTATTTTCTAAATTCTTTAAAAGTGATTCACCAATTAAAAAAGTGCTTATTGAGGTCCTGTTTTTTATATCAAGCAATTCATCTTTTGTTTTTAGACCACTCTCAGAAATTAGAGGGGAAGAGTGATTAGAAACAACATCATATATATCATAAGTTGTATTTATCTCAGTTTTAAGAGTTTTAAGATTTCGGTTATTTATACCAATTAAAGCATCTGGATATTTTACTGATTTTTTTGCCTCTTCAACTGTATGAACCTCAACAATTACACACATATTATGCTTTAAAGCCTCCTCGTAAATTTCATCAGCAGTTTTTTCAGAAATACCAGCTAGTATGATCAGGACTGCGTCAGCACCATAACTTTTAGCTAAAGGAACTTGAAATTTATCAACAAAAAAGTCTTTACAAAGAATGGGTAACTCAATTTTTTTTTTAATTTCAGAAATATGCGATAAATTTCCTAAAAAAAAGTCTTCCTCAGTTAATACAGACAAACAAGTAACATTCTTAGAGTTATATATATTTGCAATTTTTACTGGGTCGTAATCATCTATCAAAATACCTGCAGATGGACTAGCTTTTTTTATTTCAGCAATTACAGATATCTTATTTTCTGAGTTATTGGTTTGTATTTTTTTCTTGAAATCAAAAAAAACATCTTTTTCATTAATTGTTTCTATCAAGGTATCAATATCAATTTCACGTTTTAATTTTTCAATTTTAATCTTTTTTTGATCAATTATTTTTTGAAGAATATTTTCAGACATTCTGTATTTTTTTTACATATTTGAATGCAGCTCCAGATTTGATAAACCCTCTGGTATAATTATAAGCAATTTTAAAATCATCATATTTTTCTGAAACTATTAATCCTGCTGCAGCATTTAGACATACTGCTTTTGAAAAATCATTATCTTCTCCTTGAAAAATATTTAAAATTTTATCAGAATTAAATTTAGCATCATCTCCTATTAAATTTTCAAATTTATCAGCATTAACATTTAACTCATTTGGATCAATTATAAACTCAGATATTTCATTGTTCTTCAATTGCACAACATTAGTTTTAGCGTAAGGTGATATTTCATCTAGACCATCCTCACTATTTACAATCCATGCAAATTTTAAATTTAGATTTTTTAGTGCATTTGCAAAAACTTTTAGAAGTTTATTATCAAAAACACCAATTACCTGCCTTTCAACAAGCGCTGGGCTGCTTAAAGGACCTATCATATTAAAAATAGTCCTTTTTCCTATTTTTTTTCTTGTTGGACCAACATATTTCATTGCTGAGTGGTAATTTGGAGCGAACATGAAGCCAAAATTGTTATTTTTAATCTGCTCTTCGATTTGATTTGGTTCCAAGTTTATATTTATATTTAAGGCTTCAAGAACGTCAGCTGACCCACATTTTGATGAAACTGCTTTATTTCCATGCTTTGCAACTTTTACACCCATACTTGCTAACAAAAGCGCTGATGCTGTTGAAATATTTAGAGTATCTTTTCCATCTCCACCAGTACCACAAGTGTCAATGCAATTTTCAGCTTTCACTCTTTTTGACTTATCTCTCAATATATATACACCTCCAGCTATTTCCTCTGAAACCTCACCTTTATCTGACAATAAAGATAAAAATTCATAAATTTGTTGATCGCTTGCCTCACCATTCATTAAAATCTTAAATGCATTTTTACTCTCATCAAAATTTAAATTTATTTTATTTCTGAGCTTTTCTAAAAAATGATCCATTTTTACTCTTTTACAAAGTTCTCTAAAATTTTTAAACCATATTTTGTTTTGATACTTTCAGGATGAAATTGAACTCCATGGATTTTGTATTCATTATGCATAATACCCATTATTGTCCCATCAGATGTACTTGATGTAATTTTTAAATCTTTAGATAAGGATTTTCTATCAATTACTAAACTATGATATCTGGTAGCTGAGAACTTTTTTGGTAAATTTTTTAAAATTCCAATTTTCTTATTTATAATATTACTCGTTTTTCCATGCACAAGTTCTTTAGCTTGAATTATCTTAGAACCAAATATTTGACCAATGATTTGATGGCCTAAGCAAACACCAAGTATTGGCATTTTTTTATACAAATTCTTTACTATCTTTAAACAATTTCCAGATTGATTAGGATTTCCAGGTCCTGGAGATATTACAATTTTATTATATCCTTTTCTTAAAATGTAACGATGATCTACCTTATCGTTTCTTAAAACATCAACTTTAGCAAAGGATGAAAGATAGTGATATAAATTGAATGTAAAGCTATCATAATTATCAATTAAAATTATTTTCATATTCTTTACTCCAAAGCCTTAATTAAAGCTTTTGCTTTATTTACTGTTTCATTAAATTCATTAATTGGTTTACTGTCTGCAACTATCCCTGCTCCAGACTGCACATAAAACTTTTTATTTTTTGAAATTGCTGTTCTAAGCGCAATACAAGTATCAAAATCACCATTTGCAGAAAAATAACCAATACCACCAGCATAAACTTTTCTTCTTGTTGTTTCTAATTCATCTATAATCTCCATAGCTCTTATTTTAGGTGCGCCTGATACTGTTCCAGCAGGAAAACCAGCTAATAACGTATCAAATTTACCAAATTTTTTATTAAATACACCTTCAACATTTGAGACTATGTGCATTACATGTGAATATCGTTCTATCTTAAAACTTTCTGTAACTTTAACTGAGTTAATTTTAGAAACTTTTCCAGTATCATTTCTTCCAAGGTCAAGAAGCATTAAGTGTTCAGAAAGCTCTTTTTTATCTTTTAAAAGATCTTTTTCATAAAATTTATCTTCTTTTTTATTTTTACCTCTAGGTCTTGTCCCAGCTATAGGTCTAATAGTTATCTTGTTATCTCTAAGTCTCACAAGTATCTCAGGACTTGCACCTATAATTTGAAAATCCTCAAAGTTAAAAAAATACATGAAAGGGGAAGGGTTAGTAATTCTCAATTTTTTATAAATATCTAATGGTTCTTTATTAAGATCAGTTTCGAACCTTTGACTTAGAACAACTTGAAAAATATCTCCTATTTTTATGTAATTTTTAGCTTTAGAAACATTACTAAGGAATTTTTTTTTTGAGATATTTGATTTAACTTTCGGTTTTGAAATCTTAGTTTTTGACTGATTTATCTTGTAACTATAATTTGCCAAAAATATCATTTCTTCTATTTCTTTTTGAATTTGATCATACCTAACTTGATAATTTTTTATTTTTTCATCAAAAAAACAATTAACTATAAAAAATAATTTTTTTTTAACATTATCAAAAACAACTAGATTTTTTGGTCTCAAAATTCTTGCATCAGGAATTTTAAGATCATCTTTTGTCGTATTAGGAATTTTCTCCATATATCTTATTGTATCATAAGAGAAATACCCTGATATAATTGAGCTAATTGGTGGTAATTCACTTGGTATTTTAAAATTAAAATTTTCGATTATTTTCTCAATATTATCTTTTGGAGCTCCTCTTAATTTTTTTCTTTTATTTTCATACTTCAAAACACAGTTATTATTATTAAATTCCCAAATTTTATCAGGATTTTTACCAAAAATTGTATATCTGCCTTTTATGAAACCTTTTTCAACAGACTCGAATACGAAGCTATTTCTTACATTTAAAAAGTTGTTAATTAAATTTTCTATTTCTTTTAAGCCATTTGATTTTATTGCATGGTAAAGAACTTGATTTTTGTTTTTTTTGTGATTTTTCTTAAATAACTTTAGATCAATATTCAACATTATCTAAAATAATTTTTAACTCTGTCAATTGTTTGATTGAAAATTTTTACCTTATATTTTGAATTTAAAGATAGATCATAAGATGTATAAACATCATTAATAATATCGTTATTTGCTTTAATAGAATATTCTTCAACATAATCAGTATTTTTTTCCATATCTGAATAATAAATATTCTTAATTTTTGTAAGAAAAACTTTATTTGTTTCCCCAGTTACTAATGAGAAACTTTCTTTTGGCAATGTGTATAAAAGTTTTAAAGAGTCTGGGTCAAAAATTTCATAATCACTACTGTTTTTAATAGTTATAGTCTTAATATTATTTGTATCCTTTGATAGTTTCAAAAATTCATCATCATTAAATATTTTTTCATCAATTTTTTCAAAAAGACTTTTATTAAATTCAAATTTCTTTTTTAAAATAACATTTTTTTTAACGTTTTCTAAAAATTTTGGATCTGCTTTATTTGGAATTTTTTTGTTAATATTTGATATTTCAAAAATTAGATAATAATCATTTTTGTCAACTAGTTGTATCTTATCCTGGTTTCTTTTTGCGTAAATTTCTTCAAGTATTTCATCTGAATCATCATTTAATATAAAATTATTAATTTCATTAAGTTTTAAATTATAAACTTCATTAATTTCTCTAATATTTGATCCATTTAAAATATTATTTTCTATCTCATCAATTTTCTTAAAAAATTCATCATTAAATTCATCTATTTCTATTAGATTTTTAGGAGTAATTTTTGCATAAGTGGCATCAATAAAATCAATTTTCAAAATTTCTTGATTATTTTTAATGAAATCTTCAACTTCTAAATTTGTTGCAGTTTTGTCATGAACTAAATCTAAATCTAAAAATTCGATCTCGATTTTTTTATTTTCATTAATATATATTTTATTTTTTAAAAAATAAGGAGACTTAATTCCTCCACTAATATAATTAAATAAATTTTCTTTTAGCTCTTGTTTCTTTAATGAATTTTCAAATGTCGAAGCACTTAAGTTATTTTCTAATAAAAATTTTTCATACTTAACTCTTGAAAACTTCTTATTATCATCAAGTAGTATTGAATTAGATCTTATTTTATTTGCCAATGCCTCTTCTGACATTGATACATTTAATTCTTTAATTTCCATCTCAATTAATTTCTCAGATACCAATTCTGATAAAATATTTTCAATAATATTTTTATCTATGTTTGCTTTTATAATGTCATTTGTGAGTCTCGACTCGTTTATAAAATTTACAAAATCTTTTGATGAGATTGCTTCATTATTAATCTTAGCAACGTTGTTAGTATTTCCTCCACTAAAAACACTACCCATGCCCCAAAATACAAATGGAATTATAATAATTCCGACAAGTACCCCAGCTAATTTTGAATTTGAGAAACCTCTTAATTTACTTATCATATTCTATAGTCTTTATTTATTGATCTAAAAAAAAATAAACATATAAATTATATTAATCTTTATGACAAATAATAATATGTATTTCATTGCTAATTGGAAGATGTTTGGGTCAGTTAAGTCAGTTAATTCATTAAATAAAGTAATAAGTTATTCAAAAACAAAGAAACTTAAAGCCAATATTATTTATTGTCCACCTTATACATTGATCAAATCTTTTGTAGATAAAACAAGAAAATCAAATATCAAAATTGGTGCTCAAGATTGTCATACACAAGTCAACTATGGACCTTTCACTGGAGCTATAAGCTCAAAGATGATTAAAGATTTAGGGGGTGAGTTTGTTATAATTGGACATTCAGAAACAAGAGCAGAAAATGATAATAAAAAAATTAATTTAAAGATTAAGTCTGCACTTAATGAAAAATTAAATGTTATTTTATGCATAGGCGAAAAATTGATTGAAAAAAGAAAAAATAAAACAAAATATGTTTTAAAAAAACAATTACTTGAAGGTTTAAAAAATTTAAAGACTTTAAATAAAGTTATAATTGCATATGAACCTGTTTGGTCAATTGGCACAGGCATTATTCCTAGTGAAAATGATTTAAAAAAGAATATTAGATTTATAAGAAACACCTTAAAGATTTCAAAAAAATTTACAAAATCTAAGATTTTATATGGAGGCTCTGTAAACCCAAAAAATATAAAAAATTTAATGAGAATCGATAATATTGATGGTTTTTTGGTTGGTGGAGCATCAACTAATGAAAAAATATTTATTGATATAATGAAAAAATCAATTATTTAGGCGACGTGGAAAACATACTATTAATTATAAATATAATATTAGCAGCAATTCTAGTATTGCTGGTTTTGTTTCAAAAATCTGAAGGTGGAGCCTTGGGTATTGGAGTTTCTCAAGATAACTTTATGTTTTCAAGGTCGGCTGGGAATTTTATGACTAAAGCAACGGCAATAGTTGCAACATTATTCATAATTTGTAGTTTAGGATTGACTATTATTTCACGAGGAGATCTTCCTTCAAATACGTCTGTAATTGATAAAATTGAAGAAAATGCAGATGATGCTCCTAAATTACCGGAAAATAATAATTAATACTTTTATTTTTATAATTCATTAGCTATAACATAATTCCATGGCGCGATATATATTTGTCACTGGCGGCGTGGTTTCATCACTAGGTAAAGGTTTGTCATCAGCATCGCTCGGATATTTGCTTAGATCACAAGGATATAAGGTGAGAATAAGAAAAATGGATCCATATTTAAATGTAGATCCAGGAACAATGAGTCCTTTTCAACATGGTGAAGTTTTTGTAACTGATGATGGGGCTGAGACTGATTTAGATTTAGGACACTACGAAAGATTTACAAATATTTCAGCTAAACAATCTGACAACATTACTACAGGTAGAATTTATAGTGATATTATAAAAAAAGAGAGAAGAGGAGGTTATCTCGGAAAAACAGTTCAAGTAATTCCACATGTTACAGATAGAATTAAAGAATTTATAAAAAAGGATATAACAAATGAAGATTTTGTAATTTGTGAAATTGGAGGAACGGTTGGTGATATTGAGAGCTTACCATTTTTAGAAGCTATAAGACAGTTTTCAAATGATAATGGCAGATCAAAATCATTATTTATTCATTTAACATTTGTTCCATTTTTAAAATCTTCAGATGAAATTAAAACAAAGCCAACACAACATTCTGTTAAAGAATTAAGAAGTATAGGAATTCAACCTGATATAGTGATCTGTAGATCTCAACAGTCTATTCCTTTAGATCAAAGAAGAAAAATATCCTTATTTTGTAATGTGGACATTGCTAATGTTATAGAAACAGTTGATGTAAAAACTATTTATGAAGCTCCAATAAGTTTCTTTAATCAAAAATTAGATAAGCAAGTTTTAAAATTCTTTAAAATTAAATCTAGAAAAAGACCAAACTTGCTGCCTTGGAAAAAAATTACAAATATAGTTTTAAAAACAAAAAGAACAGTAAATATTGCTATCATAGGCAAATATGTAAACTTAAAAGATGCTTATAAATCACTTGATGAGGCTCTTACGCATGGGGGAATTTCAAATAAAGTTAAAGTTAACTTAGTAAGAATTGAGTCAGATAAACTTAGATCAAAAGAAATTAAATCAAAATTAAAGAATGTATCGGGAATATTGATACCAGGAGGTTTTGGTAAAAGAGGAACAGAGGGAAAAATTGAAGCAATTAGTTATGCCAGAGAGAGAAAAATACCTTTTCTAGGTATTTGTTTTGGAATGCAAATGGCAATGATTGAGTTTGCAAGAAATATTTTAAAAATTAAAAAAGCTGGCTCTAGTGAATTAGATAAAAATTGTTTTCCCGTAATAGGATTAATTGATGAATGGAATAAAGATGGAAAAATTATAAAAGGAACCGACAAAAACCTTGGAGGAACAATGAGGTTAGGTCTATATGAGGCAAAACTAAGAAATAATTCTGCCATAAAAAATATCTATAAATCTAATATGATTAAGGAGAGACACAGACATAGATATGAGGTCAATATAAATTTAATGCAAAAATTTGAAAAAAAAGGTTTGATGTTTTCAGGAATTTCTCCTGACAATCAATTACCTGAAATTATTGAACTTAAAAATCATCCATGGTTTATTGGAGTCCAATTTCATCCAGAATTTAAATCTAGACCTTTAAATCCTCATCCTTTATTCTCATCATTTATTAAAGCTGCAAAATCTTTTAATGGAAAATAAAATAGTTAATTGTAACGGTATAGAAATTTCAAACAAAAATAAGATTTGTTTAATAGCTGGACCTTGTCAACTTGAAACCGAGCAACACGCTTTGGATATGGCAGGCAAAATTAAAGAAATTGTGACAAAGTATAATATTGGATTTATTTATAAAACCTCATTTGATAAGGCTAATAGAACAAGCTTGAAAGGCAAAAGAGGAGCTGGTTTAGAAAACTCCTTGCCTGTATTTGATAAAATCAAAAAAGATATTAAAGTACCTGTTCTTACTGATATACATAATGAAGAACAATGTTCACTAGTTTCTAATCACGTAGATGTTCTCCAGATACCAGCATTCCTTTGTAGGCAAACAGATTTATTAATTGCTGCTGCTAAAACCAATAAAATTATTAATGTTAAAAAAGGTCAATTTCTAGCACCGTGGGATATGGTGAATGTAACCAAAAAAATTTCTGATAGTGGTAACGAAAATATTTTAGTGACCGAAAGAGGAGCTAGCTTTGGTTATAATACGTTGGTCTCAGATATGAGATCTATTCCTATCATGGCAAAAAATGGTTATCCTGTAGTATTTGATGGAACTCATTCAGTGCAACAACCTGGTGGTCTAGGTGAAAAAAGTGGTGGTCAAAGAGAATTTGTTAAGTATTTGTCGAGAGCAGCAGTAGCAGTAGGCGTTGCAGCTATTTTTTTGGAAACACATCAGGACCCTGATAATGCTCCATCAGATGGTCCAAATATGGTCCCTTTAGATAAATTAGACGAGCTAATTAATCAAATTGTAGAAATTGATAATTTAGTTAAAAAGTAATTAATGAGTAAAATCAAAAAAGTTGTAGCCAGACAGGTTTATGACAGCAGAGGAAATCCTACCATTGAGGCTGAAGTATTTTCAAATAATTTAAGTGCGTCAGCAATTTGTCCTTCTGGTGCTTCAACAGGAACTTTTGAGGCCTATGAAAAAAGAGATAAGAGTAATAAAAAATTCTTAGGAAAAAGTGTTTTAATACCTGTTGCAACTGTTAATAAATTAATTTCAAAAAAATTAAGAAATCAAAATATCCATGATCAAGAAAGAATTGATAGTATTCTTATAAAATTAGATGGCACAAAACAAAAAACAAAGTTAGGGGCGAATACAATATTAGCAGTATCCATGGCTGTTAAAAAATTATCAGCAAGAGTTAAAAAAATACCTTTATATAAAAATTTTATTGTTAAAAAAAATTTTAAACTCCCTTTTCCTTTAATGAATATTATTAATGGGGGGGCACATGCTGATAATGGCCTTAGAATACAAGAGTTTATGATTAGACCTGATAAAGCAAAATCATTTAAAGATGCTGTCAGAATGTGTTTTTTAGTAATAAACAATTTAAAAGTGTTATTAAAAAAAGCTGGTCACTCTATTAATGTAGGTGATGAAGGTGGCTTTGCACCAATGATAAGTAATAATGAAAGTGCATTAAAACTTATAGTTCAAGCTATAAAAAAATCAGGTTTTAAAAATGGTAAAGATATATCAATTTGTTTGGATGTTGCAGCAAATGAATTAATTAAAAAAGGCAAATATTCAATTCATTCTAAAAATTACATAAGTGTTGATCAATCAATTAAAAAATACTTACAACTTATTAAAAAATATCAAATTAAATCAATTGAGGACCCATTTGGTGAAGATGATTGGAAGGCATGGTCAAAATTTGTAAATGAAACAAAAAACAAAACACAAATTATAGGTGATGATCTTTTTGTAACTAATCTCGAAAGATTAAAAATAGGCTTTCTAAACTTATCTGCAAATAGTATTTTAATAAAATTGAACCAAATAGGAACTGTAACTGAAACGTTAGAAGTTATAAAATTTGCTCAACTTATTGGTTTTAAAACTATCATCTCTCATAGATCTGGTGATACCGAAGATACATTTATTGCTGATTTAGCAGTAGGCACTAATTCAAATCAAATTAAAACTGGATCCCTAGCAAGATCAGAGAGAATAGCAAAATATAACCAGCTAATTCGTATTGAAGAAGATCTTGGTAGGTCGGCTAAAATGAATAAAATTTATTAATGTTAGAAAAATTAAAAAAAAACTATTTTATTCTTATCATCACATTCCTGTTTATATATTTTTTCTTTAATTTATTAGATGGTGATAGAGGTCTCATTTCTTATATGGAAAAGAAAGATATATATGAGCAACTAAAAAATGATCAAATTACTCTAAATAGCAAAATAGAAGATTTAGAGCACAAAAATTCACTTTTAACAGAAAATATAGACCTAGATTTCATAGAAATATTAATAAGAGAAAAGTTTTTATTTGGAAAAGAGGGAGAGACTACATATATAATTAAAGAGAATGGAAATCAAAAATAAACCAAGACATCCTGAAAAAGTTAATAAACCGATTAATCCTATCAAAAAGAAACCTGATTGGATTAGATCTAAGCTATTAAATAGTAAAGAATTTTTTTTAACTAAAACAGTTGTTAATAAAGATAATCTTGTAACAGTTTGCCAAGAAGCAAACTGCCCTAATATTACTGAATGCTGGAGCAAAAGGCATGCAACACTAATGATAATGGGTGATACATGTACAAGAGCATGTGCATTTTGTGATGTTAAAACAGGAAAACCGGAAAAATTAGATCAATTTGAGCCAATTAAAATAGCGAATGCAGTTAAAAAATTAAGTTTAAGACATGTTGTTATCACATCTGTTGATAGAGACGATCTTTCAGATGGTGGATCAAACCATTTTCATGATGTTATTGTTGCTACAAGAAAAAAAAATCCAAATACCACAATTGAAGTTTTAACGCCTGATTTTTTAAGAAAAGGAGAAGCTTATAAAAGAGTATTGGAAGCAAGCCCTGATGTTTTTAATCACAATATTGAAACTGTTCCAAGTCTTTATGTAAAAGTTAGACCAGGGGCAAGATATTTTGGATCATTAGAACTTTTAAAAAATTCAAAAAAATTCAATAAAAATGTTTTTACAAAATCAGGAATTATGGTTGGATTTGGAGAAACAAAAGATGAAATAATTCAAGTTATGGATGATCTAAGATCTGCAGAAGTTGATTTCTTAACTATAGGTCAATATCTTCAACCTTCGGCCAAGCACTTTCCATTAAACAGGTATTACCATCCAGATGAATTTAAAGAATTAGGCAAAATAGCAAAATCTAAAGGATTTTTATTAGTATCTTCATCACCTTTAACAAGATCTTCTTATCATGCTGATGAAGATTTTAATAAACTTAAAAATAATAGAAATAATATTTATTAATGCCAAAAGCGTCAGTTAAGAGATTAATTGATAACAGAAAAGATAAACTTATAGAGTTCGTTTTAGATATTGAAAAATACCCTGAATTTGTTCCATTTTGTCAGGGTTCAAAAGTTTATGAAAAAAAACAAGAGGGAGATTTAACACTTATTGTTGCCGATCTAACAATAGGAAAAGGACCGTTTGTTGATACGTATAAAAGTGATGTTAAATTCAATAAAAAGAATGACACAATTTTTGTAACAAATATTGACGGTCCACTAAATTATTTAGAAAATAATTGGAAATTTGTTGAGCAAGGAGGTTTAACAGAGGTAACTTTTGATGTTGATTTTGAAATTAAAAATAAGTTTTTGAATATTTTAATGACTAAATCTTTTCAGTTTGGACTTGAAAAAATCGCTGATGCGTTTCAGAAAAGAGCTGAAAGTTTATAATATACTCAAAATCATTTTAAGAGCTTGGTTGACTGTTACTTTTTGAATTGTAATTCTTTTCTTACTTTTAAATAAGTTCTTCTTTATAATAGTTTTACTTCCTTTTTTAAGACCTAAATAAACTAGTCCAACTGGTTTTTCTTTAGTACCCCCATTTGGTCCTGCTACACCAGTAACCGAGATTGATATACTTGATTTACTAATTTTACTTAAATTTTTAACCATTGATAAACAGGTTTCATAGCTAACTGCTCCATACTTAGTTATAGTTTCTTTAGGAACTTTGAGTAATTTTACTTTTGCATTATTTGAATAAGTCACTAAACCCATATTAAATACTTTAGACGAACCACTAATAGATGTAATCGAACTTGATAAAAGTCCTCCTGTACATGATTCCGCAAACGATATTGTTAGTTTTTTTTTAGTTAGTAACTTTACAATTTTAAGTGATAAATTACTCATTTAGTAATAATCATATAAAAGACGAGGATTGCAACTACATATAAACCAGCACAAATGTCATCCATTATAACACCAAAACTATTCTTAAAGTTTTTATCGTAATAACTAACAGGGTAGGGTTTTGTGATGTCAAAAATTCTAAAAAGAATAAACATAATAAAATAAAATGTTAGTACCCTTGCTGGATTTGATGGTTCTTTATGGGCAATTTCATAAAGACATATTGGTATTGATTGACCAATAAACTCGTCAATAACAACCTCTTTTGGATCTTTATTTGTTAAATCTTTAATAAAAAAATTTACTGCAAAAAGTGAGATTATAAAAATACCCACTAAAATAAATAAAAATATGTCTGCTGGTACAGAAAAAATGTGAAATAACACATATAAGAAAATAACAGTAACCAAAGAAGCGTAACTACCAGGTATTCTTGGTAATTTACCAATTAAGAACATTGTGACAAATAATGAATTTATTTTTTTAAGCATAATAATTTAATGAGACTATAGCTTCACATGCAATAGCTTCTTCCTTTCCAATCAAACCTAGTTTTTCAACTGTTTTGCCTTTTAGATTAATTTGATTTTTATTTACATTGAGCAAATTAGACAAAGATGCAATAATCTTTTCTCTATATTTTGAGACTTTAGGTCTTTCACAAATTAAATTAATATCAATATTATTTATAAAATATCCTTTTTTATGTAAGTTTTTTAAAATAGGAGCTAACATATTTGGTGACCTTATATTTTTAAACCTTTTTTTGTTACTTGGATAAAAAGTTCCAATATCCATTTTTCTCATAGCACCAAGCAATCCATCTATTATTGCGTGAAGCACAACATCACCATCAGAATGACCCTGTAAACCAGAATGAAAAGGAATTTTTAAACCTCCAAGATACAATTTTTTATTTTTAATTAATCTGTGAATATCAAACCCAATACCATAAAAACTTTTAATATTTAGCTTTTCTAAATCTGATTTTGTTGTTATTTTAAAATTATTTTCCTCACCCTTAATTAATTTAACTTTTTTTTTATAATTTAAAAATAATGAAGCTTCATCAGTAACTAAGCGCTTGTTTAATTTTGTTAATTTATAGATAGTTTTATAATCAAAACATTGAGGTGTTTGTGTAAATATTAGCTTATCTCTATCTAAATTTTGCAACCTGTTTCCTTTCCTATACTTTGGTGAATTCTTAGTTTTAATAAATGGTATAACCGCTTTATTATTTCTAAGATTATTATTAAGTTTTTTAAGTAATTTAATTGAAAAATTAGGCCGTGCAGCGTCGTGAATAAAAACATTTTTTATTTTCTTATTTTTTAAAAAATTTAATGCTTTTTGGGATGATTGATATCTTTCTCTCCCACCTTTAATAACTTTAATAGATTTATCTTTAATATTTTTAATTGGAATATTTGATACAATTATTATTGATTTAAATAACTTTGACTGTATTGCCTTGTCTACCGAATGCATAAATAAAGGTTTATTTATATAATTTGTAAATTGTTTTGGATTATTTGATTTAAATCTCTTACCTTTGCCTGCAGCTAGTAGTATAAAACAATTACTCATGATTATTATAAAATTTTTTTTAAGATATTTTTAAATTATGTTTGCTTTGTTAAAAAGAAATTTGTTTATCATAGTTATATTTATACTAACTATTTCATTAGCTTTTATCACATTTTTAACTTTTATTGACAAAAGTTTCATCAAACTCAATGAAGACAATCTAGAAATTCTTTTAATTTCTAACATATTACTAGTTTTAATATTTTTTGTTCTAATATTCATAGATATTAAGAATTCAATTAAAAATAATATTAATGTAAGAGGTTCGATTGCAAATAGAAAGTATATTGTTTCTTTTGCACTTTTTACTCTTATTCCATCATTACTAATTGCTGTATTTTCATTGTTTATTTTCTCTTTTGCATTGGATAAATATTTTAATGAAAAAATAACATCAGCTGTAAATAATTCATATGAAATTGCAAAAAATTACGTTGATGAAAAAAGAAACAAAATAGAATCCGAAATTGTATTAATCGCTTTTGATCTAAATAAATATTTTGAGTTATCTAAATCAAACCCAGAGCGCTATCAAGTTATATTAAATACTCAAAGATATTTAAGAGACATAGATCAGTTGCATTTGATTAATGGTGAGGGTAATTTAATTATATCAGCAGCAGACTTGCCCTATAAAAAAATTGAGGATAGGGCTATGAAAATGGTTTTGAATGATGACAGGCCACTTAAAATCACAAATACGTTTGAGAATAAATCTGCGGCAGTAGTTAGACTCACAAATTATGAAGATACCTTTTTATATGTAATTAAATTTATTGACAAAAATATTTCAAATTATTTAATAAAATCAGAAGAAGCTATAAATTTTTATTATACAGTTGAAAATCAAAACTTAGGTATAAGAATATCTTTTGCAATAATTTATATCACTCTAGTTACTCTCTTATTATTTTTATCAATTACAATTGCTATAAGATTTTCGTCCCGTTTTTTCATATCTATAAATAACTTGATAACTGCATCAGAAAGTATTGGAAAAGGGAACCTGGATACAAAGGTGCCAGATTTAAAAGCTGACATTGAAATGGAAAGACTTAATAAAAATTTTAATTCAATGATAGATAGGTTAAAAAATCAGCAAGAAAAACTACTTACTAATGAAAGGCACGAGGCATGGGAAAATGTTGCTAGAAAACTAGCTCATGAGATTAAAAACCCTTTGACACCAATTCAATTAACTATAGATAATCTTAAAACTAAATATTTACCAAACATTGAAAATGAAAAAAAAGAAAAATATCTAAATAATCTTAAAACTATACTTAAGCAAATAAAACAAATTGAAAATTTAGTAAATGAATTTTCTGATTTTGCTAGAATGCCAAAACCATTGTTTAAATCAAACAACTTAAATAGTGTAATTAAAGAAAACGTTAACTTAGTAAATAAATTCGATAGCTCTGTTAAAATAAGGCTGATTAACCATTTATCAAAAGATGTAATTTTAAAATTTGACAATGAGCAACTTAATAGATTATTTTTTAATTTAATAAAAAATTCTGTTGAAAGTATTCAAGAAAAAGCTTTAAAAGACAGGAAAACAAACAAAAATATTGATATAGAAATCAGACAAAGAAGAGATTATATAATCATTAACATCACTGATAGTGGAACAGGATTTAAAAATAAAAAAACCAAAGATATAATTAAACCATATTTTACAACTAAAGAAAAAGGAACAGGATTAGGATTATCGATTGTAGATAAAATTATTAGCGATCATGAAGGATCAATTAAATTTTTAAATCATAAAATGGGTGCAAAAATTCAAATCATAATTCCATATAAAAAATAATGTCAGCAGAAATTTTAATTATAGACGATAATGCAGATATACGATTAATCCTGGACGAATTGATAAAAGATTCCGGTTACAAGACAAGACTTGCTGCTAACTTTAATCAAGCATTGACTGAAATTGACAAAAAACTTCCTGATGTGGCAATCATTGACGTCAAGTTAGATAAGGGTGATAATGATGGTATTGTTCTACTAAGTCACATAAAGAAGAAAAATGCAGACCTGCCTGTAATAATGATTTCTGGTCATGCTAATATTGAAATGGCAGTTAATTCTTTGAAATCAGGAGCATTTGAATTTATTCAAAAGCCATTTGATAAAGAAAGACTTTTAAATTTTGTAAACAGAGCTGTAGAAAATTACAATTTAAAAAATGAAAATAAAACTTTAACCACTAAGCTTTTTCATACTTTTGAATTAGTTGGTAAAAGCTCTAATATTCTCTCAATAAAAGATCAGATAAATAAGTTGTCAAAATCTGAAAGTAGAATATTTATCAGTGGACCTACTGGATCAGGAAAAGAATTAATTTCAAGAAAAATTCACAAAAATTCAAAGAGAAATAGTGGTCCATTTGTAGTTATTAATGGAGCACTGTTAGATGCAAAAAAGTATGAGCTAGAATTATTTGGAGAAGAAAAAAAAGATGGTTCAATATTTTACGGTGCACTTGAGAAAGCATCTGGAGGTATTCTGTTGATTGATGAAGTAACAGAAATACCACTTGAAACACAATCAAAGATTTTAAGAGTCGTAATTGACCAAAAGTTCAAAAGAATAAATAGCAATCATGATATTAAAGTTGATGTCAGAATTATCTGCACAAATAGTAAAGACGTTCAACAAGAAATAAAATTTGGTAACTTTAGAGAAGATCTATTTCATCGACTCAATGTATTTAATATAAAAATAGATCCCTTGAATAAAAGAATTGATGATATTCCAATATTAATAGACTATTTTATAGAAAATATTTGCGTAGCAAACAATTTTAAAAAATTTAAGATTATTGATAATAATTATTTACTTAATTACGATTGGCCAGGGAATGTAAGAGAGTTAAGAAATTTAATAGAAAGGATAGCTATATTATCACCCGGCGATGATAATGAACGGTTAATGAATATAATCAAAGAGTCTTTATCTAAGTCGATTGATGATGAGTTTTCTGTAACTGAAACTCTGACTGTTCCATTGAAAGAAGCCAGAGAAAGTTTTGAAAAACAATATTTAGTCTCACAATTAAAAAAATTTAGTGGAAACATTTCTAGAACTGCAAAATTTATAGGTATGGAAAGGTCAGCCTTACACAGAAAATTAAGGTTACTTGGAGTGAAAGATCTAAACTAATGAATATTATCATTTGTGGAGCAGGTAGAGTAGGGTCAACAATTGCAAAAATGTTAATTGAACAAAATCATTCAATTACAATGATTGATCAATCAAGTGAAGACATACAAAGAATAAATGAAACTTTAGATGTTAAAGCAATTGTCGGCAAAGCAACTGCTCCAGCAATATTAGAAAAAGCAAATACCAAAGACGCTGACATGATTATCGCTGTAACAAGAAATGATGAAATAAATATGTTGATATGTCAAATAGCTTTTTCTTTATTTCAGGTTCCTAAAAAAATTGCTCGTATAAGATTCCAAGAATATCTTGATCCAAAATATTCAGGATTGTTTAATAGAGAAAATTTACCAATTGATAAAATTATTTCTCCGGAAATTGAGATTGCAAAATCTATTCAACGAAAATTGGAGGCGCCTGGAGCATTAGACAATGTTCCTTTCGCAGAAAATAAAATTAGATTACTAGAAATTTTGATTGATGAAAAATGTTCAATCCAGGGAATAAATTTAAATGAACTAACAAAAAAATTTCCAAAATTAAATGCCTATATTCTGGGCGTTATTAGAAATGACAAATTTGTTGTAATGAAAAAAACCGATCAATTACAACTCAAAGATAAAGCTTATGTGGTTGTTAACAGTAGTCAAATGCAAGAAACATTAACCGTATTTGGACATAATGAAAAAATTTCAAATAAAATTTTGATTATTGGGGGTGGAAATATTGGTTTTAATCTCGCTAAAAATATTGAAAAATCATTTGATGCCGCACGGGTTAAGATAATTGAAAAAGATAAATCAAGAGCAGAATATATAGCTAATGAACTTAATGATACTATTGTTATTAATGGTAATGGTTTGGATGAAGATGTTTTAAGTGAGGCTAATATTGATGAAGTTGAAACAGTTTTGGCATTGACTAATGATGATGAAGATAACCTAATGGTAAGTGTATTAGTTGAAAAATTTTCTAAAGATAAAAGAACTATGGCTTTGATAAATAAGCCTAACTATTCATTACTACAATCATCGTTAAAAATCGATGATTTAATTGACCCAAGAATGAATACAGTTTCAAGCATTTTAAAACATGTTCATAAAGGAACAATTGAAAACGCTTATACAATTTTAAATGGTGAATATGAAGTTATAGAGGCAGATATTATTGAAACCTCCGAATTAATTAATAAACAATTAAAAGACTCCAACTTACCTGATGAAATAAGAATTGGAGCAATATTAAGAGATGAAAATGTAATTATTCCAAGCTCGAGTTATGTTTTCCAAAAAGATGATACCGTTGTTCTTTTATCCAAAAGAGATCAATTACCTGTAGTAGAAAACATGTTTAGAATTAGTTCAGTCTAATTTAAATATGACAAAATTTAGTACTCTTTATCTCAGTTCTTTTTTATTTTTGATAAGTGTATTTTCTTTTTTAAATATTATTTATTCGAATTATTTTGATATTTTTTTTAATATAGAAAATTATATTTACACTTTGTTTATTGGTCTTATTGTGGGGGGACTTCTATTGTTTTATAATAGAAATAATACCAAAAAAATTACTCTTTATGAAAAAATTTTTACGGTATTGCTGGGTTACATTTTATTTCCAATAATAATATCAATACCATATTATTTTGGTATTAAGAATATTTCTTTTTTAAATGCATATTTTGAAGCCATATCTGGTTTTACATCAACTGGTTTTACAATTTTTGAAAATATTAAACAGTTAGATGAAAGCTTAATTTTATGGCGATCAACATCACAATGGATTGGAGGAATTTATTTTCTTTTTTCTATTTTACTATTGATTGATATTTTTGATAAAAACCTAAAACAATCATTTACTGAATATTTATCTTTTAATTACAACGAAATATTTAAGCAATCATTTAAAATTGTTATAATTTATTCTTCATTAACTTTAATTATATTTATTCTTTTTAAGATTATTAATTTAAGATCTTTTGATGCATTTAATTTATCATTGTCAATAATATCATCAGGTGGTTTTTTGCCTGTTAATAGAGTTGATTATTTATTTGAAAGTGACGTAAGTAAAATTATTTTATCATTTACTATGATGTTGTCTTTTTTTAGTTTATTTTTAGTATATAATCTTATTTTTTTTAACAAAAAAAAATTAAATTTTCTTAGTGAGGATTTTAATCTCTTAATTTATTTATTAATTGTAATTTCTTTTTCATTTGTTTTTTTAAATTCGAGTAATAATTTTCCAACAATTTTAGTTGCTATATCAAGTAGTATTTCAAATATTGGTATTTCATTTAAAGACACACCAAGTAATTTAATATTTATTTTTTTTATTATGGTTATGATTGGAGGTTCTTTTTTTTCAACTAGTTCAGGTATTAGAGTTATAAAGATTTTAAGTTTATTAAAATTTTCTTTAAATA
>CACBYC010000014.1 GCA_902543405.1 uncultured Pelagibacteraceae bacterium | reverse complement strand
CTTGTCTGCCATACCTGCATAATAATCATAATACTCAGCAATATAATTTGCTTGTTTATTTGTTTCTCTATAAAGTTTTCCAGTATCTATAGTTTCAATTTTTCCAAGTAACTCTGCATTGTCTCTAAGCTTATTTCCAATAGCTCTTAGAAACTTTGCTCTTTCACGCGGTAATATTTTAGGCCAATCTCCTTCAAAGGCTTTTTGAGCTGCTTGAACTGCTTTATCTACGTCAGAAGCACTTGCCTCAGGAACAACTGCCCAGGGTTTATTATCCTCTGGATTTAAAGTTTCAAAAGTTTTTTTAGTATCAGAGTCAACCCATTGTCCCCCTATAAACATTTTATATTTTTTTAATTCAGGCATTTTGTATATGATCTTTAATTGCTTTATTTACATCATATGAGCATTCAATACTACATAGATGTTTGCCTACAGGTATTATTTTTACTTCAGAGTTTTTAATTTTTTTACTTAGATTATCAGACATTTCTGGAGTTGAGCCTACATCACCTTCTCCAGTTATCACAAGTGTTTTGACACTAATATTTTCAAATTTTTCGTTATCTTTGTGATTTACAAACAACGAGTAAACTTTAATAAAGTTGTCCATATTATTATTGTTAAGTATTGAGAAAATTTTATCTGAAATAAGAGGATTTTTCTCAATAAAATCCTTATTAAACCATCTATTGAGTGCGTCTTTTGTCAGTTTTTTATCTTTTTTTGTCTGTTCAAACCTTTCATTTACTATCTTCTGTTCATTATCAGATCTATTAAATATTGAGCACAACAATGTTAGGGATTTCAATCTATCACCAAATCTCGTTGCAAAGTTTCTTGCAATCAAAGAGCCTATTGAAAATCCAATAAGGTGAATTTTACTAAATTTTAATTCATCAATAAGATCAATAATTTGATCTGAAAAATCATCAAAACTTATTTTTTCTTTATTTAAAGGTGTTCTACCGTGTCCAAGGATATCATAAATTAAAACTGTATTATCAAATTCATTAATTTGTGGATCCCATATATTATGATCAAGACCTACACCATGAATAAATACTATTGGAATTCCTTCTTTTTGATTTAGTTTATAGAATGTACCTTTAGAGTCTGTTGCATTGATCATTATTATTTTGGATCAATTCCCATCTCCTTCATATCTTGGTATCTATCACCTGTTCTTGCATGAGCTCTACCTGTCGAAGCGCCACCAATTGCAATAACAATTTCATCATCAAATGGAGCATCATGAATTGTAAACTCATGTGTAAGATAATATGGTCTTAAACCAGAGTCGGTTTTGTGCATCATTGGAATAGATATTTTTGATCCAGCCGGACCTCTTGTATTCGTAAAACTTAAATAAGAAGTTCCTCCAACAGCATCTCTGAACTTATTTCCAAATCTTAATGTATGAATAAATGCTGATGCATGTTCTATTTCTCCATTCAGTCCAACCACACCTGCTTTCCCATATGCTAATATTTTATCAGGAGAGCCTATTTCTTTTATAAGTTCAGGAACTAATAAATCTCCAAGTTTAGGAGCTAGATCTAAAATAATGGGTTTTAAGTCTTCCACAAAACCTTTTCCATCCCAAGGATTTTTAAAAACTGCAGCAACAGAAACCATCAAAACTGGTTCTTTAGCTTCTTTTCCACCTTCAATAAAAGTCTTATCTACAAATTTAGTAAACTTACGTAATTCTAATTTCATTTTTTAATTCTATGTGTAAAGCTATCTCTTCTAAAACTGTATAACGCTTTTGGATCTACATCAACATCTATAACAACTGGTTTATTTACTTTTAATGCACTTTTTACTGCCTCATTAACTTCTGATAATTTTTTAACTTTAATTCCTTTAGCACCATATAGTTTCGCAACTTCATCAAAAGGAGGACTTTGAATATCAGCTCCTAAATATCTTTCACCATAGAAATCTTTTTGATAAGCTTTTTCTGCCCCCCAACTTTTATTATTCATTACAATTGTAATTGTGTTAATGCCATGCTCTACAGCAGTACTTAATTCAGAAATAGTCATTCCAAATCCACCATCACCCATTAAACTAACAACTGTTTTATTAGGTTTTGCAACCTTTATTCCCAAACCACATGCAAATGAGAAGCCTACTAAACCAAAATCAAGAGGTGTGAAAAGGGCAGGAGGATTGTAATATTCTAAAGCATCTGTTGCTTGAAGACAAAGTGTTCCAGCATCAAGTGTTATTGCGGTATTTTTCGGTAGTACTTTTCTTAATTCTCTGAATAGACCATTCGGTTGGATTGGAAAATTTTTTGAATTTATATTATCTCTATCTTTAAGAAATTTTGATCTCTCTAATAAAAAGCTATTTGTCCATACTTCGTAATTGGAAATTTTCTTTTGTTTTCTTAACCCAGCTAAAATTTGATCTGTCACAAGAGCAGCATCGCCATGAATACCTACATTAACTGGAAAGTATCTTCCTATCATTGTTTTTTCTAACTCAATTTGTACAATTTTCGCATTTTTATTTATATTGTCATACGAATAGAAAGTAGAATTGAAACCAAGTCTTGTACCAATTGCAATAATTAGCTCTGCCTCTTTGACTAATCTTGATGCAACAATATTTCCTCTAGGTCCCATTTGTCCGGCATTTAACTTATGACTAAAGGGAATTGCATCTCCATGTCCCGCTGCAGTTACAATTGGAATATTTAAAAATTCAGCAAGCTTTGTTACAGACTTAAATTTCGAATTATATTTTATTCCTCCCCCAGCAACAATTACTGTTTTTTTTGAGTTGAGAATAAGTTTTATAGTTCTATCAATTAAATTCTTTTTACTTTTCAAGTCACTTTCAGCTTTATAAGATTTTTTATTTTCATTAATCTTAAATTTTGAAGTATCAGAAAGAACATTTCTTGGAAGGTTTATACAAACTGGTCCTCTGCGTGGTGACATTGCAAGGTTAAAAGCATCTCTAAAGGCCGTTGGTATATGACTTGCCTTTTTTACTGTCCATGTTTTTTTTGTTATAGGATCAAAAAGTGATTGTTGATCAAGTCCTTGAAAGGCATCCTCCATCTTATCTTTAGTAGAATATAAACCTGCAATAGATACTACAGGAGAAAATGCTGCTTTTGCTTGCGCTATGCCTGTAACGAGATTAGTTGCTCCTGGACCGTTTTGACCGGCAATTATTACACCTGGTTGATTAGAAGCTCTTGCATATCCATCTGCCATATGCGTTCCAGTTCTTTCGTCTCTTACACCTATAAATTTAATTTTTTTTTCATGATATAACGCATCAAACATCTCCATTGTAGCTGAACCAATTAGACCAAATACGTGTTTAACTTTTTCCTTTTTTAATGATTTCACTGCCGCTTGACCACCGGTCAAGGTATTCTTGGTCTTAATCACGATACTTTTTTAACTTCAGTATCTAGATCATCTTTAAAGTTAGGCATTACTTTTTCAGTGAATAGTTTAATACTTTTCATACAATCTTCATGTTTAACACCAGGAAAGTTAGACCAGACTTGAAGATTTTGAAGATTAAGCTCTGATTGTAGTTCTTTAATCTTATCTGTTACATATTCAGGAGTACCAAACAACATATTTCTCTTATGTAAAAACTCATAATTAAGAAGATCTAATTTACCCTTTGTTTCTGGAAGCTCTTCACCGGGATCCATGTGATTACCAAGACCTCTCCAATGACAAACCCATTTCATATAATTTACCATATGTTGGCCTGCTTTTTCTTTGGCCTCCTCCATAGTGTCAGCGACAAACATATCTCTGACGAGAGTAACTCCTTCACCTAAAGGAACATTTTTTTTAGTAACCTCAGATCTTTTATTTTTGTAAGCTTCAAATCTTATTTTCAATGCTTTAACTGTAGGTATCCACATAATTACATTTATATTATTTTCTGCTGCCCACTCTATAGATCTTATACCATCAACAACTTGATGTATTGGAGGGTGTGGATTTTGATAAGGCTTTGGAAGAACGCTAATTTTTTTCATAGTACTATCTGCCATATTCATAAATTCTTCACTTGGAGGGCTCATGTCATGCTGCCAAACATAATTTGGTGATGGGTAAGTATAAAATTCTCCATCATGATTAAAAAATTTCTCTGACCATGCTTTTTTCAAAATTTCTAATGTTTCAGCAAATAATCTAAAATTTTTTGCCTGATCTTTTAAATCTGCTTCTTTGTTTAAATTAATTGCCTCTCTCCCATAAACTCCTCTTGCAACACCAACTTCTACTCTTCCCTTTGAAAGTTGATCAAGTGTAGCAATATCTTCTGCTAATCTTATAGGGTTATGAAAAGTTATTACATTTGCTGCTTGTCCTATTCTTATGTTTTTTGTTCTTGCTGCAGCATCTGCTCCTAACATTAATGGATTAGTACAGGACTCCATTCCCTCATGGTTAAAATGATGTTCTGTAAACCAAATTGAATTCCAATTGTTTTGATCACAATATTCTGTGATCTCTTTAGTTTCATCTAATAATTTGTGATATGGTTTATGTGTCCAATTTGTAGTATTACAAAAATAACCAAACTTCATTAAAGCCTCCTTTAAAAATTAATTTAAAGACGACCGATCCCACTTTCGTATATGAAATTACGACGAGTTATGTATCGCTTTATTTAGTAATATTATTATTCTTACCTTTGATATTCAATGAATTTTTTAAGGGATTTATTAAGAAATTTATCATACCTGAGACCGCTATTAA
This sequence comes from uncultured Pelagibacteraceae bacterium, assembly GCA_902543405.1. Classification (GTDB taxonomy): domain Bacteria; phylum Pseudomonadota; class Alphaproteobacteria; order Pelagibacterales; family Pelagibacteraceae; genus Pelagibacter. The sequence continues at coordinate 29,386 of CACBYC010000014.1, read as the reverse complement.
TTAGTTTTTTCTTATTTAAAAATGAAAGATTCATTTTAAAGTCATATGAGGGTTCAAAAAAGAAAGGAACTGAAAGCCTTTTTTGCTTGTTCCATAATACCCTATGATTAGTTGCTTTAAATCTTCTCTTACTTAAATATTCAAGCGCTCTTCCAGTATTTACAACTAAAGCATTTTTATTAAAGGGAACATTGTGCCATTCTTTTGTTTTACGGTTTTGTACTTGTAACCCACCCTTTTTGTTTTGGTAAAGTACTGTGAAAATACCACTATCTACATGAGTTTCACACCCAAGAGCAACTCCATCTTGCTTAGAGATTTCAACAGGTTTTGATTGATTAGGGTAATAATTAAAACGTAATGTGCTTAGAGTTTTTAATCTTGAAAATGCTTTTTTTGATATATCAGTATCCTTATTATAGATTTTAATAATACTTTTAAAAAGAATTTCACTTAAGTTAAATATATCATCATAATAATCAGATAATTTAGAAATATTATTTGCAGTAAATGAATGCTTAATATTTAAATATTCTATGTACTGATTTTTTATTCTTTCTGAATATTTCTTAGTTACTTTTAAATCCCCCAAGTCTAATCCCTCTTTACCGTTTACGTCATTAGGAAAGTAACCTCTATAAACATTTTTATTTTTTTTATTCCATTTTTTTGGAGCTAATTTAAGTTTATTTTTTTTATTTAGTTTGAAAAAATTTTCCCCAACCTCACAAATTTTACTTATATTTTTTAATTTTATACCATGACCTGTTATTTGAAAAAAACCAACATCTAAACAAGCTTTCTCAAGTTCTTTTACTGTTTTAAAGGCAGGTCTTGTATTAAAATTTTTTCCAAGAAGAGAAGAAATATTTATTGTTGGAATATAGTTTTTTTTTATCATCTATTAGGTGTATCTGATGCAATCATTTGGCCACGAACTTTTTCTCTAAAATAAATATATACACCCGCACCAATAATTATTGCGGCTCCAAGAAAAGTTCTAGGTACTGGTATAGTTTCAAATAATATATAACCAGCTATCATTGCAAAAACTATGTATGAATATTCAAATAAAGAGACAACAGACGGAGAAGCTATACTATATGCAGTGAACACACAAAAAAATGAAATTGATGCAACAATTCCCATTACAAAAACGTAAGGCCACGAAACGGCTGGATTTACAAACCATTCTCTAAAAATAAATTGCATTGTAGGATCAGAAAAATTATTAAACTTTCCATCACCACTTATTAAAAATATTATAACACTCGCAATTACAGCAAAAATATAAAGTAAAGTTAACTGAGTATAAATATTATCTTTTTCTGATGTATATTTTGTAATTGTCATAGAGCATGCATAACAAAGTGAGCATGCAACTGGCGCTAATTTAAAAAAATTAAAGTCTTCTAAAGTTGGATTTAATACGACTAAAACACCAATAAAACCCACTGTTATCGCACTCCATCTTCTAATACCAATTTGTTCTTTTAAAAATACTTTAGCAAATATTGACATGAAAAAAGGGCATGAAAAGAATAATGCGCTGACCATAGCTAAAGACATAAACGTTAGTGAAATATAAAAGAAACTAAAACCAAAGAAAAAACAAATTACTCTTAATAATGTTAATAAAGGATAATGTGTTTTTAATGTAAATTTTTTCTTTGTTATTAAGAATATAGATATAAGCACTGTCGCTTGAACAATAGTTCTACCAAGATATAATTCAAACAAAGCAATTTCTTCAAATATATATTTTATAAGAGAGTCTTGAATTGAAAAAAAAGCCATCCCTATCATAATAAATAGGATGCCTTTGGTATTATTATTTACTTCCATATGTTAATTCAAAATAAAGTCAGCAGCTCTCTCACCTATCATTAGAGTTGGTGCATTTAGATTTCCACTTGTAATTTCTGGCATCACAGATGCATCGGCTACCCTTATATTCTGAAGACCATGAATTTTTAATTTTTCATCTACCACTGCCATATCATCTATACCCATCTTTAAAGTACATGATGGGTGATATGCTGTTTCTGCTTTTGATCTTACATATTCTTCAATTTCCTCATCTGAATTTGCATTATCACCTGGCCCAATTTCTTTACCAGCAAAAGGTTTCATAGAGTTTTGACATAAAATTTTTCTTGCTACTCGAACACATTTTATTGTTTCTTTAAGATCATAATCATCCTTTAAATAATTAAATTGTATTTTTGGATAATCATAAGGGTTTGAACTTTTCAAAGTAATTTCCCCTCTACTTTTAGGTTGGTTTAAACTTGCATGTAATTGGTATCCGTGTCTATCAGGATCTACTAAACCATGGTCTATTACAAATGCTGGGAAAAAATGAAATTGTATATTTGGATATTTTTTATCTGGAGATGATTTACAGAATCCACCAGCTTCTAAAAACGAGGTAGAACAGGGCCCACTTTTGTTTAAGAACCACTGGATACCCACCTTTACCATATTAAATTTATTTACATATGAATATAATGTATCTGGAGTTTTACATTCTTGTTGAATATAGGTTTCTAAATGATCTTGTAAATTTTTTCCAACTCCTTTTGAATCATGAATAACCTCAATTCCTTTTTCTTTAAGATGATTGCTTGGACCAACACCTGATAACATTAATAATTGTGGAGAATTAATTGATCCACCACTTAAAATAATTTCTTTATTTGCGTAAATAGTCTTCGTTTCATTTTTTATTTTAACTTGAATTCCAATAGCCTTTTTGCCATCAAAAATAATCTTTTCTACAAATGACTCAGTAAATACTTTTAAATTTTCCCTGCTTTTTGCTGGTTTTAAATAGTATTTTGAAGCACTTGCTCTCTCTCCTTTATGAATTGTAACATCGTACATTCCAAAGCCTTCTTGGTCTTCTCCATTCATATCACTATTTATTTTATGTCCTGCCTCTTTTGCCGAGTCCAAAAAAGCTTTAAAAAGGGGATTTTTGTTATTTGATTGATTTACAGGCAATATACCTTTTCCACCTCTATAATTATTTTCTCCACCTGACCATGTCTCAATTTTTTTAAAAAAAGGTAAAACATTTTCGTAAGACCAATTTTTTAACCCAAATGAAGCCCATCTCTCATAATCATTTTTATTTCCTCTGACATAAACCATTCCATTATGCGCGGAACAACCACCAATCATCTTTCCCCTAGGACAAAATAATTTTCTATTGTTTAAGTGTGGCTCAGGTTCAGAATAATATTTATAATTATATTTTGGGTCATGCATTGCATAAAGTATTGCAAGGGGCATGTTTACTTTCCATATATCACTATCTTTACCAGCTTCAAAAATTGCAACCTTATTTTTACTTTGTTCAGTTAGTCTATTAGCGAGAACGCATCCTGCTGTACCTGCTCCAATTATTAAATAATCAAATTTCAAGGTATTTATTGTGGGTGGTCACCTTCAATAGCAATTCTATCCATTACTCTTTCATATCCTAATCCTCTACCTGGATAAAAATCTGCAATTGCAAAGTGAATAACACTTCTATTATCCCATATACAGACTGTATTTTCAGTCCAGCTAAATCTACAGGTTAATTCAAGTCGTGCTTGGTGTTCAAATATTTTTTTTAAAATTTCATCACTTTCTTCCTGTTCAAGTCCAATTATTTTTTTTGTGTATGTCCAATTGACAAATAGAATTTTTTTTCCAGTCTCAGGATGTGTTCTTACTATTGGATGTTCATTAGAATATTCATCAAAATTTCTTTTTTCATTTCCCTCCATTTTTTTATATTTTTCAATAAAAAATTCTGCGCCAAGAGAACTATGGATTGCTTTTTTATCTTTTATCTTTTCTTTTATATCTTCATCTAATGTTTCCCATGCAAGCTCCATGTTTGCAAAGCATGTATCACCACCAACAGGAGGAATTTTAATTGATTTTAATATTACTGCTTTCGTTGGTTTTTCATTGTAACTAACATCACTATGCCAATTCTCACCCCATTGGTTTTTTTCATCTTCTGCTTTAATTATTCTTACTATTTCGGGATGTTTACTTAATCCTTTTACATATGCATGTGTTTCTAAGGGTCCAAATTTTTCAGCTAAGGCTATATGTTGTTCAGCATTAATTTTTTGGTCTCTAAAGAAAATAACTTTGTGTTCTAATAATAAATTATTAATTTTCTTGATGTTTTGATCAGATGTATCTTTAAGATCTATCCCTGTTATTTCTGCACCTAGTGCTCCTGACAAAAGTTTAATTTCCATAACTTATTTTTTTAGCTTACCAGAAAACACTAAATTTTCTGAGTTAAAAGAAACCTTATTTTTATTTATAAAGTCATCCATTATTTGGATTTTATCTTGTTCAAATTCTGTGACCTTTCTTTTATCCAGATCAATATAAAGCGAAAGGCTTTCAATAGTTGCAGCAAGTTTTTTTGACTTCTTTTCATACATTTCGCATTTTAAATGTAATCTTTTTTTATCATGATCAAAGAAGGTGCAGTAAACATCTACTTCATCATTTTCTTTCACTTCATTGTCATAGGTAGTTCTCGTATCTACAACCATAGTGCTTCTTTTATTAATTTGTGCATTTGAACCACCCATATGAAACTTATTAAGCATTGTTTCCCATGCTTGATCAAAAATTAGAACATAGTATGCCATATTCATATGTTCATTGTAGTCTGTCCATTCCTTAATAACTTTTCTAGTGGCAAGATGAAATGACATAATTTAATTTAAACTTTATTTATTTTATCTGCTATCAATATTTTCCTTTTCATTTCTCGAAGGACAGGTTTTTCTATAAGTTTACCGTCTATGACTACTAGACCTGTATTTGAATTATTAAATTCTTCTAAAATTTTTTTAGCCTTAATAATTTCATCTTGAGGTGGTGTAAATACTTCATTTAATATTTTAATTTGTTTTGGATGAATGGAACCTTTTCCTGTAAAGCCTAAGTTTCTTACCTGTTCAGCCTCTTTCCTCATTCCTTCCATATTCTCTAAGTCTAAATAAGGTACATCTATTACATCTACACCAACACTTGCACCTGCATGAACTAATTTAGATCTCGCATGGACAAGATTTTCCCATTTATTTTCAACTCTAAGTTCAGCTGCCATATCGACTCCACCAAAATATAAAGCAACTATTCTTTTACTGGCATGAGCAATATTATAAATATTTTCTAAAGCCTCATTTGTTTCCATTATTACATGAAGATCCGTATCTAAATTACAGTCTGTTAAAAGATCATCTATAAACGTTATTTCATCTGGAGTTTTAACCTTTGGTAACATGATAGCCTTTAGATTTATTTTGCTAGATATGAAATCTTCTAAATCTAAAAGACCGAACTTTGTTCTTTGATTATTAAATCTGACAACTAACTCTACATCATTTTTTACTTCGAGAGTCTTTAGAGCCTCTATAGTATTTTTTCTAGCTTCTGCTTTATCATTGATTGCTATCCCATCCTCTAATTCAATACAAACCATGTCTGCACCAGATGCAATTGCTTTAGGAAACATTTCTGGATGAAGTCCAGGTGTAAAAATAAAACTTCGTCTTACTTTTAATTTGTTCAAGTCCATTTAATTTTTGTAATCAGGTTCTTCTTTATCTAAAATTAATCTTATTTGAGATAGGAATAGATTTGCAAAATCAGTTGGAAAGTTTGCATGTTCTTCTGCAGTTTTCTCTGCAACTTCATGGCTGACCACATTAAGTTCTTGGTTTGTTGAAAGAGCTGTAAGATATGTTTGTGCCGCTCTTTCAAAATAATAAAGGGAATTAAAACCTTCAGCCACAGTTTCTCCTGTTGTTAAAATTCCATGATTTGCGAGTAACATGTGCTGTTTATTTCCAAGAGAATTCGCCATTTTAATGGATTCGTCCTCAAGTCCTAAACCTCCAAATTCATTGTATGTAGATACTCTATTATAAAATATCATCGTATTTTGATCGATTGGTTTCAAGACAGGGTCTTTTAGCGTAGAAAGAGCAGTTGCATATTTAGAATGGACATGAAAAATACACCTTGCGTGTGGAGCTTTTTCATGAATTGCGCCATGGATATACAAAGCTGTCGGATCAATAACGTCTGGCTTATTCTTCAACTCATCTTTATTTTCTTTAGTTACTAAGATCAAATCACTAGCCTTCATTCTACTAAAATGAATACCTGCTTTATTGCAGTAAAAATCAGATGTACCAGGTATGCATGCACTAAAATGGTTTGCAACTCCCTCATGCATATTTAGTCTAGCCGTCCATCTAAAAGTTGCAGCTAAATCCTTCTGTAATTCTGATATTTCCATTTGCATGATTTTAAAATATAGTTGAAAAATAAATTATGAACAACAACGTTTTTGTATCATGTGCTGTAACAGGGTCAGGCGATACTGCGAGCAAACACCCTGACTTACCAAAAACTCCAGAACAAATAGCTAAATCAGCAATAGAGGCAGCAAAAGCTGGAGCAGCAATTGCACATATTCATGTTAGAGAAGAAGATGGAACACCAAGTAGAAGGTTGGAATTATATAAAGAGGTAGTTGATAGAATTAGATCAAGTGAAACCGATGTAATTTTAAACTTAACTACTGGGATGGGTGGAGATTTGGACATAGGACAAGGAAAAAACCCACTAGATTTTGGCCCTATGACAGACATGGCAAATGTTATGGAAAGAATAGCTAATGCAGAACAATTTTTACCAGAAATTTGCACATTAGATGCTGGAACATTAAACTTTGGTGATGGTTCAGTTATTACAGTTAATACTCCTAATGATTTAAGAAAAGCTGCAAAAAAATTACAGGAAATTAAAGTTAAACCAGAGATAGAGGCATTTGATTTAGGAAATATGTGGTTTGGCTCTCAATTATATAAAGAAGGTTTGTTAGATGATCCTCCAATGTTTCAAATGTGTTTAGGTATTCCTTGGGGAGCTCCAGCTACTCCGTTAGCAATGCAAGCAATGAAAGATATAATGCCAGAGCAAGGAGTGTGGTCAGGCTTTGCAATATCAAAAAATGAAATGCCTTATGTAGCACAAACAGTTGTTATGGGTGGAAACCCAAGAGTTGGTTTAGAAGATAATTTGTATATATCAAAAGGTAAACTTGCAACCAATGCTCAGTTAGTTGAAAAAGCGATCAGAATAGTAACAGATCTTGGTGCATCAATAATGACTGCAGAAGAAACAAGGAAAAAATTAAAGCTTGTTAAACACAAGTAATGTCCAAAATTAAAAAAGTTGCAGTAATTGGCACAGGAGTAATTGGAGTAGGGTGGACAATAAGACTCTTGGCTCACAACATAAAAGTTTTATCATACGATAAAAATTTAATTCAAAGAAATAACTTAAATCAAGAAATAAAAAGAGCCATACCTTTTGTAAAAAAACTATTTAATAAAAAAAAAATAAATTTAAATAATTTAAAGTTTTTTTCTTCTTTAGAGAGTGCTGTTAAAGATGCTGATCTAATCCAAGAATGTGCTCCTGAAAACTATAAACTTAAAACTCAATTAATAAGTCAAATTTCAAATAATTGTAAACCTGAGGTTTTGATATCGTCAAGCTCATCTGGATTACTTCCCTCAAGAATTTTTTCAAAATGTAAAAATAATAAAAGAGGTATCATTGCCCATCCATTCAATCCTGTTTATTTACTACCTTTAGTTGAAATAGTTCCAGGAAAAAAAACAAGTTCTAAATCATTAAATGAAGCAAGCAAATTTTATAAGTCGATTTCAATGAACCCAATTACTCTTAAAAAGGAGTTGCCAGGATATCTATCTGATAGACTGCAAGAAGCTTTATGGAGAGAAGCGCTTCATATTATAAATGAAGGGTATGCCTCAACAGAGGATTTAGATAGAGCTATTGAGGATGGTCCAGGCTTAAGATACTCATTAATGGGAACATTTTTAACTTTTCATTTAGCAGGAGGAAAAGCCGGAATGAAACATATGCTTGAACAATTTGGGCCCGCATTAAAACTCCCATGGACTAAGCTTAAAGCACCAAAATTATCAAAAAAACTCTCAGAAAGATTGATTTCTGGTACAAAAAAGCAAGCAAAAGGAAAGTCAATCAATCAATTATCAAATATAAGAGATGAGTACTTAGTCAACTTACAAAACCTTAGAAAAAAATATGAAAATAAAATTAGAAAATAGATATCTAAAAAAAACTTAAAATGGTAATTTAGTTGTATGGATTTTAATCATTTTTTAACAAGTTACATGCCAGATTCAAGTATTGGTTCAAGGCAGCATTTTAAAAATATGCTTGAAGAATGTGTAACTGCTGAAAAACTTGGTTATGCAACGGTATCAATACCAGAGCATCATTTAATTAACTTACTAATGATGCCGTCACCATTGCAGATGGCTGTAAAGATTGCATCAGTTACAAAAAATATTAAAATAACAACAGGGATAGTTGTTTTGCCTCTACACGATATGAGAACATATGCTGGTGAAGTAGCTACTGCTGATATATTAACTGATGGAAGATTAATCTTAGGTGTAGGAAGAGGAGCATTTCCATGGGAAATGAAGAGACTAGGCACACCAATAGAACAATCAAAAGAAAAATTTGTAGAGTCTTTAGAGGTTCTACAATTATTATTAAAAAACAAAGAAGTTTCGTATAAAGGAAAATACTATGACTTCGAACCATTAACCATAATGCCTCGACCCATAAGTAATCCAATACCAATGATGGTTGCCGCAATGAATTTAGAAAGTATAAAAGATGCGGCTTCAAGAGGATTTCATGTTCAATCAACAGTATTATCAGGTACAAAAGATCTTTTATTAAGTAGAGTTAATGCATTTAAAGAAGGCTGTATTCAACTAGGTGAAAAAGGTAAGTTACTCAAACTTTCAATGCAACGAATGGCTTACTTAGCAAAGGATGAAAATGAAGCTAGAGAGAAAACAAAACTTGCTTATGAATATTATAAAAGATTTGACAATATGTTTACAGGACCAGGAAAAGTAAAAGAAGGGAACATAGAAGCTTTGCCAAGAAAACAAACTTTAGAAGAATTAAAAGAAAATCTTTTAATTTGCCCATTAAATGAAATGATCGATAAACTTAGCGTTTATGCTGAAGCAGGAGTTGATGAGGTAATTCTTAGTTCAAGTTTTGGACAATCTCAAGAAGACCTAATAGAGTCAATGTATAGAATTGGTGAAAACGTAATCCCATATTTCAAAAAATCTAATATACAAGTAGCTTAAATATCTATGAGCATCATAGATTGTAATTACTCAGTCGCAGGATCAGGACCTGCAATATTTTTAACTCATGGAGTTGGAGGTGCAGAAGATGCATGGAGATTTATAACTCCAAAACTTAAGAGTATGTTTACAGTTGTGACATACGATTTAAGGGGTCATGGAAAATCACCTGTAGACAATAAAGATTTTAATTTAGATGATCTTGTATTAGATCTTGAAAGAGTAAGAGAAAAGACAAACATCCAAAAAGCCCATTTTATCGGACATTCTTTAGGGGGCATGATTGCCCCTGCTTATGCTAAAAAGTTTCCAGAAAGAGTTTTGTCAGTTGGCTTATTATCAACAGTTGCAGGTAGATCTGATGAAGATAAACAAAAAGTTTGGAATGTTATTTCAGATCTAAAAGATAAAGGCGTTGAACAAACATTAAAAAATCTAACTAACCGATGGTTCACAGACAATTTTATTGAAAAAAATCCAGACCTGGTATCTAGGAGATTAAAACAAGTAATAGATACAGATAAAGATGTATTTATAAATGTTTTTAAAATTTATGCGGAAACTGAGATGATTTCTTGGTTAAAGGATATAAAGAAACCATGCCTATTTATGACAGGTGAAAACGATGGTGGATGCACTCCTTCTCATAATGAAAAAATGTCAAACGAGGTAAAAGATTCTAAATTAGTTATTATACCAGAGGTAAAACACTCTTTTTTGATAGAGGCTCCTGAGCAAATTGCAAATAACTTAATAGAATTTATTGAAAATATTTAAAGCTCTAATGCATTCTTAAAGTGTTACCATCAACGCCAACTACTTGACCAGAAATTTTAGAAGACTCGTCAGAAATTAAATAACAACACATTTTACCAATATCTTTCTCGTAAACCCAAGTATTAAGAGAAGTCATAGAAACGAATTCACTCTCCACAGCTTTTTTTGAAATTTTCAAAAATTTAGCTTTATCTCTAATAACTCTTCCCATTCTATCTCCTTTTACAGTTCCTGGACAAATTGCGTTTACTCTAATTTTAAACTTTCCTAATTCCATTGCTAAAGTTTTAGTCATTCCAACTACCGCCCATTTACTGGCTGAGTAGGGAGATCTTAATGGAAACCCAAATATACCTGCTGTAGAAGACAGATTGACTACTGATCCACCTTTATTCTTTTTTAACATTGGGATTGCTAATTTTGAAAAAATAAAATGACTAATTACATTTATCTTTAAAGTTTGTTCCCAATCTTTTGTTTTAAGTTTATCCATAGTCCCTGTTGGGCCTGCAACTCCAACATTATTAATTAGTGCATCAATCTTTTGTGTTTTTTTTTTAATTTCTTTAAAAAAATTTATTACATCATTTTCATTTGAGGCATCGCAATGAAAAGAAAACAACCTTTTATTATTCAAAGGATTTTTTTTTAATTTATTTATATATTTTTTATTGACATCACAAACGAATACCTTTGCGCCTTTTTCAAGACACTCCTTTGCTGTTGCCCATCCAATTCCTGATGCCCCAGCTGATATAATAATTTTTTTGTTTTTGAAATTGTATGACATTAATCTGTTAATCCATCAGATCTAACTTTATTTCTTTCTAAATGTATGGGCAATACTTTTCCGTAAATTGCTTTAGAGTGTTCAGGTGTGTTTACTCTCCATGGATCCAATACATAGGCAGGTATACACATAAATCGAGATGTTTTTCCTATAACTTTAGTTACTCTATGCATAGTAAATCTACCTTTAAATATTTGTAAATCACCTGGTTCTAGTTCAAGTCTTTTTACTCTTGATCGATCTCCATCAAGTACTTTCTTTACATCATCAAATTTTTCGTTTCCTGGTTCTCTTATATTTGGACAATATTCAAATATCCCACCTTTTTCTGGTTTCTGAATCATTAAACTCAAAGTAAATTCACAACTATCAAAATGCCAAGGCAATATTCCATCAGGTTCCATAACATTATATGCATGACAGGCTAAAGGGTCAGCCCATCTATATATAGATGCAATCCCTAAGCATGCAGATACAAATTTTAATAATTCCTCAGTTTCATAAAGAAATTTCATCTCCGAATTTTTTGCAAAACAATCTGAGTTTAAGTATCCATTAAATCTATCCATAAATATTCTTTTTGGGTGATCTTTAGGAAGAGTAGGATCGTCTTTTGCATAAAGGTATGCGTTTATACTTTCTTTAGACATATAAACTTCATTAAGCTGTTGCTCTAATTCTTTTTTCATTACATTTAAAGAATTTGGTAAAATAAAATTAGGAATTACCGAACAACTATCGCTATCTAATTCAGTTTTACATTTTTCAATGATTTTCTTGATCTTTGGTGATTGTAAATCATGTATTGGGTATTTAACTAAATCAACGATTTTACTTAAATTTTTTTTCATAACTATTTAATCTAATTATGAGTTTGAAAGTGATTCTTGCAATTCTTTATTAGAAATATAGCCTTTAGCATTTCCTTGTTTATCAACTACCTCACAATTAGAGTTACTACAAACAACTTGAGGTAGAAATTCCTCTATAAATTGGTCTTCTTCAACTTTTATCAAGTTTGATTTGTCAATATCATCTGATTGATTTACTGGTTTCATAATAATTTTTGCTTTTATAACCTTTGTTCTATTTACGTCTTTAACAAATGCCTCAACATATTCATCAGCAGGGTTCATTATGATTTCTACAGGTGTTCCTACCTGCACAAGTTTTCCTGCATTCAAAATTCCAATATGATCTCCTAACCTTAATGACTCATCAAGATCATGAGTAATAAATACTATTGTCTTTTTTAATTCTGATTGGAGGTCTATAAGTTGTTTCTGCATATCACTTCTAATTAAAGGATCTAATGCAGAAAAAGCTTCATCCATTAACATTATGTCTGTATCTGTAGCCAAGGCTCTTGCAAGACCTACTCTTTGTTGCATACCTCCAGAAAGTTGCGCAGGATATTGATTTTCAAATCCACTTAATCCAACTGACTCAATTTTTTCCATAGCAACAGAATTTCTTTTTTCAATCTCCATACCTTGCATTTCGAGTCCGTAACCAACATTTTGTAAAACTGTTTTGTGTGGGAATAGCCCAAATCGTTGAAATACCATACTCATTTTTTGCCTTCTAAATTCAATTAATTGTTCTTTGTTTAGAGTAGTAACATCTTTGCCTTCTACTAAAATTTCTCCAGAGGTTGGGTCTATTAATCTATTTAAATGTCTAATTAGTGTTGATTTTCCTGATCCAGACAAACCCATACAAACAAATGTTTCTCCTTCTTCAATTTTTAGAGACACATTATCTAATCCAACTGTATGTCCAGTTTTTTCTAGAACATCTTCTTTTGTAGCTCCTTCTTGCACCATTTTAAGAACGCTAGAAGGTTTTGGACCAAAAATTTTGTAGACGTTGTTGATTTCGATTTTAGACATTTATTTAAAGTTTAGTCCTTTTAGTACATCAAAGCAAATCAACAATAAAATAACTTTATTTAATTCAACTATTAATTGAATTGAAATTTTTTGGTTTTTATATAATTATTTATTATGAATTCGATTTCTAAAATCGCAAAAAACAGCACTTATTTACAAATTACTTGGAATGATGGTGAAGAAAGTAAATTTAATTACATGTGGTTAAGAGATAATTGTCCTACTGCACATGATAAAGACTCAAGACATAGAATGTTTAATATCTTAGAGGTATCAAAAGAAATAAATCCCAAAAAATATTCTTTAAATGGTGATGGCAAATTAGAAATAGAGTGGAGTGAGGGTGACCACACAAGTTATTATGATCCTAAGTGGTTGAGAGAAAATTGTTATACTATTAAAAATAAACAAGAATATGTCTCACCTTATCATCTTTGGGATAATAATTTGGAAAACGAATTTTCGTCGATATGTATTGAACATGATGAAGTAATTAATTCTGATGAAGGATTAATAAAGTGGTTAGAATTATTACATCATAAAGGTATAGCAATAGTTAAAAATTCACCTACAGAAAAAAAATCAGGCTTTGAAATTCTTCATAGAATAAGTCATGTAAGGGAAACCTTTTTTAAAACTCCTTTTGAAGTAATCAATATTCCAAAACCAAATAATTCTGCATACACGGCGCATGCTCTAAGAAATCATATGGATTTACCTTGGTTTGAATTACCACCTGGTTATCAGTTTTTGCATTGTTTAGTAAATGATGCAAAGGGTGGAGATTCCTCTGCAATTGATGGTTTTGCAGTTGCTGATTATTTGAGAAAAAATGAAAAAGATATTTTTGAAACATTAATCTCTGTACCTCTAAAGTTTAGAGATAAAGATTATACCCAAGAATCTCACCGAAGCTTCCATGCCCCAGCAATTAGTTTAACAAAAGATAAAGATTTTCATGATATTAGATTTAGTGTTGCAACTATGGATGCATTAGACTGTCATCCAGACCAAATGGACAAAGTTTATAAAGCCCACCATAGATTTGGAAATCTTCTACACGATGATAAGTTTCAGATTAAATTTAGATTAGGACCTGGAGACATATTTTCTTTTAATAATAGGCGTGTTTTACACGGCAGAACTGCTTTTGACCCAAATTCAGGTCATCGTCATCTTCAAGGATATTATTTAGATAGAGATGAAATACTTGGAAGATTGGAATATCTTAAAAAATATAAATCATAAGTTTTCAAATATAAGATTGTTATCTTTTTCATATTTCAAAAATTCCTTTTTGTTTTTAATCGTGTAATAATATTTCTCTTTATTAATTATTTGTATTCTTCGACTATTTAAAAACTTTTTATCTAATATTAGATATTTTATTTTTTTGTTTAGGCTACTTTTTAAAATAGATTTTATGCTAGATTTGTTGGAAAAAGATAAACCTACTGATAGTTTTGAGTTAAGTTTAAGAAGATTATAGATATTTTCATGCTTAAAAGAGATAAAAGTACATTTTTTAAAACTTCTAGTTTCTTTAATCAAATTAGATAAAAGTTCTTTATTAAATAATGGCTTTATTTCAATAAAGATAGGAAATTTTTTTTTTGAAATTTTTAGAACCTCTTTTAATGGTGGTATTTGAAAGTTTTTATTTTTAATTTTTTTTAGATCTTCATAATTAATATTTTTGATACTTTTGCTTATTTTAAAAATTCTCTTTAAAGTAAAATCATGAAAGCATACAAACTTTTTATCTTTGGTTGAATGAATATCTGTTTCAATCCCAAATCTTTTTTTAAATGATGCTCGAAAAGACTCTAAGCAGTTTTCTTTGTAACTCTTATTTACAATTCCTCTATGTATTATATGCATGTAAAAAAAAAGGGCTCTGTTTCCACAAAGCCCTTAATTATTTTTTTGAAGTTTAATTATTAGTTAGGTAACCAACTTTTCCATTTATCTGGATTGTTGTCTAACCACTCATTTACAACTTCTTTAACGTCTCTTTTTTTGATGTCAACTTCAACAAGCATCTTAGCTTGGTCTAAGTTTTCTAATTTCATTCTTTCAAAAAAAGCTTTTGCTTTAGCATGTTCTGGTTTAGCAAATGTGTCAGGATTTCCATAATTCATAGTGTAATCTTTATCCCAACCAGTTGCTGGCCATCCATCTGTACCGCAAGTTTTCCAGTTGTTTGCTTCAGTAAATGTGTCTCCTTCACAAGTTTTGTATTCAGGAAGTTGAACTCCTACCATGTCAAACTCACCAAAGAACCAGTGTGGTGACCATAAGTATAACAAGAACGGCTCTTTTCTCATGTAAGCAGCTTTTGCTTCTGCAATTGCAGCCGCTTCAGTACCTAGCTCATCTGCTTGGAAATCAATTCCTAAAAGATCAAGTCTTTTTTGGTCATGACAGTTCCAACCAGCTACAGGACATCCAATTAATCTTCCTTTACCGCCGGTTTCAATAGTTGCAAATTTAGCTTTATGTTTGTTTAGGTCTCTCCAAGTTTTAATGCCCATTTCTTCTGCAGCATATCTAGGTATCCAGTAATCTGACATACCGATGATTCCAGTAGTTCCTAAAAGATCAACTGTTCCATCTCCTTTATAAGACTTTACTACTTTGCCGTCATAAATTAAATCTTCATTAAACATTACATCGTCTGCCTCTGCATAACTTGGCCAACTCTCGCAAGCGAAATCAAGTTCTCCAGCTGCAATTGCTTCCCATAATCCAGTACCAGACGGGAAAACTGTTTGTTTAATTTTATAGCCCATTTCTCGTTCAAGAATTGCTACTGCAACTTCACAAGTGATTATTCCACCTGTCCAGTCAGCAATAGCAGCATGTAATCTTTTTGCATTTGCCTGAGTAAGACTAGCAAGTAAAATTACGAAAGATAAGAATAGAGCTGATATTGTTTTTGATAACCTCATTTATTTCCTCTCTTTTAATTAATTAAAGTCTTATCTTAAAACAAAAATTACTAGTTTGTAAACTGTGAATAATGATGCTTTTACTTGACTTATAAACCTAGAGCTTCTCTCTGTTTTTTAGTCCAAGCAAGTGAAATTCTGTCTATAATTATTGCTAATAATACAATTCCTATACCTGCTGCTAATCCTCTACCAGTATCTGATCTTGCCAATCCATTAAATACTTCCAAACCTAATCCTTTTCCACCAATTAAAGGTGTAACAATCTGCATTGCGAAAGCCATAATTACTGTTTGATTAAATCCAATAACTAAACTTGGAATAGCTAATGGAAATTTAATTTTATTTAGAGTTTGTAATAAAGTACCACCAAATGAACGTGAAACCTCTGAGTAAGTTCCGGATACTTGAGTTAAACCTAAAGATGTTAATCGAATGATGGGTGGTATGGAGTATATTACTGTTGCTAGTACAGCAGATACTATTCCTCCTCCAAAAAACATTAAAACAGGAATTAAATAACAGAAGTAAGGTAAAGTCTGCATGGCATCTAAAACCACGTTTTGAACATTTCTAAATCTCTCATTATAAGAAGCAATAATTCCAAGAGGAACTCCAATTATAAAACATAAAGCTACAGATACTAAAACAGATGATAGTGTTATCATTGATTGTGGCCATATCCCACAAGCACCAATAAAAAGTAATAATATTGCTGTAATAATTGCAAATCTGATACCAACAGTAAAATATCCAATTGCTGCAAATACACCTAGTGTATACCACCACGGCACATGAGTTAGGAATATATCAAGTGGTCTTAAAAGTTTAAGATATACAAATCCTCTAAGAGCTTTTGTAAATGCAATAAAACCAGGATTAACAGTTAAAGACTCCACACTATTAGAAATTGGTTGTCTTATTGATAATCTCCACTCTTCAGGAAATGATCCAATACTTATCATATAAGAATCAACGAATGATATAGTCAGAACAAGTAAAAAAGATGGAATTATATAATATCTTCTAGAAATTATTTCACCAATATCTCTTGCTGTTTGTCTATTTGCTAACGAAATACAAAATTCAAATACATATGCAATAATTTTTGTCAAATTTGTACAAACAAAATTAATTAAACCACCTAAAAATTCTAAAGGCTTTTCTATAATTCTTGCTAGAGTAAATTTTTCCCAAGATTGAGGAAGCAAATAAAATTTTTGAACGTTCGATGGAAGTATTTGTTTCGTTTTACTAAATGACATACTAAATCTATCAAACATTATTGCCATGAAAAGAATACAGAGTCCTCCTTCCATTGCCCATCCAACATCAAGTCTTCTAATTGCTTGCCATACTTGACCACCGATCCCTTCAGCTCCAATAAAACATGCCAAAACTACAAGTGCTAAAGCCATCATTATCACCTGATTAATTCCCATCATTATACTTGGTAGCGAGAGTGGAATTTTAATTTTAAATAGTAGTTGTAACTTACTTGATCCAAATGAGGTAGCAGACTCAATTGTTTCTGCTGAAACTTGTCTTATACCAGTATTTGTTAATCTTATTATTGGAGGCATTGAGTAAATCATAGTGGCTAATATTGCTGGCGCTCCTCCAATTCCAAAAAAGAAAAGAGCTGGAAAAAGATAAACAAACGCAGGCATTACTTGCATTGTATCTAAAATAGGCTTCATAAAATTTTCAAACCTGTCACTTTGTGAACAAAGCACACCTAGAGTCACTCCAACTACGACACATAGTAAAACCGATAAACCCATCAATGCTACCGTTTGCAGAGATGGTTCCCACATTCCTGTTGCACCCCAAAAATAAATGACAAATAAAGAGTACAATCCTAATCTTAAACCACCTGCAATTAAGCAAGGCAAAAATATTAATGCTGCAATTAATAGCCAAGGTGAGTCGATAAGGAAATCTTCAACAAAGTAATATACATTTTTAATATAACTGGCTATTATTTTGGTAATCCATCTATAATTTTTTTTTAAATAATCTTCACCTTCATTAACCCATGCTGTAAATGTAAATTGATCAGTGACGACCTTTGGCATTTTTGAAGGACCATCGCTTTGAAAAGATAACCACAGTGCAACTAAAAATGTTATTAAGATTACAGAATATGTAATAATATTTTTTGATGAATTTGGCTTTCCTTGGATACTTGCTACTTCAGAAGACATATTATCTAAAATTTAAAATAAATAATTTTACTTTTAAAGAAAAATATTGTCTATTTTTGTGTTATTAAAATAACAAAATATGAATAATCAACCAAAAATAACGTGTTCAAATGTTTGGAAATTATTTGGTTCTGACGAACAAAGAATAATTAAAGATTTAGATAAAAGTTTATCAATAAAAGAAGTTCAAGAAAAAACCGGACATGTGGTTGCAGTAAAAGATGTTAGCTTTTCAATTGAGAAAGGTGAGACATTTGTTGTAATGGGTTTATCGGGAAGCGGAAAATCAACCTTAGTTAGATGTATTTCAAGATTAATTGAACCAACGTCTGGAACAGTAAAAATGGATGATGTTGACGTAACGAAAATGAGCGGAAAAGAATTATTAGATTTAAGAAGAAATAAAATGAGCATGGTTTTTCAACATTTTGGTTTATTTCCACATAGAACAGTTGTGGAGAATATTGGATATGGTTTAGAGATTAGAGGAAATAAAAAAAATGATAGAGTAGAAAAATCAATGGAAGTTTTAAAAATGGTTGGTTTAGAAGGTTGGCACAATAATTATCCAAGAGAACTATCAGGAGGAATGCAACAAAGGGTGGGTTTAGCTCGTGCATTAGCTGTAGATCCAGAAATTTTAATTTTTGATGAACCCTTTTCAGCATTAGATCCATTAATTAGAAGAGAAATGCAGGATGAACTTTTAAAGATTCAAGAAAAGTTACAGAAGACTATGGTATTTATTACTCATGATTTCTTAGAGGCAATTAAAATGGGTGATCATATTGCAATTATGAAAGATGGAGAAGTTTCTCAAGTAGGGACACCAGAGGAAATAGTTGCTAACCCCAAAGATCAATATGTAAAAGATTTTTGCGAAGATGTGCCAAAATACAAAGTCCTTAGTGCAAGCAAAGTAATGAGGGAAGAATGTTGTGACGATACAAAAAAAATGTTTGAAAACGGATCAAATAATATTCCTCACAATTCAAAAATAGAAACTTTAATTGATAAGCTTGTAGATACAGATCAGAAATTTCCAGTGGTTAATAGTGAGACAGGTGAGCTTATTGGTGAAATTGATAGAGCAATAGTTATGAAATCAATGAAATCTGCTAGTTAATTTCTCTACTCACCTTAGTTTTTTTTTGTTTTACTTTATCTCTCCAAATTATAATCATTCCAGCAAACACAATTACGAAAACTCCTGGAAATAATTGTTCCCAAGGAGCTTCATTAAAAAATAACCAGCCCAAAACAAATGATGAAGGAATGCCAAAATATTCAAACGAAGCCATCTTACTTGCAGAGATTAATCTGTAAGAATAGATAAAAAGTATTGCTGCAGTACCTCCAAGAATACCAGTCAATGTCATAAGAAAAAAATCTTGAGTATTTTTTATTTCTGCATGTCCAGTGGTCAATAAAAACAGTACAACACCACCAATTACATTAAATATTAAAGTATATAATTGAATTTTTGCTGTTGAGTGACCATCAGGTATAAATTTTAAAATTATCACACTTAATGCCCAAGCTATCGCAGTTAGAATTGGAAATATTGAGTAAAAACTAAATATGTCACTTCCTGGCTGAACAATTAAAACAACTCCAAAAAAACCTATAAAAATTGCAGACCATCTATAAATACCAACCTTATCCTTTAAAAAAATTATCGATAAAATTACAATGAAAAATGGTGAAGAAAATGTAAGAACCATAGCAGTAGCAAATTCTAAGTTAATAACAGAAATAAATATAAATATATTCATTGATAAGAAAGCCAAACCTCTAAAAAAGCTTAAGATAATGAATTTATTGTTTAGGTTCCTAAAAACTGAAATGTACTCTTTAGTAAATAAAATAAGTATAAATAAAGGGATTACCCCCGCAATATTTCTGAATACTGCTAACTGAATTACAGTATATTCATTACCCAAAAACTTTATTACAACCATATACATATCCACACACAGTATTGCTAAGAGCATGGTAAATATTGCTAAATATGTTTTTTTTAAATCTGTTTTTTCTGAAGAAATATTCATTTATAATTTTTTAAAATTGTATACTTTATAAAAGAAATGCAAAGTTTTAAACTTAACGAAACCGATATTCTATCCAATCAAGATTGGACGTTTCCAACTAATATTGCATACGGTCCAGGTAGATTGAAAGAAATAGGTGGTATCTGTAATAATTTAAATATTAAAAACCCTTTAATTGTTACAGATAAAGGTAGCACAAAATTACCATTTATAATTAATTTACAAAATTATTTAAAAAGTTCTGATGTAAAATCCGATTTATTTTTTGATATATCTCCAAATCCAAGAGAAGATGAAGTTTCAAATGGTGTTAGTAAATTTAAAGATGGAAACCATGATGCTATAATTGCAATCGGTGGAGGCAGTGCCATGGATGGAGGAAAATTAATTTGCCTCACAGCAAACAATGACGTTCCATTAAGAGATTTTGAGTTTGAATTAACTCCGCCTAACATTAGTAAGGATAACCCGTTCCCAAAAATTATAACTATTCCAACAACTGCTGGAACTGGAGCTGAAACAGAAATTTCAGCTATGGTTACTTATTTAAAAGAAGGCATGAAATTTTGTATGTGGCATCCAGATGTTAGACCTTCCTTAGCATTGTTAGATCCAGAACTAACTATTGGATTGCCAGCAAATTTAACGGCATGGACTGGTGCAGATGCTTTAATCCATGGTATAGAGGGTTATTGTGTTCCTGGTTTCAATCCAATGTGTGATGGTGCTGCTTTAGAGGGTTTATCTTTGATATCAAAATCTTTGATCACAGCTGTAGAAGATCCTAGCAATATAGTTGCAAGAGGTGGAATGCATGTTGGATCTTGTTTAGCGGGAATTTCTTTTTTAAAAGGTTTAGGATTAGTACATGCTATTGCTCATATGGTTGGAGCCGAATACAATACTCATCACGGACTAACGAATGCAATAATATTACCTGTAGTTTTAAAATATAATTTACCAGGTATGGAAGAAAAAGTTAAAAGAATGTCAGAGGCTATGCAATTTAAAGATCATTCTGTAGATGCATTTATATCAAACATTGAAAACATTCTTGATAGAATTAAAATTCCAAAAAGTTTGAGCGAAATTGGAGTCCCCGAGGATTGTGTTGATAGAATTGCTGAAAAATCAATGAAAGATCAAGCCTATGGACAAAATCCTAGAAAAGCAACTTTAGAAGAAATAAAGGAAATTACTCTAGCATCCATTAAAAAAGCTAGGTAATAGTAAATTCCCATGCTTGAAAATAAATCAGTTAAAGAAATTATTTCTTTAATTAAGAAAAAGGATGTTTCAGTAAAAGAAATAGTTGGCTTATATTTTGAAAGAATAAAAAAATTTAATCCATCTTTGAATGCTATTGTTTCAATTAAGAATGAAGAGGAAATAATTAAAGAAGCTGAGATTAAGGACAAAAATTTTGAACACAATAAGCCGTTATTTGGCTTACCTCTTGCCTCTAAAGATTTGCTAGATGTAGTTGGTTTTCCAACCACTTATGGTTTTCCTGGATATAAAGATTATTTTCCAAAAAAAAATTCTATAATTGTTGATCGTCAGATAGATGCTGGTGGATTAATAATTGGAAAGACAAATACTGCTGAATTAGGAGTGGGCGCTCATACAGCTAATAGATTATTTGGAATAACACCAAACATATATGGAAATAGTCAATCATCAGGTGGATCGAGTGGTGGAGCTGGTGTTGCAGTTGCAGCAAATTTACTGCCATTTGCTGATGGTACAGATATGATGGGTTCTTGTAGAACACCTGCTGCTTACGCAAATGTTTATGGTTTTAGACCAACACCAGGATTACTTCCCGATTATCGAACAAATGAAAAAAAGGAAAATCTTCCAGTTATTTCAACACCAGGATGTCTAGCCAGAACACCTGAAGATATGTCTATTTTTTTAGATGTCATAGTTGGAGAACATAAAGAAGATCCAATTTCTTTCAGTTTAGATAATTCTTTTAGTGAGGTTAATTTAAGTGACCAGGAATTTTCAAAAATAAAAATTGGATGGTTATCTGATATGAATGGTAATTATCAATATGATCCTGAGATAATTGAAATATGCAACAAACAACTTAACAATCTTGAAAAGTATAAAGTTATAATTGAAAACTTAAAACCAAAAATAGATGCTCATAAATTATGGAATTGCTGGGGAACGTTGAGAGCAAAAAGTATTTATGAGGATATTATTACAATGAATATAAAAGATGTTAATGAAATGACTCCTCAAGCGATATGGGAATACAATAAAGGTATCAAACTTACAGATGAAGATGTAAAATCTGCTCTTAACTTAAGAATTGAATTATCAAATGATGTAAATAGTTTGTTTGGTGATTTTGATTTTTTAGCTTTACCATCTCAACAATCATTTCCTTTTGATAAAAATTTAAGACATCCAGAAAAAATAAATGAAAAATTAATGGACACTTATCATAGATGGATTGAAATACATATATTTGCTAGTCTTTTTTACTTGCCATCAATTTCTTTACCTATTGGTTTTAATAAAGATGGATTTCCAATAGGTATTCAAATTATAGCTAAAGAAAAAGAAGATTTAAAAGTGATATCTTTTGCAAAAAGATATGAAGAAATTTTTAATTTTTCTAAAATTAAACCAAAATTAAACTAATGGTCAGACACAAACATCATTTTAAAATAGCTTTTGCGTTAGCAATAGCTGCTGGGTCATGGGGAGTTTATTGGCTACCTCAAAGAATTTTAGAAGATGGGGGACTCACTGGAGGTTGGGGAACAATTTCTCAAATGATGATCGGAATTTTATTACTTACACCCATCTCTTTGTGGAGAAAGTATAAAGGTCGTACATCTGGTTTAGAAATTCCTTTTGTTGGTTTTTTAACGGGCAGTGGTTTTATATGTTACGCATTAAGTTTCTTGCTTACAGATGTTGTGCGAGCATTGATCATGTTTTACATGATACCTGTCTGGACGACTATTTTTGAAATATATTTTTTAAAAAAAAGACCAGGTTTAGAAAGAGTTTTAACTTTAAGCTTAGCACTAGGGGGTTTGTGGGTAGTTTTTAGTCAATCTAACATTATACCGTTACCACAAAATGCAGGAGATTGGTTGGCATTGGTAGGTGGTGTGCTATTTGGGGCTGGGTTGGTACGTTTAGAAATTTCCAAAACAGACGGTGTCTTTCCTGTAATCTTTTCCTTCTTCGTTTATGGGACAATATTTAATATTTTTGCTGGCTTTATTTTAAAAGATTACTTAGGACCTATGCCGCCGATTGAAGCTTTTACATCAATGTTTACTTTTTTAGTTCTTATTTCAGTATTTTATTTTATTCCTACTGGAGTAGTTATAATGTGGTCTCCATCTGTTTTAGGTGCAGGCCTTTGTGCAATATTATATTTAAGCGAAATAGTAGTTGGAGTTATATCAGCTGGCATTCTGACTGACGAAACATTTGGTTGGAGAGAAGTTGTTGGAAGTACAATGATTGTTGTAGGAGGAGTATTAGCTGTTGTTCTAGCACCA
The DNA here is from genome assembly GCA_902543405.1 of uncultured Pelagibacteraceae bacterium. GTDB lineage: Bacteria > Pseudomonadota > Alphaproteobacteria > Pelagibacterales > Pelagibacteraceae > Pelagibacter. The sequence continues at coordinate 5,910 of CACBYC010000014.1, read as the reverse complement.
AAAGAAGAAAAGTAGATGCTGTTTAATGAAAAGTTTAAATCAAATTCAAAAATATTCTTAGATGGTGGAAATGGTTCTGAGATTGCAAACTTAGGAGGTGAGATGACACCAGCTTTTTCTGCATTAGCAACAATCACAGCACCAGAAATTGTAAGACAAGTTCATGAAAATTTTATGGATGCAGGCTGTGATGTTATTACAGCAAATACTTTTAGCACTACAAGACACAATATGAATAGTATTAACAAAGGTAATGAAACAAAAGATTTTATTGTTAGATCTGTCGATATAGCCAAAAAGGCAATTAAGAATAAGGGAAAAGAAAATATAGTTGGAATAGCAGGGAGTATGTCGAATTTTTTCTCACTAAAGGAAAATGAATTTGTTCCAAACCCAAAATACATACCTTCATTTAGAGAGGAAGAGAGAAACTATAAAGAGGCTGCTAAAATCTTAAAAGAAGAGGGAGTTGATCTTTTAATTCTAGAAATGATATTAGATATAGATCACTCAAAAATCTTACTTAACTCTGCATTAGAAACTGGTTTACCTGTTTGGGTTGGACTTAGTTGCTGTATAAGCAAGTTTGATAATAAGGTTATTGGAAGAAATTTTAGAGCTGAAAAAGAAAAATCACTTATTTATGATGAAAGTATATACAAAGAGCAACCAAAATTTATTCCTGATGATAAGATTGTTCTTTTAGATGATATTATGAAATCTCTAACAAATATCGGCGGAGATGTTTATGGTATTATGCATACTTGGCTTGTTGATGCCTTTGATGGATTGAAGGTGATTAAAAATAATTGGCAGGGTCCAATTATGTTTTATCCAGAGATACATAAGTTTGATACAAAAACACATAAGGCAACAGTGACATACGCAGAGGATGAATTTGCTGATGAATGTGGAAAATTAATTGATGACCAAATTCAAATTATTGGAGGGTGTTGTGGTGTCACAGATAATCATCTCAAAAAATTAATTTCAAGGTATTCTTAATTTTAATATTAATTTTTAACTAAGTTTATCAACATATTAATCATATCAACTTTATAACTCTCTTTTGTTGCAGATTTTGTTTCCAATACTGAAAAAAATGCTGCGACTTTGCCAGTTTTATAATTTGTTGCCAAAAACTGACCTCCATATCCAGAGTGTCCAATCATGTTACCTGATACCATTGTTGAATTTGAGTAATACAAATATTTATTTTTTGATAATTCCATGTATTTAGGTCCTAAATTTTTAATCGTTTTATCAAAATAAGAAGGTGATCCAACTTTTCTATTTCCAACCCCCATACCTTTTCTTGCAAAAAGTAAACCCATTCTTAAAAAATCTCTTGTAATTAAACAACCACCACCAGACATCCATGGCATCCCATATCTATCAGAGGCAATATATAAGCCCTCTTCAAAGCCAGCAGCTTCAACTGCTGATAAAACCCAATCTCTTAAAGTTCTTCCACTTACCTTTTCTACAATTAATCCCACCACATCAGTATTTGCAGATTTATAAAATGCATATTCAGAACTATTTATTAAACTTTTGTTTTTAATTTTTTTAATTGTATTTAAATATTCTTCTTGGCTTAAATGATTTTTTAAATTTTTTGGAAGTCTCCAACCCCCAACAGGCTCATGTAAAAAAGAAGAAGAATATGCTTTAGTATAATCTTCGGTATAGGAATTTATAATATTCATATTTAAAACATCTTGCACTTTTGCATTAGCATAACCACTTCCAATTTTAGGCAAATAATGTGAAACTTTTTTATTCAAATCTATCGATTTTTTTTTAACCAGTTCTCCAACAAATAAGTTAATAAACATTTTAGTTATTGACATAATTGTCTGTGGTTGATTTCTTTTGAAGTCTTTAGCGTATTTTTCAAATAATATATTTTGACCTTTGCCAACAATTAATGAGCAAAAAGATTTATTTTTGATCATTTTTTTAACCAATGGTATTTTACTAATTTTATTATTAGGTTTTGACTTTAGTCTTAATACTAGATCAGATCTTAAATAAAGACTGTATCTATTTATTTTATGTAGATTTCTGTAACCTAATCTTCTAGTTTTTGGAAGATTCCATAAAGCCTTATTGTCTCTAATTGTCTCTAATTCAGGATTTTTAACAGAAGCTAATTTTTTTATTTTCAATATTTCAATGATTTTTTTTGTTCATATTTCTGGTGATATCCTTCTGCTTTACAATAATTTTTTTCCTTGGATATTTTTGTTGATACCTTACCGTCTAATTTCTTATTAACCTCGTTTAATACTTTTTCAGCAATCTTTTTTTCCTCATCAGTATTATAAAAAATTTCCGATCTATATTGAATTCCTACATAAGTACCCTGTCGATTTACTTGTGTTGAGTCGTGTAGTTCAAAAAATAGATTTACCATGTCCTCATATGATTTTTCTTTTTCATCATATTCAACTTTTACAACTTCAATATGGCCAGTGTCACCACCGCACACAGCTTTATAGGTTACATTGGGATCATCCCCTCCACAGTAACCACATTCGGTAGAGATTATACCTTTAATACCTTCGTACTTAGTTTCATCCCAAAAACAACCAATACCACCAATAAATGTTTTCATTATTTTTTAATTTATACTTTAGTTTTTTAAAATTGAAATGGCTTTAATCTCATCAACTCCTATTCCACAACAACCACCTATAATTTGAGCTCCATCTTTAATCCACGTTTTTACCTCATTCAAATAATCATCTGGAGTCATGTCATCTATAAATCTCCAATGTGGTTTTTCATAATATCCTTTATTTGGATATGCTCCTATAACTCCATCATAATTTTGTCTCGCAGTTTCGATTGCTTTTCCTGTAATATTTATATCTGAATGAGCAACCAATATTGGCCCACTGTGTAATTTTTTAAAATTATTTATGGATGTCTCAAAGTTTCCATAGACATGTGTATCAGAATCAATTGTATCATTATATCCAAGCATTATATTTTTTTGATCATCCATTACGCATGACACAGATAACCAAACAGGTATATTTACTTTTGTGGAACAATTTAACATTGCTTCAACTATGTCAGCTTGTGAAGACATAGCTTCTAAAATAATTAAGTCTACTCCAGCATCAGATAAAATTTTTAGTTGTTCATGAAAACCAGGTATCATTGCTTTGATACCAAGTTTATAAAAGTTTCCAAAAGTTGATACACTTCCAGCTAATGCAGTTTTGTTGTTAGTATTTTCTATTGCTTCTCTTGCAACCTTAACACTTTTTTGATTGAATTTTTCTATAGAGTCTTCATAACCATATTGTCTCATTGATATAGGAGTAGTACTATAAGTATTAGTTGTAATTACATCGGCTCCAGCATTTATATAATCCTCATGCACTTTTCTAACTAATTCAGGATGATCAACAGAACACTTCCCACACCACATATGCTTATCCATTTCAGCACCATTTTTTTCTAGTTCTGCGCCCATACCTCCATCTAAAATAATGATTCTATTGTTTTCTAATTTTGTCTTGATTGGGTCGTATGACATAAATTTTATTCTTTACTATTTGTAAATGCACAAATTTTATTTCCATCTAAATCACGAAGATAAGAATAATAAACTCCTGAGCCTTCTGGTCTTTCACCACCAGATCCCTCACTAGTTCCTCCAGCTTTTAAACCTACCTCATGAAATTTGTCTACTTGAGATCTTGATGAAGTTAAAAATGTGATTTGTGTTCCATTTCCAAAGGTAGCATCTTTTTTGTTGAAAGGTTTAGTGACGTAAAACTCAATATCTTTGGTGCCTTTTGCTCCATATGCAGCATAATCATCTTCTATTGTCTCGTTTCTATCTAAACCAATTACTTCTAAAACTTTGTCGTAAAATGTAATAGCATCATTTAAATTATTAGTACCTACCATCACATAACCAATCATATAAACCTCTATTAACTAATTCTGATTATAAGTTATTTAAACTATTAATTCCAACCGGTAATTGCTTTTACTTCTAAAAATTCAGTGAAACCCCAGACACCACCTTCACGACCATTACCAGATTGTTTATAGCCACCAAACGGCATTCCAGTATCTGTAGCTTGACCATTGATATAAACCGTTCCAGCTCTAACTTTTCTAGCAACTCTTTTGGCTTTTTCTTTATCTTCTGTTTGTAGATAATTACCTAGTCCATAAGATGTATCATTTGTAATTGCTATAGCTTCTTCTTCAGTTTCAAAGGGTATAATTGAAAGCACAGGTCCAAAAATTTCAGTTCTTGCAATTTTCATGTCATTATTTACATCTGAAAAAATTGTTGGTTTAACAAAATAACCTTTGTTAAGTCCATTTGGCAAATCTGGTCCACCTGCAGCTAATGTTGCACCTTCTTTTATTCCCTCATTGATAAGATTTACAACTTTATCATATTGTACTTTTGAAACTAAAGGTCCAATATGATCTCCTTTTTTAGAAGCCAGATCAACTTTAATTTTATTTGCTTCATCAACAGCTTCTTTAACAGCTCTTTCATAAATTGGTTTTTCAACCAACATTCTTGTTGGAGCATCACATGATTGTCCTGAGTTACTCATTATATTTCTTACACCATCTCTAACAGCATTTGGATAAGAGTCCGCAAAAACTATATTTCCACCTTTTCCACCCAATTCAAGGGTAACTTTTTTTATAGTATCTGCTGCATTTTTTTGAATTAATTTTCCAGCTCTTGTTGATCCTGTGAATGAAACCATATCAATATCAGGATGACCAGAAATATGATTTCCAACAACTTCTCCATTTCCATTAACTAAATTAAAAACTCCTGCAGGAAAACCAGCTTCATCAATCATTTCTGCAAACAATACTGCTGACACTGGAGCAATTTCGGATGGTTTTAAAATCATTGTACAACCAGCAGCTAAAGCAGGAATAACCTTTAATACGATTTGATTCATAGGAAAATTCCATGGCGTAATTAATCCACAAACTCCAATTGGTTCATATCTTATATGATTATTAGATTTAGGATCAAATTGATGTTCAAAATTAAAATCTTTTAAAATTTCAATGTTATTTCTGCAAATATCAGCACCCATTTTAGTGTGTGTTTCGGAAGCAAAATCTAATGGGGCGCCCATTTCTTTAGATTGTGCCTCAACCATTTCATCCCATCTTCTATTATAAATTTCATCAAACTTCTCAAGTAAAGCTAATCTTTCTTTCTTTGTAGTTTCTCTCCAAGTCTCAAATGCGATCTTGGCAGCGTTTATTGCTTTATCAGCATCTTCTGTCGAGCCCAAAGATATTATTGCAAAAGGTTCCTCGGTTGAGGGATTTATTACTTCAAAGTCATTTGGCTTAGCAGGCGAAACCCACTTTCCATTTATATAAAAATCTTTCTTTTCAATCATAATTTTATTGTAGCATAAAATTTAAATTTCATAACCTTTTTCTTCAGGTTCATTGTCAATTAACTCCTCAGGAAAACCTTCAACTCTAAAATTAATTTTATTTAAGTCTTCCATTCTTTTTACTATCATCGAGGACCAAGCTCTTGAGCCATATTTTTTTTGACCATCTTTAAATATTTCAACTATCTTAGGTGAAATTTCCAAAGGTGCATTTAATTTTTTTGCGAGTTCATCAAATAGACCAGTATCTTTTAAGACAAGATCCATCGTAAAATTTATATTATAAGAGCCATTTAAAATAACTTGGCTCTCGGTTTCATGAACAAATGAATTTCCTGATGACACAGCAATTCCTTTATAAGCTTTTGTAAGATCTAGGTTTGATTTTTTGGCTACTGTCCATGCCTCCCCTAAGGCAACCAAATGTGTAGAAGCCAAATAATTTGTAATTACTTTAAGAACAGAAGCGGTACCTAATTCTCCTGTATGT
>CACBYC010000013.1 GCA_902543405.1 uncultured Pelagibacteraceae bacterium | reverse complement strand
AAGTAATTTCTTATTTTATTAATAGATGATCCTCTTTGAATTAAACTTTTTGCTTTTGACTCTGAATAAAATTTATCGTTTATAAACTTTGATTTCTCTAAATCCTCAAGAACAATATCTATGAGATTAGAAACATCATTTTTTTTTATATTTGGAGTTCTTGATGTTAAATATTTTTTTAGTAGATATGTTCTTAACTGTTGTTTAGAAGGTGCAAATTTTTCTACATAATTAAGTGCAAAATTCGTCATCTCATCCACGGTTAATTCTAATGTCTTTTTTTTATTTTTTATGGGAATCATTGTTTTATTTAATATAATATAAAAATAATATGATTGAACAAATAGCAGCTTTTTTTACCATTGAGATGATTTATTTGTGGATAAATATAGGTGTAATACCCTTCTGGTTAATTCTGATTATTTTTCCACAGTCAAAGATTTGTGGATTATTGGTTACTTCTGTGTTTCCTTTTTTAATTTTAACGGCTGTCTATGTTTATCTAGGTTATTATTTTTACATTTCTGGATATGATTTTGATTATAATTTTACGTTGTACCTAGGTCTTTATGACTTGAGAAATCTTTTTGAAGCTGAAGCTTTTTTGATAATGTTTTGGACACACTTTTTAGCAATAAACTTATTTTGTGGAGCGTGGATCATGAAAGATAGTCACAAATTATATATGTCTAGATATATAGTCTTTATTCCAATAATAATAACTTATTTTATCGGCCCCTTAGGTTTAGTTATTTATTGGATAATAAGAATGTTCTACGCTAAAAGAATTAATTTGTTAGATTAAGAGCTAAATTACTTTACTACTTTAAAACCTGAATTTTGCATTGATCCAAAACCGCCATCTACATGGCAAATATTTTTAAAACCCATACTTTGTAAAGTTTTTGTTGCTAATGCTGATCTTAGACCGCCAGCACAAAAAAGAACCATTTCCTTATTCATATCGATTTTACCATCTTTAAAATATTGACTATCTGGATCCATCCAAAATTCCAGCATTCCTCTTGGTATGTGAGAAGACTTTTCTATTCTTCCTAATCTTTCTAATTCTCTTACATCCCTGATATCAATAAGGTTACATGTATCATTATTTAATTTTTCTAGAGCTTCCTCAGGTGATATTGTTTTAATTTCCTTTAAAGCTTCTGCGACTAAAGTTGATGCTGATTTAATTGTCATAAATGTTTATTACACTAAATTAAAAATATTACTATATAAATTAAACAAAGGTTATTAAATGAAAGCTCCAAATTTTAAATTATCATCAACCTCAGGTAAAACTGTTGAGTTAAGTAAAGTAAAATCCAAATTTATCATCATCTATTTCTATCCGAAAGATAATACAAGTGGATGTACAATTGAAACAAATGATTTTAATAAACTTTTAAGTAAATTTGAGAAACTTGGATGCACAATTTTTGGAATATCAAAAGATAGTTTAGAAAGTCATGAAAAATGGAGTAAAAAACTTAACTTGAAATTCGAACTATTAGCAGACGAGGATAAAACTTCTTTAAAAGCTTACAAATCTTGGGCCAAAAAGAAATTTATGGGTCGAGAATTTATGGGTACAGTAAGAAGCACTTTTATTATTGAGAAAAATAAAATTATTAAGGAATGGCGAAACGTTAAGGCAGCGGGTCATGCTGCAGAAGTTTTAGATTTCATAAAAAATTACTAAAAAAAAGGCCCCAGTTAAGGGGCCTTTTATCAACTATAGAGAGAGAGATAGTTATTCTTTAGTCTCTTATTGCGTATGCGATTACTCCAGACTCTGTAACATCTGTACCAAGTCTTTCTGCCTCTTTACTCAATCTTATACCCATTGTTCCTTTCATAATTCCCCATACTATTAGAGATACTACGAATACAAATGCATTGATTGAAATTACTCCTAGAAGCTGCGCTCCGAATGATGCATCACCGTTAGTTAGTGGAACTGCTAAAGTTCCCCAGATTCCGGCGAACAAGTGAGCAGGTACTGCACCTACTACATCATCGATTTTTAGTGAGAATAATAATTTAGTTCCGAAGACAACTATTATTCCACCGATCGCACCTATAAGAATTGCTGCTAACGGTGAAGGCATTAATGGTTCAGCTGTAATTGCAACAAGACCACCAATTGCTCCGTTAAGCATTTGAATAACATCAGTTTTACCCGACATTAATCTTGTTATTGCACCAGCTGCTAATACACCACCACAGGCTGCTAAGTTTGTATTAATGAAAATATTTGAAACTGCTACTGCATCATCAAATGTTCCCATTGCTAATTGTGATCCACCATTGAATCCGAACCAACCTAGCCATAAAATAAATACACCAACTGTTACCAATGGTACAGAAGAAGCTGCAAATGGCTTCATAGGTTTAGCTGCTCCAGATTTATCAAATCTACCAGTTCTAGCTCCTAAAAGAATTGCTCCAGCTAATGCTGCTGCACCTCCGGTTGAGTGAACAAGCGTTGAACCTGCAAAGTCAGAGAAACCAGCAGCTGCCAACCAGCCACCGCCCCACTGCCAACCCATAACGATTGGATAGATAATTCCTGATAGAATAGCCGCAAATAAAAAGAACGGCCATAATTTAATTCTTTCAGCTAATGTTCCAGATACAATTGAAACTGTTGTTGCACAGAAAACCATTTGGAAATACCAATCAGATCCATCTGCATATCCAGTGTCCACTGAACTTGCATCAGACCATGGAGTAAAGCTTCCAATGTATCCACCTTCTGGAATTCCGTATGCTAAATTATATCCAACCATCCAGAACATAATTCCAGCTATTGAAAATAATCCGATATTTTTGGCACATATTACTGATACACTTTTTGATGTTACCATCCCTGATTCGAGCATGGCAAAACCTGCTGCCATAAACATTACTAAGAAACCACAAACCAAGAAAAGAAATGTATTGAATATGAAACCAACTTCAGCTGAAACTGTAGTTTCAGCATAACCTGCACTAGTCATATTTAGTAAGAAAAATATACTTACTAATGGACCAGCCAGTTTTTTTAAAAGTTTAACCATTTCACCTCCGTTTAATTAAAGAGGAAGTTATAGAATTAATAAAACTAAAAACTATTGATTGTTATTTAAAAGAGATATGCAGTATTTGCATGTAGTACACCATATGCTTGTATAAAAAACAGCCCTTATTAAATTCTAATTTTTAATAAAGGCTGTTTTAAAAGTTTATTTATTGAAAACTTCTTTAAGCGCTTTTGCAGGCAAAAACTTTACCTTTTGAGAAGCAGCGATTTGGATTTGTTCTCCAGTTCTTGGATTTCGACCAATTCGAGCTTTTCTTTTAGCCACTTTATAAGTTCCAAAACCAGCAATTTTCACATTATCGTCGCCTTTTAATGCGTCCAAAATAGTGTTGGTAATCGTATCAAATGTACGCTCAGCATCAGCTTTACTTTGATTTAATGACCCTGCTAATTTTGCAATAAGTTGTTTTTTGTTCATTTTAGCTCCGGTTTAAAAGGTTATATTTATATACTTAACAAAATCGTTGATAATTCAAGCTTTTTTTTTGTGTCTCTAATTAAATTTACCACAATATATAGTTGTGAATAAGTATTGATTTATAAAGCTTTTTTTACGTTAGAAAATCCCTTTAAAATAAGCCTAAATCTTTAAGGTCATTGAACGTTGCAAAAAACATTAAAGTTAACAATAAAAACATTCCGATTCGAAAAAAACCTTCCTGTGTTTTTTGACTTAATGGCTTTCCTAAAACCTTTTCAAATGCATAAAACATTAAATGACCCCCATCTAAAAGTGGGATTGGAAAAAGATTAATTAAGCCTAAACTTATCGATATGTATGCCATCATGCTAATAAATGGCAATATTCCAAATTCAGCCACTTGTCCTGATATCTTTGCTATTCTAATTGGTCCACCTAACTGGGAACTATCTCCAGATCCAGTAATCATTGAACCCATATATTTAAGAGATGAAGTTGTTACAAAATAGACTTCTTTAACAGACTCTATTAATGCATTTGCTGGCCCTAATCGTTTATGATTTATTTCGTTATTGTATGGACTTAATTTAATACCAACTATTCTTTTATTTATTTTATTTCCTAAATTATCAACACCTGCAACAATTTTTGGTTTAACCTTTAATAATACTTCTTGATCATATCTAGAAATTTTAAAATCAACTATATCAGAGGTTGACATTAAAATCAGTTTAGAAACATCAAGAATGCTTTCTACTTTATTGCTATCAATTTCAAGAATTATGTCATTTTTTTGCATCCCAGCTACTTCTGCTGGGCTATCTTTTTGAACTTCATCAATAACTGCTGGTGTAAAGTCTTTACCAGCAAACATGTATATGAATAAAAAAATGAATATTGCTAAAACAAAATTTGCTATTGGACCGCCTGCAACGATTAAAGATCTTTGGTAAAGTGGTTTCGTTACAAATAGCTTTTCTTGATCTTCTTTATTGTATTTTTTTAATAGTTCCTCTTGATCAGCTTGAGAAAAAACATTTCTATCTCCAAAAAATTTTACATAACCTCCTAAGGGTATCCAACAAATCTTCCATCTTGTTCCAGATTTATCATTCCAACCGAACAATTCTTTTCCAAAACCAATTGAAAAATCTGTTACCCCAACTCCATATTTTTTTGCAAAATAATAATGTCCATATTCATGAATAAATACAACTACAATAATTAATATTATAAATGGCAAAATAAAATTCATAATTAATTTATAATATATTTATATTAACAAGATGTAAATAATGGTTTACTTTAGTTTCCAAGTTAAAATGGGTAAAAATGTTGCAACTACAAAAGAACAAAACAGCAAGGATTGAGAGACAAATGCCGGTAAAAAATCTATTGGCAGTAATATTCCGACCAGAATTGATTTTGAAAAGTCAGGACTGGGAAATAAAAGAATTCCTCCGATCAAGCCAACGATAATTGATACATATGCGTTTTTTTCATTAAACTTTTTAGAGTAAAATCCAAAAAATATACTTAGTACTGCTGCGCAACAAAATAAATCAGCCAATAAAAATAAATATAAAATACTCAATCCTTTTGATGCTACAAAAAATGAAATTATAGAGATTATTATTATTATTTGCTTTGAAAGTTTTAAGTAGTCACCTTTAAATTTTAAGACTTTATTCCCATCGACAATTATTAGGCTTGAAATAGCATTTACTAAAGTATCTATACTGCTTACTGTTAAAGAAATTGCTAAAACGATAATTATAACTGATAAAGAAATAGCATTATCTTTCAGCAATAAAGAAAAAAATGCAAGATCAGTAATAACATTTGAGTTTTGAGAAGTTGCAATTAATCCTGCAAAACCCATCATAAATACTATTGGTATGATTATTAAAAATGAGACAATTAAACTATTCTTTAAAACTCTATTATCTTTAGCAGCATAAACTCTTTGCCAATTTCCCTGATGAAAAAGATTGGTTGCTGCTACAGCTATAAAAAATGTTAAGCCAGCAGTGAAATTTGGCAAGTAACCTGGGCTTATTAAATTTGGTTTGTTCTGTTTTATAAATTCGAAACTAAACTCATTTGAGTTAAAGGAGATTAAATATGAAAATGATATTAATAATAATAGAACAAATACTATGAATTGAATATTATCTGTAAAAATTGAGGCTCTTAACCCTCCGTACAAAGTATATATGAGCGAACTTATGATTACGATTGAAGCTGTAATCCATAAATCTGTTCCTGAAATATAGTTTATTAAAATTGAAACTGCAGTAACCTCTGCAATTAAAAAAATCGACATATAAAAAATTGATAAAAACAAAATCAGCTTAAATAATAGTGAGCCAAATCTAGATCTTACAACTTCAATTAAAGATTTCCCTCTTGGATAATTATCTCTAAATTTTTTTCCCAAATAAGTTAAGATAAAAAGAGGGAATGCAGTACCTAGAGAATATCCAATAACAGCCCCTATTCCTCCCCAAGTTGCTGCTGATGCCGGACCAAATAAAATCCATGCACCTAGAGCAGATGCAACTAAACTAGTTGTTAGTGAAAAAGTCCCTACAGATCTACTTGCAACTAAATAATTGTTTAACCCTTGATATTTTTTTGAATATACAAGGCCAACTATTACAAAAATGATACTAATAATTAAGGTTAATAAAATTGCAGATGATTGATTTAATATGTTTATTTGATCCATTTTTCCCTTTCTGAATTACCGGACAGGTTCTTTGGGTATTTCTCAGCCATATGGCACCCCAAAATAATTTTTATATTAAATGGTATATAAGTAAAGAGAGATGTTAAGCAACTATATGAATTATACATAGCTATTATTCACTATTAGCGCTCCTAAAATATAAATAATGTTGTAATTAATAATTTCTCTCTCTTATTATAAGTTAATTATAATACTAGGCTTCGTAGATTGAAGCCTAGAGAAGAAATTTTATTGAATTTTCAGCCTAAATTGGAAACAGATGTGTCACTATAAATTATTTTCTTTAGTTGCCTAAAGGTGTAAATTTACGATGTCTATGAAAAAGTTTTTTATTTTTATTTTCTGTTTTTTTGCATTTGCTGCAAATTCAATGGAAAAGAAAACTACATTTGATAAAGATTTGTTCAGCAAAGCCCAGTCTGAGGGTAAAATTATAGTTATCAGTTCTTGGATCGAATATTGTGGATCTTGTGCAAATCAAATGAAAGTTTTGCAAAAAGCAAAAAAAGAAGGTGAATTATTAGATATTAAATTCGATAATATCGAATATTTTTCATTTGACGTAACAAATAGGGATATAGCAAATTCGTTTGATGTTCTTTATCAAACTACTCTATTAATCTTCAAGGGTGATACAGAAGTTTATAGAAGTATTGGTGAAACTACAGAGGATTTAATTTATGAAGCTTTAAAGGCTTCTATTTAAAACTAAAATCTACAAAATATTAAATCTTATTCATTTCTAACAAGTGGATAAACTTTTGGACTTAGATACTTAAGGTTTGTAAAAACTATCAATACCATTGTTACTAATCCAACTGTAATTGTTACATTTAAGAATATATCAAATTCAAATAGCCATTTTAGTTGAAAAATATTTTCAATAATAAATTTTGATGAAATTATAGAAAAAATTGTAGAAAAAAGAATTATAGAAAAAAATGTAATTATAAATTCAATTAAAGATGAGTAAATTATTTCTTTTTTTGAAAACCCTAAAATCTTAAAAACTAAATTTTGGAAAGTTTTTATTTTTCCTTGTACTATAATTGCACTGGATATAACAACCAATCCTATTATCACTGTAACAGTTGAAATTATAATGACCGCTATAAATACTTTATTGAGAACATCAGTTACTTTTGTTAAATAATCAGAAATTTTTACAATAGAAACACTAGGGAATTTGTTTAAAAAATTAATATCATCGAATTTATCAATATTATTAAACTTTACTGTCGAAAGGTATTCATGTGGAATTTTATTTGCAAATTGAGGGTTTAGCAACATTGCAAAATTAATGCTCAGATCTCTATAATCAACTAGTCTAAAATTTACTACCTCGCCATCTATTTCTCTTCCGTAAATGTTGAGAGTGAATATATCTCCAATTTTTACTCCAAAATCTTTTGCCACTTTGCTATCCAAAGAAATTTGTAGTTTGTCTGGGCTTGATAAATCCCACCACTTGCCTTGTGTTAAAGGATTATCTTTTGGTATCTCATCTGACCAAGATATTCTTCTATCATTCATTATAACCCAATAACTGTCATTAGTATTTTTGATATAAGAATTGGGATCTATCCCATTTATTTTTACAAGACCTGCTGAAACCATAGGAACTACCTCTAATTTTGACTTATTATCAGAATTAAATATTATTTTTTCGAATTTTTCTCGTTGATCATTTTGAATTCCTAAGAAAAAATAATCTGGTGCAATTTCTGGAATAGATTTGGAAATTTCTCTTTTAAAATTTGAGCCTACAAATGCCAGCGTTAACAAAAGTGTCATTCCAAGACCTAAAGACATTATTGTAATGGGTGTGATACTTTTTGATTGAGTTATATTTTTAACAGCTATTTTTACTAAAATCTTAGAATTTTTGTATTTTTTTAATAAATGAATAATTGTTACAGAAAGATAATAAAAAATTAATAAACAAATAAAAAATGATACGAAATATCCAACACTATAAAATGGTATTGAAGACCTAATTGCAAAAAGACTAATCAATATTAGTAATAATACTATGCTAATTATTACTGATTTCACTGAATAATTAAATTGAAGACTTTGAAATACATTTCTAAATAAATTTGATGCTTTAACTTGATCTATAGAATTAACAGTTGGTATAGAAAATATTATCATTACCAACATTCCAACTAAAAAAACTATTATTAAATTTATAATAGAAAAACTTGCTTCTATATTTAAACCCAAACCATCTGAAATATATTTATCGACTATTGGGATTAAAAAAAAACTTAACCCATATGAAAATACGGTGATTAAGACTAGTAAGATAGCTAATTGTAAATAATATATTATTTTTATATTTCCAGAAAATACACCTATTGCTTTTTGAACTGCAATTGATGAATTTTTTTGGTTTATAAATGATAGAAGAGTATTCGCTATACCAATGCCAGCAATTAACATAGCACTTATTGATACAAGTGATAAAAATTGTGAGAAATTATCAACAATCCGTCTAATGCCTCCCGCTGAGTTTTCAGGATATCTTAATCTAACTCTATTTTGATCTTTAAATAAGCTCTCTACTCTTTTAATGCCCTCTTTACTGTTAATAGATTTATTAAATTTAACTTTATATTCATAATTTAAAAAACTACCAAGGGTATTTAGATCTAATTTATCTAAGGTTTTTTTACCTGTTAAGGCAAAATCTCCAAATACAAATGCACCTCCAATATCTGGTAAAACTTTAACTATACCAATAACTTTAAACTCTTGGTTTTGAACTTTTACAATGTCATTTATTTTTAAGTTTAAATTTTTAAAAATATTTTCATTTACTAGTATTGAACTTTCTATCTGATTTAATTTTTCTAAAGCGTCATTGGGTTCATAGAGTGCATTGCCATACAATGGATAAAATTGATCAACTGATTTTACTCTAGTAAATGAAGTTTTATTGATTTTTTTATTTACAGTTGAGATCATTGTACTAAATTCAACCATTTGAGAGACTGTAGCAAATTTAGTAATTTTATCTATTTTAGTTTGATCACCTTCTCTATTGTTGTAGTCAATTTCTATATCACCCCCTAATAATAATTTTGCATTTTCATTAAGTTCATTTTCTAGACTATCTTCAATTGTCATTATAGAACTTAAAATAAAGAGACTAATAAAAAGCGTAATAATTATACTTGAGATCTTATTATAACTTCTTGTTAAATCTCTAAGAGCATATTTAAAATAAAGACCAAAATTTTGATTTTTATTCAATTTTACCATCCTTTATTTTAATAATTCTCTTAGAAAGATTTGCCAATTTATTATCGTGCGTAACCATAATTAAACTTGCATTTTCTTCTTTCACATAATCAAAAAGAATATTTGAGATTAGCTCAGAATTTTCACTATCTAAATTTCCAGTAGGCTCATCTGCTAAAATTAATTCAGGCTTCATAATAATTGAACGTGCAATTGCTACTCTCTGCTGTTCTCCCCCAGATAATTGACTGGGTAAATTATTTAACCTTTTTCCAAGGCCAAATTTATCTAGAATTTCTTTTGCTTTATTAATTGGATCTTTAATTTTATTAATTTCTAATGCTAAACTCACATTTTCTATAGCTGTATAATTGGGAATTAAATAAAATGATTGAAAAACAATGCCAATATCCTTTCGTCTTATCTCTGAAATCTCATCTTCTTTTAAACTCGAAATCTCAAAGTTTTTAAATTCAATTTTTCCTGAAGATACTTTTTCCAAACCGCCTATCAGCATTATTAAGCTTGTCTTTCCTGACCCACTTTCTCCTACCACAGATATTGTTTCCTTATAATCAACCTCAAAGCTTACATCTTGTAAAACATTTATAAGATTGTTATCAGTATTATAGTTTAAGTTCACATCTGTTAGTTTAAGAAGTTTAGTCATGTTTAAAAAATGTATTATTAAAATAATTATATTATGTCTAGTTGCATTTGGGGTAAATGCTGAGAATAAAATTGTTTTATTTGGAGATAGTTTGATGGCTGGATACGGACTTAATAAAGAAGACCATTTGTCCACAGTGCTTCAAAAAAATTTAAATAATAATGGATTAAATGTCAGAATTATAAATGCAAGTGTCTCAGGTGATACAACTGCGGGAGGTTTAAATAGAATAAATTGGACTATATCTGAAAAGAATATTGATATTTTGGTTTTGGGTTTAGGCGCAAATGATATGTTAAGAGGTATAAAGCCAAAAGAGACAAAAGAAAATTTAGAGAAAATAATTAAAATTATAATTGATAAAAATATTAAAATTATATTAGCAGGTATGATTGCCCCTGAAAGTCATGGTAAAGAATACAGAGATAAATTTAATATAATTTACTCTAACCTTTCAGATAAATATAGCTTAACTTTTTTACCTTTTCTTCTAGAAGGTGTTGCCTTAAAGCCAGAGCTAAATCTTGAGGACGGGATGCATCCAAATCCTAAAGGTGTTCAAATTATAAGCAAAAATATTGAAAAAAAGATAACTAGTTTGATTAATTAATTTAAAGCCTCACCTGCACTTAAATAATTATATCCGAAAACATCTGCAACTGCTTTGTATGTCACTTCACCCTTATGGACATTTAAGCCAGCTAAGAAATTTGGATCATCTTTTAAAGCTTTATAATAACCATCACTAGCTATTCTGTTTAAAAAAGGAAGCGTAGCATTATTTAATGCGATAGTTGATGTTCTAGGGACACCACCTGGCATATTTGCTACACAATAATGAACAATATCATCTACAATGTATGTTGGTTCAGCGAATGTGGTAGGTTTACTTGTTTCAACGCATCCTCCTTGATCTATTGCAACATCAACTATTACTGATCCTCTTTTCATGTTTTTAAGCATCTTTTTTGTGACAAGTTTTGGTGCTTCTGCACCTGGTATTAAAACACCTCCAACTAATAAATCACATTCTGAAATTAATTTTTCTAAATCAGTTTCATCACTCAATTTTGGTATTATAAGATCACCAAATTTTTTTGATAATTCGTTTAGTCTTTGCTCTGATTTATCTACTATATGAACTTTTGCTTTCATACCTGTGGCAATAATTGCTGCATTTTCACCAACAACTCCACCACCCAAAATCACTACATTTCCAGGATCAACACCAGGCGCTCCTCCTAAAAGAAGTCCTCTTCCCTTTTGATTTTTTTCAAGGCAATGTGCACCGGCTTGAACTGACATTCTTCCAGCAACTGCACTCATTGGAGCTAATAAAGGTAATCTACCGTTGTTGTCAGTAACCGTTTCATAAGCAATACAAACTGATTTAGAGTCTACTAAGCCTTTAGTAAGTTCTTTTGCAGCCGCTAGATGTAAATATGTAAAAACAATTTGATTTTCTTTAATCATTTTTACCTCGCTTGGTTGTGGTTCTTTTACTTTTACGATTATTTCTGCATCATCAAAAATATCTTCAGCTTTATCTAAAATTTTTGCACCTGCAGATTTATATTGTTCATTATAAAATCCAGCTTCAAAACCACCATTATTTTCTACTAGCACCTCATTTCCATTTGAGGTTAGTATTTTTACACTTTCAGGAGTAAGGCCAATTCTATTTTCTTGAGACTTTATTTCTTTTGGAACACCTATTTTCATATAAGTGGATTAATTTTTTTTGCTTTTTGAATAATTTGTAATCCCTGTTCTTAATTTATCTATTATTTCATCGATATGTTTTTTTTCACAAATAAACATTGGTGCAATAATTAAACAATCCCCTGTTGCTTTAAAATTCACTCCAGCATCATAACAGTGTTTAAAGCATGTAAATCCTGCTGCTCCAGGTTTTTTATCCATTTTAATATCAATTCCACCCATCATTCCATAACCTCTTATGTTATCAACAACGTCTATATCTTTTAAAGACATCAAACCTTCTTGGAAATATGGTGCTAAATTTTTAGCTCTATTAAATATATCTTCTTTTTCAAATATATCTTGAACAGCTAAACCTGCTGCAACAGAAACAGGTATTCCTGAGTATGTGTAACCATGAAATAATTCTATAGATCCTTTTGGTGATCCATCCATTACCGTATCATAGATTTCTTCTTTGCATGCAACTGCACCCAAAGGACTTATTCCATTTGTTGTAGCTTTTGCCATAGTTATAATATCTGGTGTAACACCATATTCTTGTGATGCAAATGGAGAGCCAGTTCTTCCCCATCCAGTTATAACTTCATCAAAAATTAATAATATGCCGTGCTTATCACAAATTTCTCTTAGTCTTTGTAAATATCCTTTTGGTGGGACTAGAGTTCCTGTAGATCCTGCAATTGGTTCTACAATACATGCTGCAATATTTTCTGATCCAAAGTTTGTACAAATTCTTTCTAAGTCTTCAGCAATTTCGACACCTGTTTCTGGTTGGCCTGATATAAATTTATGTTCTGGTAAATGCGTATGTCTCATATGAACAACACCCGGCATCAATACACTAGCAAATGTTTTAACATTGTTGATCATTCCGCCGACTGAGGTTGCTCCAATATTCATACCGTGGTAAGCTCTTTCTCTTCCTACAAATCTAAATCGTTCCCCTTCACCTCTAGCTTTATGATAAGCTACTGAAATTTTTATTGCTGTTTCAACTGCAGTTGACCCACAAATAGTATAAAAAATTCTATTTAAATTTCCTGGTGTATGTTTTGAAATTCTTGTTGCTAATTCAAATGATCCACCAAAGCCTTGTTGGAATGGTTGAGCGTAGTCTACTGTTCTTAATTGTTTTGTGATTGCCTCAATTATTTCTTCTCTACCATGTCCCAATGGATTACAAAATAATCCTGAACTTGCATCGATCTGTGTCTTGCCTTGATGATTTTTTAAATAAACACCTTTTGCCTCAACAATTAATCTAGGGTTTGCTTTAAAATCTCTATTGGATGAAAATGGCATCCAATGTTCATTTAAAGAATTTGGTATTTGTGGTTTTTCTGAACTCATAAAAATTTTTTAATGTAATTATTACTCTTTCATAGACTAAAATAAAAAAATAGAAAATAATTTCTATGCATTATAAGTATGTCATTAGGTGACATCAAATACAACTTAAAGTTGAACCCATTTTAGACATTTTCAAATCACCTATGATTAATGTGCTTACAAAATACGTTTACATATATCTAAAATTGAACTTAAATGAGAGTAATTAAATTTAATTAAGGAGATAAAATGAAGAAACTAATTAGCTTTATTTTAGGAAGTTTATTCGCTCTTAACTTGTCTATTTCAGCTGCAAATGCTGCTGCAAATGAAGTAAGAGTTGCTTACTTCCTAGAATGGCCAAGTCCAAATTTAGAGGACATGCAAAAAAAGAATTTTGCTAAAGCACTAGGAGTTCCAGTGAAATGGACTAACTTCACTAACGGTGGAGCTATGACTGATGCAATGCTAGCTGGGGATATTGATATTTCTTATTCTCAAGGTCTAGTACCTTTTATTAATGCTGTAAAATCTAATGCACCTATCAAATTAGTTGATATTGCAATGGAATATGGAATGGGCGGAACAACTTGTGTTACATCTAACGCTTCTGGAATTACAAAAGCAAATGGTTCTGAATTAGAAGGTAAAAAAGTTGCAGTTCCACTTGGAACCATGGCTGAGTACGTCTTTGACGAAAGTATGAAAGTTGTTGGAGCTGACAGAAGTAAAATGGATATAATTCAAATGGATCCTGAAGAAGGTGCTGCTGCATTAGTAAGTGGTGATGTTGTGATGGCATGTTTATTTGGTGGAAATTCTATCAAAGCTGCAGTTGCAGTTGGTTCAAGACTTTTAACAGTTCAAGAAGCAAGAGATGCTGGTATCTTAGGAATAGATATTACATCTGTAACTGACAAATTCATGAAAGAAAATCCAGGTATGCTTAGAACTTTTATAGAAGTAACTCATGAAGCAAATGACAGATATAGATCTGGTAAAAGCGATATGAACGCAATGTCAAAAGCTTCAGAAATGAAAGTTGCTGATATGAAAGAAACTTTAAGTGGATTTAAATTTCTTACTCCAGAAGAGACTAAACAGTCAATGGAGAGCGGTAATCTTGATGGTTTCCTAAAAGGTATGGGAACACCGGGCGGTGCCGTTGATACTAGTTTTTTACCTTTATAATATATAAAGAGTAAAACAAATTTAATAGGCGCTAATTATTTAGCGCCTATTTTTTTTAACATTAGTTTTATATAAAGTTATTTCTATGAGTGACTTAGTTTCCAAAGATCTAAATATGATTTTTAAAACTCCAAAAGGAGAAACTGTTCACGCATTAAAAGATGTAAATTTTACCTTAAAGAAAGGAGAACTTCTTACTGTTCTTGGTCCTTCAGGATGTGGGAAAACTACCCTTTTAAATATTGCTGCTGGTTTTTTGAGACCTACCTCAGGTTCTATTGTTTTAGCTGGCAATGAAATTAATGGTCCAGGAGTTGAGAGAGGAATGGTTTTTCAACAAGGAGCTTTATTTGAGTGGTTAACAGTTGCTGAAAATGTTGATTTTGGACTTAGAATGAAAAAAGAAGATCCAATAAAAACCGCTCAAAGAGTTGAAGAATGGCTAGAAATTGTAGGTTTAAAGGGGTTTGGCAACACTCCTACCTACCAATTATCTGGAGGGATGCAACAAAGAGTGGCTCTAGCAAGATGTCTAATAAATGATCCTGATTTAATATTAATGGATGAACCCCTAGGCGCGCTGGATGCGTTAACTAGGGAGAAAATGCAATCTTTGGTTCTTAAAATTTGGAAAGAGACAGGAAAAACTATAATTTTAATCACTCACTCAGTTGAAGAAGCGTTGTTACTTGGTGAAAGACTTTATGTAATGGCACCAAGACCAGGAAGAATACATAAAGAATACAATCTACCTTTTGCAGAAATGGGTTTAAAGGAAGATTTAAGAGAAATAAAAAAAAATAAAGAATTTTCATCTAAACGTGAAGAAATATTATCCATGATTTGGAATATGGAAGAAGAAATTATGGGTAAAGAAAACTAAATGTTAACTCAAATAATAACCATACTTATTTTTGTATCCATAATTGGATGTATTATGTATGGCAGAAGATTAATCCAGACTGAAAGAGTTGATGCTGTATTTGGAAATCCTGAAAGAGCTAAAGGTGGAACTCATTGGGTTATTGTTGGAAGTGCTGCAATACTATTAGTATGGCTTTATTACTCTTGGGACATAGCAAAAGGTTTTTATCCAAAATCAGCAAACGAATTATGTCAGGTAGCTAAAATAAACGAGTCTTTACTGGGATTGAAATATCAATTTCCAATAGAGGAACGTGAATTTAAAAGCACCTCTATAATTAAAATTGAAAATAAAAATCTTCAAAAAATAACAGCTGAAATACAAAATTCTAAAGATCTTAGTAATCAACAAAAAACAATTTTAGTTGATTTTATAAATAAAACTAAACAATTAATTCCTTTATTAACTAATGAGGATTTAATTGAGATGGATACTAAAATTAAAATAAGTGAAATGACCAATGAGATAAAACAATTAAGTTCAAATTTTAAAAAAGAAGATTATCCATTTGAAACAGAAGTTGAAAAAAGTGAACGATTAAAAACAATATCTGAACAAGGTAACTGGGGCATAACAACGGTTAGATCAGGAACTGGTACAATAGAAAATACTATTGAAGTTCCGTTTGTTGCAGAAACTTCAAAAGGTTTAAAATTTCAAGCTGCTGCAGAGGAACTGAAAAAAATTAACGATAAATTTTTTAAATTAAGAAATCACAATCCACTGTTCAAAAGTTCAATTAAAGAACTGAAAGATGAAGTAAAAACTTATAGAAAAAGTTTGGATGATAATGAGGAAATTGCCTCAGATTACGCAAAAAATATAGTCAAAATTGCAAGAAGAATTGAATTTGCAAGCATTTATCCACCAAATGCACTTAATGAAATGCAAAAGGCGATTATTGAATTTGATGACCTTCAGGAAAAAGAACAAGCTGGTCTTAGATTAATTGATATAATTTTATTTCCAGCTGGAACAATTGTAGCTAGTGGGCCGAGTTGCTCAGAACAAGGCTCAGGAAGATGGTTACCTAAACCGTCAGATACA
This sequence comes from uncultured Pelagibacteraceae bacterium, assembly GCA_902543405.1. Taxonomy (GTDB): domain Bacteria; phylum Pseudomonadota; class Alphaproteobacteria; order Pelagibacterales; family Pelagibacteraceae; genus Pelagibacter. The sequence continues at coordinate 21,924 of CACBYC010000013.1, read as the reverse complement.
TTGAATAAATTCATCTTAATGTCTAATCCAAATGTTGGATATAAAAATATACCTCTTCTCTGGATAGAAATGATTGATGTTAGTTCAATAATTGGATTTATTTTACCAGATTGGATTGCTGATATTTTGCCAGGTAACTACCCTGTTCATACTAGTGAAGGTATAGTTAAAGAAAACTTTAAAGGTAAAGTTTTAAAAATTGTTACGGGTGATTTTAAATTATTTAATATCCCTGTACCTTATGGCCATATCTGGGACTCGTTCTTAAGAGTATTTTTAGGATTAGTTTTTGGAATAATTATAGGGGTTCCATTAGGTTTGTTTATGGGACTAAATAGATTTGCTAAAGGATTTTTTGATCCTTTGATTGAATTATATAGACCAGTGCCTCCACTGGCTTGGGCTCCACTTATTATTTCAGTACTTGGAATTGATAATACTGGAAAAGTTTTTTTATTATTTATGGTCTCTTTATCAATTATGATTATTTCTGCAAGAGCTGGGGCATCAGGAACGCAACTGTCTAAAATTCATGCTGCTCACTCATTAGGTGCATCTAAAAGACAAATACTTCGACATGTGATATTTCCAAATTCTTTACCCGAAATACTTACAGGTATTAGAGTTGCAGTTGGAATGTGTTGGGGAACTTTAGTAGCTGCAGAATTTTTAGCTGGAACAACTGGTATTGGATTTGTTGAGAACGTTGCAAAAAAATATTTTCAATATGAAGTAATTTGGATAACAATTTTTATCATGGGAATGTTAGGGTTATTGTTTGATATTACTTTAAGAAAAATAATAGATAAAACTATTCCTTGGAGAGGTAAAGGTTAAAATTCAATTTTGTGAACTAAACCTTTTTGAAAAAACCAATAGCAGCACCAATAGTCGTCAAAAATCCAGCTAATGGTAAGATTGCAACTGCATATTTTTTTGGCATATAATTCTCTTTGAACTCAATCCCTTGCATACTAATTTCAAAATACCACATTTCCCAATATTTTCCTCGCATACCTTCTACAAGTTCAATTCCGTAAATAATTAAGACTACGCCAATTATCATAATCATAATTTTCCAGAACTGGCGTATGAATAAAGAAACTCTTTCTGGTAATTTTTCATAAATTAAATTTAAAGCTACATGTTCATTATCTCTAGCTGTCAGAGAAAGTGCTATAAACATCAACCAAATATTGCTTAATACTGTTAGCAAATCACCCCATACAGGAGGGTTATTAAAAACATATCGCATAGTAACATTATAAAGTGTAAAACCAACCATGGCAGCCAACAAGAGTGAGCACATAGCTTCCAACATTCGATGGACAAAACGATCTATGCTGTTCAAAAATTTCATCATTTCATTAATTACTCAATAAGTTTGGAAGAAACATTGTTAATTCTGGCACAACAAGAATAAAAAATAAAAGTAAAAACAATCCAATCAAATAAGGAATCAACGCGATAGCAACCTTTTCAAGACGGACTTGCGCTATTGTTGCTGAGGTAAAATAGGCAACACCAACTGGAGGTGTTACTGATCCTATTAAGAAACCAACTATCACAACCATAGCTGCTTGCACCTCTGGAAATCCAGCTTGAGACATAACATTTACTAGTACTGGGCCAACAATTATAATGTTAACTGCTGAGTCCATTACCGTTCCAAGAAGAAAAATGAATAATATTAAAGCCAAAATAAATAATATGGGGGAATCTGCTAATCCTAAAAGCCAGGTTTCGAGATCACCAATTGCACCAAGAGAAGTAAGCAACCAACTAAAAGGACCTGAAGCAGCTATTATAATAAAGACCATTGCAGAATTACGGAATGCCCGACGAAAAGCACTTGTACAATCTCTCCATTTGATAGTTCGATAAACAAATACACCTGTAAATAAAGCAACCAAAGCAGTGATGGCTCCAGCCTCAACAACCGATGCTACACCTCCCATTACTGAACCTACTAAAACTAAAGGTATCAAAAGGGCGAATGAAGATCGATATAATTCTTTACCAGCTCGACGTACCGAAAATGGTTCATCGCTACGCTCGAAGTTATATTTAACTGCAAAGTAATGATTAATTACCATTATCACAACTCCAATTAAGATTCCTGGAACAATCCCAGCTGCAAATAAAGATGCAATCGAAATCTCAGTTGCGTTAGCAAGTACAATCATCATGATACTAGGTGGAATGATCCCTCCTATAGTGGAACTTACTCCTGTAACAGCAGCTGAAAATGCAGCAGGATAACCTGCTTTCTTCATTGCTGGTAAAACTAATGCCCCGACTGTAGCTGTATCTGCTACGACAGAGCCATTCATGCCAGCAAAAAACATACTAACAAGTACATTTACTTGAGCTAACCCTCCTTTTATTCGTCCAATTAACGCCCTACTCAAAGCAACTAAACGATCTGTAATCGTAGCACTTGTCATTAATTCACCCGTCAACATAAAGAATGCAATCGCGGTCAATGGAACAGAGTCAATGGCGGTAAACATTTGACTAGGTATTAATACAAGGGGCACAGCATCTGTTAGTAAAATATAAACAAATGGTATCAATATTAATATAAAACCAATAGGAGCTCCTAATAAAATTAGAAAAAGCAATACTACAAGTAAAATAATACTTTCCATAAATATTTATAAGTTATGATTTATTTTACGTAAAGATCATCTAACTCTAATAAATGAGCTAAATGATCTTTACACTATTTTTTTGAACGATTTACAGAGCCCCAGCTGCCTCTAACTGAGCTACAAATCCATCCATGCCTTGTTCCATAAGAACTCTTTTGGCTACTTCTGGTTCAAAAGTACCTTTAGCGTCTAACCAAGCACCAATTGCGCCCGCTCTCCACTTAGTCATTTCCGCTTCTGTTGGTACATACCATTCTTTAGCAGATGCTTTAATTGCATCTTCACCATTCTTAATCCAAGCGTTGTCTAACTCGTTTACTTTTTCTCCATAAGCATCAGCTGCCTGGTGTAACCATTTTCTCTGTTGATCAGACAATGCATTATATTGTTTTGCGTCCATTGCTAAAATGTTTCCTGACCACATTCCACCAATCTCTGTGAAATACTTAGCAACTTCATGAAGTTTTGCAACATGCTGCCAAGGTGATGCTACATACTGGCCTTCAACTACACCCGACTGTAGACCTTGATATAATTGGCTCCAGTCATAAGGCGTTGGAGTTGCACCCCAATTTTTAACTAGCATGAACTCAACTGGACTTTTTGTAGTACGCCATTTTAGTCCCTTCATATCATCAGGTTCATGAACTGGTTTAGTTGCATTTCCAAGTTGTCTAAATCCACCACTTGAATAAACAGAAAGGCAAATATGACCGGCATTTTCAAGTGCGAGCTTACACTGTCTTTCAGCTAACCATTCATCTGATATTCTTTTTGCATCTTCCAGTGATTTAAAAATGAAAGGCAAATCAAAAATTGCTAACTCTGGTCCAAAGTTACCGTAGTTTGCTGTAGAACTAGTCCATAGAGCTATAAGACCTTGGTTGGCTTGTTCTCCACATTTTTGTTCTGCACATAAGCTTCTTTGATAATGTGGTTCGATTTTCATTTTACCACCAGATGCTTTTTCCATAGCTGGTATAAGCGCTTGATCTATAGCATCTCCAATTGGCATACCTAATCTACCAGTTGTCCCAAGCTTCAGAGTTAATTCTGCATACGCTGCCTGAGCAAAGAAAGTAACTGCAATTACTGTAAGTAATGACTTACAAATTTTTTTAATAAACATAAAATTTCCTTTTAATTAATTGAATTATTATTATTTAAATTCAATTTGAGAAGGAAGTAAAACAAAAAAGAAACTTTTATTATCAAAAAGGGTTACAATCAAAAGTTGTATCAATAATTAATAGTTAATCTATTTATTTTGGTCTAAAGGTGCCTTAGATTTAAAATTTAAAAATTAAATAAAACATAATTTATAGAAAGAAATTTATGAGCTCAGGAAATAAATATAAAGCAATATCTAATAAACTTAAATTTGAAGGAAGAGCATTCATTAATGGTAAATATGTAAATGCTATTGATGGTAAAAAGTTTGAAACAATTAATCCAGCAACTGGTCAAAAGCTATGTGCTGTTGCAAAATGCAATCATAAAGATGTTGATTTAGCAGTAAAAGTTTCAAGAAAAGCTTTTAATAGCGGTGTTTGGTCTAAGAGTTCACCTGAACATAGAAAAGACGTTTTATTAAAATTTGCTGAATTACTCAGAAAACATGGTGATGAAAATTCAGTTTTAGAATGCATAGATACAGGTAAACTTATCGCCGACTGTATTAATGAAGTTGCAAATGATGCGCCAATGCATTTTCAGTGGTATGGAGAATTAATTGATAAAGTATTTGGAAAAGTTGGTCCGACAGAACCATCTATAACTAGTTTAATTGTTAAAGAACCAATAGGAGTTGTTGCTGGAATTGTTCCATGGAACTTTCCTTTAATGATGGCAGTATGGAAAATGGCTCCAGCTCTTGCAGCTGGTTGTTCAGTAATAATTAAACCAGCAGAGGATACACCTCTTACAGCAATCAGAGTTGCTCAAATTGGAAAAGAGGCTGGTATACCAGATGGAGTTTTGAATGTTCTACCTGGTTATGGTGATGTTGGCGAGGCTTTAGGTCGACACAAAGATGTTGATGCAGTTTCTTTCACAGGTTCAACGGAAGTTGGTGGTTATTTTTTAAAATACTCAAGCGAAAGTAATTTAAAACCTGTTGCATTAGAGATGGGGGGGAAAAGTCCGTTTATAGTTTTGGAAGATGCTAAAATTACAGATGATTTAATTGATAATGCTATGAATTCTGCATTTTGGAATGGTGGACAAAACTGCTCAGCAAATATGAGACAGATAGTTCATAAAAAAGTTAAAGATGAATTTTTAGACAAAGTAATTAAAAAAGTTAAAAAGCTGAAAGTAGGAGATCCATTAGATTTAAAATCAAATATGGGATCTATGATTTCAAAAGGACATTTGCAAACCGTTGATGGATATATCCAAAAAGGAATAGATGAAGGAGCAAAACTTTTATCTGGAGGAGTTTCAAGTAAAAAGCAAAAAGGGTTTTATGCAAAACCAACACTATTTGATGGATTAAAAGAAAATATGACCATCGCTCAAGAGGAAATTTTTGGACCGGTGCTTGGTGTTTTAACGGTTAAAAATGATGAAGAGGCTTTAAAAATTGCAAGTAATTCAAAATATGGATTACACGCTAGTGTTTTTACTCAAGATATTAATAGAGCATTTCATTTAGCTAAAAGTTTGCCTTGTGGAACTGTATCAGTAAACACTTTTTCTGAAGGAGATATCAAAACTCCATTTGGAGGTTATAAGCAGTCAGGATCACTAAGTAGAGATCAAGGAACTGAGGCTCTAAATTCATTTCTTCAAACAAAAACAATTTGGATAAGTCATAATTAATTGATGATCAAAAAATACAAAATAAGTGTGCCTAAAAGCACGCTTAATAACATCTATAAAAAAGTTAGAAACTTTCCTTGGAGTGCTACCCAAAATATGAATGGTTGGGAGTATGGAACCAACTTGAATTATCTTAAGAGCATATCTAAATACTGGATTACAAAGTATAATTGGAAAAAATTTGAAAACAAAATCAATTCATTTAAAAATTATAAAACTAAAGTTGAAGATATAAACTTACACTTTATTTTTGAAAAAAGTAAAAATCCTAATTCTAAACAATTATTACTTTTACATGGATGGCCAGGAAGCATAACTGAATTTTTAGATATCATTCCAAGACTTGCTCACCCAGAAAAATTTGGAGGAAAAATTGAAGACGGATTTGATATAATTGTTCCCTCTTTACCAGGATTTGGATTTTCGTCGCAAATTAAAAAAGCCCTAGGCCCAAGAAAAATAGGAAAAATATTAAATAAATTTATGGTTAAAAACTTAGGCTATAAAAATTATTTCGTACAAGGTGGCGATTGGGGAGCAACAATTGCAGGATGGATTGGTCTTGATAGCTCAAAGAATTGTAAAGGAATACATATTAATTGCTTACCTCTTAGACATCCAAAAGGAACAAAAAATATAAAAGAGAGAAAATGGGAAAAAAAATTTAACTTTGATCAAATCATGCAGGAGGGATATAGAACTCAACAAGCTACTAAACCTCAAACCTTATCTTATGCAATGATAGATAGTCCTGTAGGAACAGCAGCATGGATTTTGGAAAAATTTCATGGTTGGTCAGATTTAAAAATGGGTAAGATTGAAAAAACATTTTCAAAAGATGAACTATTATCAAATATAATGATTTATATAATAACCAAAAGTTTTAATACTGCTTCTTGGATATATTTTGGAAGAAGAAAAGAAGGTGGAAGATCTTTTCCTAAAAATTTTAAAAAAATAAAAGTCCCTACTGCAATAGCAATTTTTCCAAAAGAAATGTTAGAATGGCCGCCAAAATCGTATGTAAGTAGAATTTTTAATGTAAAAAGATGGAATAAATTTTCAAACGGTGGTCATTTTGCAGCTTTGGAGGAACCTAATATTTTAGTCAAAGATATAAGTTCATTTTTCAATAAAGATTTAAACAAACTTTAAATGCACAAAAACAAACTTAAAAAAATAATAATTGAAATATTAAAAAAACATAAACTTTCAAAAAAACATTCACAAATATGTGCTGAAGCAATAATTAATGCAGAGTTAGTAGGTGCCCCAACCCATGGATTATCAAGATTAAAAATGTATTGTGATCGTATTAAAAAAAAACTGATTAACCCAAAACCTAAAATCAAACTAAAAAATATTTCCCAATCTGTTACCCATATAAATGCCGATGACAGCATTGGTTTCGTTGCTGCAGATTCAGCTATAAAAAAAGCCATAAAAAATGCTAAGAAAACAGGGATAGGATTGGTCGCTGTAAAAAACAGTGGCCATTACGGAATGTCGGGATATTACGCTGAACAAGCTGTAAAAAAAAACATGATAGCTTTAGTATTCACTAATGCACCGCCTGCTATTGCTCCACATGGTGCTATAAAATCTTTGTTTGGCACAAACCCTATTTGCTTTGGATCGCCAACTGGTTCTAAAGTTCCATTTATATTGGATACATCTGTCTCTATGATTAATAGAGGAAAAATTAGAGTTGCATCAAGATCAAATTCAAAAATTCCTGAAGGAGTTGCTTTGGATAAATTTGGTAATCCAACAACAGATGCTAAAAAAGCACTTGAAGGTGTTCAACTTCCTATAGCTGGATTTAGGGGATCAGGACTTGCATGGATGGTCGATATATTAAGTGGTGTTTACACAGGGGGTAATCACGGTGGGAAAGTGAAAGATCCTTTTGATGATTTTTCTGGCCCACAAAATATTGGTCATTTATTCATTGTGATGAAAGCAAACTTATTTCAATCTAATTATAAAAAAAGAATAAAAGAAAACATAAAAAGAATTAAAAAACTTCCTAAATTAAAAGGACTTAAAGAAATATTATATCCAGGAGAAAACAAGTTAAGAAGATTTAAAAAAAATTATAAATCTGAGATTAAAATTCCAGATAATATCATGGAGGATATTCGTGTTCTATTGAAATAGATTAAATTGTTAACCAGCTCGTCCTAGATAATTTACCATAATAACCCCAGTTACAATTAAGCAAATACCAATCAATCCATAAAGATTAGGAACTTGATTATATTTTAATATCCCAAACAAAACTACACCCGCAACTGTTAATCCGCTATAAGTTGAGTAACTAAATGCAACAGGTATCACTGACATTGCTTTAGCCAGAGAAAACATTGTAACACTCATTAAAAGTAAGCAAGCGATAGTTGGTGTTATTTTTGTAAAGCCATCTGAAATTTTAGCAAAACTGTTTGCAGCTATGCCTGTAGTAATTCCTAGGGCTAAAATTAAATATCCTGCAAAAGGTTTCATATCTTTATTATTTACTAATTCTTATTTATTACAATAACCGATAATTGTTGAGAATGCCTAAATTTTTAGATTATTTCTTTGATTATTAAAGTTAAATAGAAATAAAATATCCAAGTACTCCTAATCCAAAAAATATTGATACGACGATAGCTTTATTTGTAAAATTTTCTTTTTTTTCTTGTTTTATCATTTTCAGTTTAAGAGCATCAACATTTACTTTTTGAGGGGTATCAATGTTTACGTCACCTGTTAATTGAGAAGAAATTTCAATGTTAGATGCTCTATTTAGGCTGTTCAAACTCATATAAATACTATTAAAACATATATAAATTTTGATGCTATTTCCCAAGTGTCCGAAATGGGTTATAAAAATTTTATTTGATGTCCAAAATGGGGTCAAAAGACTAAAATGAGTTTATAGAAAATGAGTAAAAACTCGTCACTATTAAGTGAAAACAAAATTCAAAAAGTTATTGTAGAAAATTTTGATGAAATAGCTCCCTTTTACTACAAGTTATTGTCTGAATGGACTAATTCATCCTATGAAACATTTCAAGACATAGATAAGTATTTAATAATTCTTTATCTTATAAATAAAGATTTTGATTATTATTTCCAAAATGGACTTGTAGAAAGTTATGATACTTTTTTCTTATATGATAAATCATTAGAACTAGACAGAATAAATATTATTGAAATATCAAAAAATTTAATTATTCCCAAGGAGAGTGCTAGAAGAAAAATTCTTCGCTTAGAAGAATTTGGTGTACTAAAAAAAATTGGCAAAAAGATATATATCGATAGATCGGCTTTTAGACTGGTTCAACCTAAAAATACTCTTCAAAATTTATGTGCATTGCTTTCAAAGATTGCTGAGTTGTGTGAAAAAAATAATTTAATTAATCAATCTAGGCAATTTGATGAAATCTCAAATGAAATTAAAAATAATTTCACATATTGTTGGTATTTTTTCTTAGATTTTGTTTTTATTTTTACAAATAGATGGAAAAAACAAGTGGGAGATCTTGAAATATTTTCAGTTGGAATGGTTATAATGTGGCATTCACTTGTTACTAAATCTTATGAAGCTAATGGATGGAACTTTTCAAAGTGGAAAAAGAACAAAATAATAGTTCCTGAAACTGGTGTAAATACCATGTCAATTTCAGAAATAACTCATATTCCAAGACCAACTGTTGTTAGAAAATTAAATTTTTTGCTAAAAAATAAATATATAAGTGTTAATAAAAAAAAACTGTTTAATGTTAACATGCAAGATAAAGCTTTATCTGATACCATTAAACTGCAGGAGAAAAATGTAATCTCACTTTCTTATTTAATCTTTAAGATATTTGAACAAATAAATATTAAGTAGATCTTCTAAGTATAAAAATCATTATAAAGCCAGTTAAATACATAATCAGAGCATATGCTGCTGTTGGTATAATATAACTAATGTCACTAAATATTTGTGTAGCTACAAATATTGCTAATGTGCCATTTTGAAGTCCACACTCAATTGAAATACACTTTCTTTGCTTTATGCCAGTGGCTAATAACTTGGCTATGTAATATGCAAGTACCATCATGATAATATTAAGTACAAGAACAGCAAAACCCGCTTGTTTTAAGTAATTGAGTATATTCTCTCTTTCTTCAATCCATATTGTTGCAAAAACAATTACAAATAATAAAGTTGTGATTTTCTCGATTATAGAAATATTTGAAGAAACAAAATTTTCTGCAAATTTCCTTATAATCATTCCTAAAATAACAGGCACTGTAACAACTAGAGCCATTTTTAATGCAATGCCAGTCATGGTGATATCAGAAGATATATCTGTAACTCCCAATAAATTTGCTGATTTAAAAATAATAAAAGGAACAGAAATAATACTAATCAGGCTTATTATAGCGGTTAATGAGATTGATAATGCAACATCTCCATTTGCAAATTTTGTCATTACATTTGATGTTACTCCACCAGGAGCTGCAGCTATAATCATAACGCCTACAGCAATTTCAATTGGCAAATCTAATATTAATACAATTATAAATGCAACTATTGGTAAAAGTATCAATTGGCAGATAAAGCCGATTATAAAATCTTTAGGATTATTGATTACTCTTAAAAAATCGCGTCCCGTTAATCCTAATCCAAGACCTAACATTATAAGAGCTAGAGCGATCGGAGCTATTTTAGTAACTACTTCCACTATTTATCCTTATATCAACAATAGTATATTAGTTTTTTTATTATTTTAGTATATATAAATTCAATGCTTTCAGATAAATCAACAGTTTGTCCTATCAATTTACTTGATATCGCTCACCAAAAAAGAGGAGCTAAAGCGGCAATTGTAAATGCAGGCAAAAGACTTCCCATGCTATCTGTAATGGACTCCGTGAAAGAAAAATTAATTATTCCTGTTTTAATAGGTGATGAAATAGAAATTAAAAAAACTGCGGAAGATTTAAAATTCGATATCTCTGAATATGAAATAATAAATGAGACAGTTGAAAATAACACTGCTAAAATTGCTGCAAAGCTTGCTGGAGATGGAGAAGTAAAAATAATTGTTAAAGGTCATATACATACTGATATTTTAATGAAAGAAGTTTTGTTACGAAAATATAATTTGATTGGTAAAAAAAGATTGAGTCATATTTGGCATATGACTTTAGACAAAGAAGATAAACCATTAATAATAACTGATGGAGCTTTAAATGTTAATCCAAATGTTAAAACAAAAATGCATATTCTGAAAAATGTAGTTGATTTTTGTCATAGAATTAAAATTGCAAAACCTAAAGTCTCTATATTGTCTGCAACAGAAGAGGTTTTAGATAGCATGCAAAGCTCAATTGATGCTAAAGAAATATGTAAATTAGCTGAGAAAGAAAATTTAAATGCAGATATATTCGGCCCTCTTGCCTTTGATAATAGTGTATCAAAAAAATCAGCAGAGATAAAAGGCATTCAAAATATAGTAGCTGGAGACGCCGATGTATTACTAGTTCCAAACGTTGAAACAGGAAATGCCCTTGTTAAAATGATGATTTATTTTATGGGTGCATGTGCGGCAGGTGTGGTTATAGGAGGGAAAGTTCCTGTGGTAATTACAAGCAGATCAGATGATGCGACAGCAAGACTAGCTTCTATTGCTGCAGCTGTGGTAGCTTTGGACTAAATGAATATTGAAAAAAAAAATAATTAAATTAAGATTTAAACATGGCAATAAATTATTTAAAAAAATCACCTAAAACATCTTCAACTGATGATTCAAAAACAAGAGAGATTGTAGAGAACATTTTAAAGGACATAGAGAAAACAAAAGAAAAAGGATGCATCGAATTATCAAAAAAATTTGATAAATATGAAGGAGAAGTAATTGTTACAAGAGAAAAAATTGAACAAATTAAAAAAAATTTAGATCCTAAAACGAAAGATGACATTCAATTCTCTCATGAAAGAGTAAGAAAGTTTGCTGAAGCACAATTAAAAAATTATGGCCAAGATTTTGAGGTAGAGCTCTCTGATGGTTTATTTGCTGGACAAAAATTAATTCCAGTTAATACGGCTGGATGTTATGTACCTGCAGGAAGATATGCTCATATTGCTTCTGCAGTAATGAGTGTTACTACAGCTAAAGTTGCTGGTGTTAAAAATATTATTGTTTGCAGCTCACCAAAACCTGGGGTTGGAGTTCATCCTGCCATAGTTTACACTGCAGATTTATGTGGAGCAGATGTAATAATGAATTTAGGTGGTGTTCAGGCTATTGCTGCAATGACTTATGGCCTATTTGGAAATGCTCCTGCAGATATGCTTGTTGGTCCTGGAAATCAATTTGTTGCAGAGTCAAAAAGAATTTTATTTGGCAAAGTAGGTATAGATTTATTTGCTGGTCCTACAGAAATTGCAGTTATAGCAGATGAAACAGCTGATCCAGAATTAGTTGCTTTCGATTTAGTCGGACAAGCAGAGCATGGTTACAACTCTCCTGCATGGTTATTTACTACTAGTAAATCATTAGCTGAATATGTAATGAAAAGAGTACCAGAATTAATTGCTGATTTACCAGACTTACCAAGAGAAAACTCTGGTGCAGCTTGGAGAGACTATGGAGAAGTTATTTTATGCGATACAGACGAAGAAATGGCTAAAATCAGTGATGAATATGCTCCCGAACATTTAGAGATACAAACTAAAAACCTTCAATGGTTTCATGATAGATTAAAAAACTATGGATCATTATTTATTGGTGAAGAAACTACAGTTGCTTATGGAGATAAATGTTCTGGAACAAACCATATTTTACCAACAAAAGGTGCAGGAAAATATACAGGTGGTTTATTTGTAGGAAAATTTATTAAAACTTTAAGCTTTCAAAGAATGACTAAGGAATCAACCAAAGAAGTAGGTGCAGCGTGTGCTAGAATTTCAAGATATGAGGGTATGGAGGCACATGCAAGAACGGGAGATGTTAGACTAAGAAAATATGGGTTTCAAAATTAGTAAAGTCAGATTCTAGAAAATAGTAAAATTGTAACTCCAAAAACAAATATTATTATACCAATTATCTCTGTAACTCTTACTTTTTCTTTGAAGAAATATCTTGAGGAAAAATAACTGAATAATAATTCGATTTGCCCAACCGCCCTAACGAATGAAGCTTGTATTAATGTAAATGCATAAAACCAAGATAAAGATGCAAAAAATCCACCAACCCCTATTAACATACAATCGTATTTATCGTTATAAAGTTTTATAAATTCGTTTTTCTCAAATAATAGAAGATAAATAGTTAAAATTATAGTTGGTATCAAAAGTCCAAATAATAAAGTTGTTATTACTTTTTCAAAGTTTGAGTTGAAGTTTTCTAAAGATAATGCAGCAGATCTAAAATAAACAATACTTAAAGCTAAAAATAATCCTGATATTAAACCTATTAATGTAGTTTTTGAAAATATATTTTGTAAAAATAATTTTAAATCTTTAATAGATAATATTATAACTCCTAATGTAGAAATTATAATTCCACTTATTCCTAATTTACTTAGCTTTTCATTAAGTATAAAATATTCAAATATTGCAACTTGTACAACTTCTGTTTTGCTTAAAGAGGTACCAACAACAAAGTTTGAAAACTTAAAAAGATATAATAAGACAAATGTAAATATTACTTGAAAAATTGATGCTAAAGTTACATTTATTAAAAAACCAGGCTGATTAATTACGTCATAAATTACATTAATATCTCTGAAATAAATAAAAAATAATACTAATGCTAATGGTAGAGCAAAAGAAAACCTTACATAAGTTGATGCTATAGTTGAGACATCTTTATTAATTTTTTTTTGAAATGAAGACCTTAAGTTCTGAAAAAAGGCTGCAATAATTGTAACAACTATCCAATTCATATTAAATTATTATTACTTAAAGAAAATTTAAATTCTTCTTCCGTTTTCGTCAAAAATAAAAATATCTTTGGAATCAAAATTTATCTGATTTTGAAAATCTTCCTGACTAGAAATTTTTGCACTAAGCTCTAAGTTATCGTTACTCATATATACAATCTTTTCATTTCCTAAATTTTCAACAAGATCAATTTTAGGTTTAAATTTAAATTGTGATTCATTAGATAAATTAAAATGCTCTGGTCTTATTCCCAAAAAATATTTTTTTTTGTCAAATTTAGTTTTTTCAAAAATAATTTGATTACCCAAAAACTTAATTTTATTTTCTGAGATAATATTTTCATTGTTTAAAGGTAAAATATTCATTTTTGGAGTTCCAATAAATTGAGCTACAAAAATATTTGCTGGATTATTATAAATTTCATCTGGAGTACCAACTTGTTCAATATTACCAAGGTTTAATATTACAATCCTGTCGGCAAGAGTCATTGCCTCCACTTGATCATGTGTAACATAAATCATATTTGTTTTAATTTGATTATGTAATTTAGAAATTTCTACTCTCATTTCTGATCTTAGAGCAGCATCTAAATTTGATAAAGGTTCATCAAATAAAAAAATTTTTGGATTTCTGGTGATAGCACGTCCGATTGCAACTCTTTGTCTTTGTCCTCCAGATAATTGTTTGGGTCTTCTTTCCAATAACTCCTCAATTTTTAAAATCTTAGCTGCTTGCATTACTTTTGTTTGAATTTCTTCCTTAGATTTTTTTTCAATTTTTAACCCAAAAGACATATTTTCATAAACATTCATATGTGGGTAAAGTGCATATGATTGAAATACCATTGCAGTTTGTCGTTTAGAAGGATGTAGATCATTAATTTTTTGATCGTTTATAAATATTTCACCTTCATCAATCTTTTCTAAACCTGCGATCATTCTCAATAATGTTGATTTACCACAACCAGATGGACCAACTAATACTAGAAATTCATCATCTTTACCTGATAAATTAAAGTCTGTAATAATCTTATTAGAGCCAAATGATTTATGTACTCCAGAAAATTTTATATTTGCCATTTTAACCCTTAACTTTTTCTAAAACATCTACCCCAATTTGTTTTAGTATATGAAGTATATCAATTGGTACCCAATTTTCACGGATTTTTCCCTCATCATGATGGTAAAAATCCATAACACGCATTGTTAATTTTTGCTTATTTGCCTTATATCCTAGCCAATCATTTGAACCGTAATATGCTTCTATACTATGCCAACCTGCACACAAGGAAAACTTACCATCTCCTATCTCACAATAATGCCCTAGTTTATAATAGTCTCTTTCAGTAAAAGATTTTCTAAAAGGTAACTGATGCATATCAATAAATCCCTCGAGTGATCTTGAGGTACCTATTCCACATGGTCCATACCAAATCATTTTTTTATGCCAGTATTCTTTTTGAGGGTGGTTTAATAATCTTTTTTTTAATTCTTTATCTGAAAGGTTTTCTTTTTCTGGTTTGAAATTTAAACTTCTGTTCATAGTTAATGATTGTCTCAAACTTGCATTTGAAACCTCTATGTCTTTTTCAAAAAAATTTACTCCATCAGTGTTCATTGGTGGAAGCCATGCTCCCTCTGAGCCTCTAGATGGATTTATTGATGAAATACCACACTGTCTTAAAAAATCCATAACATCAATTAAGATATGGCTTTCTATTATTTTCTCTTCTTTAAGCTCATGAATTTCACAACATCTAAGATTAATCATTTTGTAATTTGGCTTTATTCCTAACCACGACTTTATAAAATATCCTGAGAGTACTGAGTACGAACCAACTAAAACTTTGTCTCTAAAAGCACCTCCTACTACAATATTCTCTCTTCTCTCAAGATCAGGAAAAGCCTCAAATAAAGGTATAAAGATTTTTTCTTTAAGATTTTTAAGTCCTTCAAATTCGTTGATAGGATAAAAACTATTTATCTTTACATCAGTTATAAATGCTTCTTCTAAATTCTTATCTATTTCACTTACTCCTGATGTAATAATTTTATTAAGATGACCTCGGATTAAATTTTTATTTTGGAAATTTTTTTCTGGTGAAAGAACAATGTTCTCTACATTTGTTTTTGTTTTTAGACCTGTATCAAATTGTTCTATTTGCATATATTTATTTGTTGGAAATATTCGTGTATCACAATATTATAATTAAAAAAATATGAATATTAGATTAGCAAAATTTAAAGATTTAATTCCTAGTACTTTACCATTTGTTGAAGGCAAGCTAGATGGACATAAAGAAAGAAAGAATTATTCAATTCTAGGCCCAGGTGTTGCAGAAGATGCAGACCAATCTATAAAAATATCTGAACCTCATGGTTTTAATTTAGGAGCAGTATCAGCAAAGCCCTTTAATGGATCAGGTCTTCATAGCCATTTAACTGCAGAAGTGTTTATAATTTATTCAGGTAAATGGAGGTTTTATTGGGGATCTGAAGGTAAAGATGAAACAATCTTAAATTCTGGTGATATTATTTCAATGCCAACAAATATGTTTAGGGCATTTGAAAATGCTGGTGATGAAGAAGGCTTAATTTTTGTTGTACTAGGAGGTGATGACCCAGGAATTGTCACTTGGATACCCGAGGTATTAGAGAGAGCAAAAAAGACAGGCATGGCACTTTTAGATGATAATTCATTAATAGATCTAAATATTAAAGCAATACCAAATGGCAGGAGATTATTAGAACCTATATCTAATGATGAAATAAAAAAATTTAATAATTATAAGTTAGGTCAATTACAAAATAATATATCTACTCTCAGTAATAGAATTCAAAATGAGATAGATATTGGAGATAATATTAAAATTTCACACATACTAGGAAACATATTTCAAGATAAGTCTATTAATCCAATAATAAAACAAGATACAGGTTTTAGTTTGAGTTGTTTCAAATCAAAAAAAGGGAGAGTTGAAAATTTAATTTTTAATAAACCTACTATACTTTTTTCACAAAAAGGAAGTTGGAAAATTGAAATAGAAAAGTTTTCGAAAGAAATAAATTTTAAAGATACTATTTCAGTTCCATTAGGTGTGAATGTTAATATTGAGATTGATGAAAGTGAAGTTTCATATCTTAATTGTGTATCAAGCATCTAATGAGAGGTTTTGATAAAAAATATAAAGATTTTCCAGACTTTATTTTAAAAATCACAGAACAAATTTGGGAAAATAAAGATGTTGAGTCAATTGGTGACTTTTATACCAATGACATACCTGTTAGATCACCATTTGGTGTTACATATGGAAACAAAGCCGTTATAGATGCCACCTATTCAACTTTAAAAGAATTTCCAAACAGGCAGTTATTAGGTGAGGACATTATTTGGAATGGAAATGATGAAATAGGATATCACTCATCACATAGAATTTTAAGCAAAGGAACTCATCTTGGAAAAGGCTTTTATGGTGAACCCACTAATAAAGATATTTATTATAGGGTTATTGCTGATTGTGCTTGTAAGAATAATCAAGTTTATGATGAATGGATCGTTAGAGATCAAGGGGCAATGGTCAGACAGATTGGTTATTCCCCAGAGGAGTTTGCTAGAAAAATGATTGAAAAAGAAGGAGGTGTATCAAATTCAAGTAAATTGTATAATGCCAATTCTGATAAAAATTCAGATTATAAAGCAGAGAGTTATAAAGATGGATCAATCGCTGAAAAATATACGCAGGTGTTAAATAATATTTTTAATAAAAGTTACGAATATAAAGATTATGATAGAGCAGCAAGTTTGTTTTGGCCAGGAAATAAACTTGGTCACGGAAGAGAAGATATTATTGAAAAATGGAATTCCATTAAGAAAATATTCACAAATATAAAATTTAGTATTGAGCATGTGGGATTTTTAGAAGAGCCTAAGCAAAATCCAAGAGTGTCAGTCCGATGGTTTTTAGAAGGAGAACATGCTAATGAAAGTGATGAATATGGAAAAGCATCAAATAAAAAAATATTTATAATGGGTATTAACCATGCTGAATTTAATAATAACTCGATTATTAGAGAATGGGTTTTATTTGATGAAGTTGCTGTATGGAAACAAATACTATTGAACCATGGTTAAAATAAAAACTACACATGTTGGTAGCTTACCAAGATCAAATGAACTCTCCATTCTTCTTGCTTCTAAAGATAATCATGAAAAAATAGATATTATCAGCTTTGATGAAGTGGTTAAAAAAAATGTATCTGAGGTTGTAAAAAAGCAAATCAATACAGGAATAGACTCTGTGAGTGATGGAGAGATGTCAAAAATAAGTTACGCAACTTATATAAAAGATAGAGTTGATGGTTTTTCTGGTGAAAGTGAGAGAAAAGCTCCAAAAGATTTAGATGATTTTCCATCTTTTAAAAAAAAACTTATTCTATCAGGCGGAACTCCAACATATAAAAGACCATGTTGTACAAGTGAACTTAAAATAAAAGATGAAGATTCAATTAACAAAGATATTCTAAATTTTAAAAATGCCTTAGAAGAAAATTCACATACTGATGGATTTATGAATTCTCCATCTCCAGGAGTTATATGTAATTTTTTACCCAACAAGTTTTATAAAAATGATGATGAGTATCTTGAGAAACTGTCAGATATAATGAAGTTTGAATATGAGAAAATAACCGGGAATGGATTATCTATTCAAATTGATTGTCCAGATCTCGCATTATCAAGGCATATGATTTACAAAGAAATTTCAGAAAAAGATTTTTTGGAAAGAGCTAACAAACATGTGGAAGTTTTAAATAATTCATTATCTAATATAGATCCATCTAAAGTAAGAATGCATATATGCTGGGGAAATTATGAAGGACCTCATACTCATGATATTGGACTAGATAAAATAATTGGATTAGCTTTTAAGGCTAATGTTAGTAAATATTTAATTGAGTCTGCTAACCCTAGACATGCTCATGAATGGGAAGTATTTGAAAATATAAAAGTACCAAAAGATAAGATGATTATTCCTGGAGTTGTTGAGTCTACTTCTAATTTTATAGAACACCCAGATGTTATAAAACATAGAATTTTAGCTTTTTCTAGAGTACTTGAGCCAAATCAATTAATGGCAGGAACAGATTGTGGATTTAGTACCTTTGCAGGCTATGGAAATGTAGATGAAGATATTGTTTACAAAAAACTTGAAGCACTTGTCGCAGGTGCTGAACTTGCGTCAAAACTAATCTAATTTTTACTTTTATAAACATAAGCGTATATGTATATTTTTGACAAGTAAAACTTATTAATATTAACAAAAGAGAGAATAAAATGAAAAAAATACTAGTTACTTTATTGTTTTTACTTTTTGGGACAGTAGCTAACGCTGACTGTAACATTAAAAGTGGATCAATAAATATTTTAGCAAATGATTTTCCTGCTCTAAGAACTTTAGTTGAAACTGCAAAAGAATGTAAAGGAAGTGCTGACTTTAAAGTCACTCACTCAGCTGAACACAACAAAATTGCAGTACCAGCTTTAACAGCAAATCCTTCTGAATTTTCAGTTAGAGTTGCTGCTAACAGTTCTATAGTTCCATTAATGAATGCGGATTTAATTAGACCAATGAATGATCTAGTTAAAAAATATGGAAAAGGAATTCAAGAGTCACAGCTTATTACAATTGATGGAAAAGTAATGGCTGTAGCATTTATGGCTAATACACAACATCTTTATGTAAGAACAGATGTATTAGAAGAAAATGGTATTGCTATTCCAAAAACTTACGAGGAAGTTGTAGCAGCTGCTGAAAAAATAAGAGCAGCTGGAAAAATGAAATACCCATATGCAGCGGCATATAAAGCTGGATGGAATTTAGCTGAAGAATTTGTAAACATGTACATTGGTCATGGTGGTGAATTCTTTAAAGATGGTGGTGCACAACCAAACATCAATAATGCTAAAGGTGTTGCAACTTTAAATATGTTAAAAAAACTAGCTGATTTAAGTAACCCTGATTATTTAACACATGATAGTGAAGCTATTAA
Organism: uncultured Pelagibacteraceae bacterium; assembly: GCA_902543405.1. GTDB lineage: Bacteria > Pseudomonadota > Alphaproteobacteria > Pelagibacterales > Pelagibacteraceae > Pelagibacter. The sequence continues at coordinate 2,473 of CACBYC010000013.1, read as the reverse complement.
AGTTGAATGGGAATCAGGAAACGTAGCTATTATGACTTTATGGGCATCTAGATCTGGAACATTACTTGATGATGAAGGAGATGCTAAAATAACTGCTGCTACTAAGTTAGTTGCTCCTGCAACAGTTGGTGGAGGTAACATTCCTGCAGCAACACTTTGGTGGGATGGATTTACACTTGCTAAAAATAGATCTGACGCAGATGCAGAAGCTTCTTTTAGAGCAATGGCTCATGCAGCATCATCAAAAGAGATGGTTGCGAAAGCTGCTGATCAAGCTGTTTGGTTAGTAGAAGGCTTTGTGCCTGGTCCAAAATCTGTCGGAGTAATTGAAGCAGTTAAAATGGGAGCAAAACCTTATCCAATGTTACCACAAATGGGATTAATGCATGGTGCTTTGGGTAGTGAAATTGTTGAGTTTTTGCAAGGAAATGAGTCAGCTGAACAAGCGTTAAAAGATGTTGAAGCTGCTTATATCACTAAAGCAAAAGAACAAGGTTTTCTATAAAATATAAATTAATTAAGTGGGGGTATAATTATCCCCACTTAAATATTTATCATGCCCAATAGAAGTTTTTTCTGGTTTTTTCTCCCAGCAGGATTAGCAATGATTTTATTCATTGGGCTGCCAATTATTTCAACAGGCATTCAATCTTTTTACGCTCAACATGATCAAATACTTATTGAAGTTAAAAAATGTGATCCATTTGGATGCAAAACATCAGTAGTTGTAGATCAAGAAGCTACTTCAAAAATTAAAGAAGAGAAACCATTAGGAAAATTTAATGGTTTTGGTACATACATTGATAGAAATCACTTGGCATCTGATCAAGTGTCAGAATTTTGGAGTGAGAGTAAATCAGTAGGTGAATTTATTGGCAAGGTAGGAAATCTTCCATTTTACAAAGCTTTAGTATTTACCTTAACCTATTGTGTAATTGTTACACCGTGCGTTCTGCTTTTAGGATTTATTATTGCGCTAAGTCTAAACGCAATTTCTAGAAAAATTAGAGGTCCTCTTATTTTTGGTACAATTTTACCAATGATTGTAACTCCTTTGGTAGGTTCTCTAGTGTTATTCTGGATGATTGATGCAGAAGGAATTATAGGTGCAAATCTTCAAATATTAATGGATGATCCTTACTTATCTGTTAAATCATCAAAAGCTTTAACTTGGATTACAATTATTATTTATGGAGTTTGGCATCACTCCCCTTTTGCTTTTGTTGTTTTTTATGCAGCACTTCAAACTGTTCCACAAGAACCATTGGAAGCTTCAATTATAGATGGTGCTTCAAGATTTCAAAGAGTTAAACATATAGTTTTACCACATATATACCCTGTAGTTACCTTTGTTGCTTTAATTTCATTAATGGATAATTTTAGAGTATTTGAACCCATCATAGGTTTTAGTGCTGAAGGTAGTGCCCAATCTTTATCATGGTTGATTTATGATAACTTAGTTAATGAGGAAGTAATTTTATTTGGATCAGCAGCAGCAACATCGATTATGACTATTGTAGGAATATCAATAATTTTAACGCCAGTTTTACTGAGAACTTGGAAAGAGTTTAGAACAAATAGATAATTATGGATTTTGGATTAGATAAAAAATCAAACAGTTTAAAAACCTTCAACACAATATTTATCGTTATATGGTTGTTACTTGCATGTTTTCCATTTATTTGGACGTTTTGGGGATCCTTTAAAGTCAGAGCTGACTTTTTCTCAAGAGCTGATTGGTGGTATGCAATAACAGCTTTTAATACTTTAATTGAAACTGGCGCTAGATTTACAAAGGAAGCTTACAGTGGCGCTTGGTTTGAGGGTGAATTTTGGAAAGCTTCAAGAAACACAGTGATAGTTACAATAAGTGTTGTTTCAATTTCATTATTTCTTGGCACATTAGGAGCATACGCACTATCCAGATCTACAAAAAATTATGCATTTTGGATTTTAATCATTGCTTTAATTTTTAGAGCAATGCCGCATATAACATTGGTGTCAGGTTATCTATTTCCTTTTTTTCAATTACAAATTTGGGGAATTTTACCAACCACTATTGTAGTTCTTGTTGCAATCAATCAACCTTTTACTTTATGGCTCCTTTATTCATTTTTTAAAACTGTGCCTAAAGAATTAGATGAAAGTGCCTTGATTGATGGTTGCTCATACTTTCAAGCCTTTAGACATATTATCATGCCTGTGATGTGGCCTGGGGTAATCACAGCTGGATTGTTTAGTCTCATGTTAGCTTATAATGACTTTACTGTAACAGCTTTATTATTAAACCAAGAGAACCATACTATGGTTCCCAAAATTCAAAGTTACCTTGGAACCAATCAGCATGAAGGAAATTTAATGTGGGCTGTATCTGCAGTTGTGTCTGCTACAGCTCCATTATTTCTATTAGTAATGTTTTTTCAAAGACAAGTTATAAGTGGATTAACCGCTGGTGCCATTAAAGGATAATGAC
>CACBYC010000012.1 GCA_902543405.1 uncultured Pelagibacteraceae bacterium | reverse complement strand
TAATTTTGTGAGTGATTATCCAATTCACTCATCAATTTTAACCATATTACTAATTTTTAATTTATCACCTAAAAATTCAATTGTGCTGAGATTTTCTATTTTCTTTTGAATAAGTTTATCCTCAAATAAAAATTGTTGATAATCCATTAGTTTTTTTGGTGAAGTTAAAATACTATAATCAAGTAAAGTTAGTTCATAACGATCTTCTAATATCCTAATATTTTCTTTTAATTGAAAAATTTCTTTATCAATTTTTTTTGTTGAGTTTTTAGTTAGAGTTGTTGCAAATATTAAAAAAATTATAGGTGTAAAAAAAAACAATTTTTTCATAAAATTATCTCAGATCCTCAACATTAATTAAATTGTTAAATTTTTCTCTTAATTCACTAAAATCACATTTATCATTAGTTTTGATTCCATACCTTAATTTAGCTGATCTTGAGGGTGGGTTTTGCCTTATCTCGCTCAAGCTTGGTAGAATAGGTTTTTTATTAATTAATTTAAAGCATCTATCTGAAACCTCTGTTTCAGGTAAATATCTTGAGGAATTTTTTTGCTCAGAATAGTGTTTAAAAAAAAATTTAACGATTCTGTCCTCTATCGAGTGAAAACTAACTACAGCTATTATGCCACCTGTGGGAATTAAATTAAATGAGTTAATCAAGCCATTTATTAATTCACTAATTTCATTATTTACTAAAATTCTAAGAGCTTGAAAAACTTTAGTGGAATTGTGTATTTTTGTTTTTTGATATTTTTTAACATTATCTATAATTTGAACTAAATCTTCTGTATTAATAATTTTACCTTTTCTTTTTTCTACAATTTTTTTTGCTATTTTTTTTGAATATTTTTCATCGCCAAATACTTTAAATACTTTAGCAAGATTATTTTCACCCATATTGGATATAATCTCATTTGCTGAAAACTCATTTAAACCCATTCTCATATTAAGCTTTCCTTTATCAGAAAATGATAAACCTTTTTGTGAATTTTTAATTTGGTTGAGTGAATATCCTAAATCAAAAATTATTCCTTTTATTTTATGATTTTTTAATTTGATTTGATCTAATTGGGAAAATTTAAGATTATAAAATTTAAATCTTTTGTTATATTTTTTTTGGAATTTCAATGTGTTGCTTAAGACATCTTTGTCTCTATCTAGCGCAATAATATTGTTTTGTTTACTCTCAAGAATTTTTTCTGAATATCCACCTTGACCAAAGGTACAATCAATAAATGTGCCACCATAAAGAGGGGAAATAATGCTAATTAATTCATTTAGCAGAACTGGAAAATGTTTTTTTTCCAGATTTATGGTGGCATTCATTTATTTTATTGAAGACCATTAATTTTTTTGTCTTCTCAAAAATGCTGGTATTTCTAAATCGTCTTCTTCTTCTACTGTTGAACTTGTTTCTGTTGATAAAGAATTTTCTTCCTCAGTTTCATTAGTTGATCCATCAGAATTAAAAAGCTCGGGTGTTTCCTCATCAAAATTAAAGTTCTCTAATCCGTTTGAAGGAGAAGGGTTGTTTTCATCTGTTTCGAAAGATTGTTCAGAGACTGTAGATACTTCATTCTCTAAGATATTAGATTCCTCCTCAAGATTTGTCGAATTTTCTAAGTCTTCTGAATTATTAATTTCAGATGTTGCTTCACTCCCAGTTTCAGCTTTAATCTCTTCTTCTATTTTAAGAGCATTTGCCCCATTAGTCATGATTGAGCTGTTTTGGTTAGAGAATGTAAACGCTTGAGAAGAGCCAGTATTAGAAAAATCAGAGTATCCAGGATTTCTATTTTGTATTCTGTGAACCATATTGATCACTGATTTAGGCTCTGGTTGTTGCCCATCTAAAGAAGTCGCTACGATTGAAACTCTCATTAAACCATCAAGATTCTCATCTGTAATTGCTCCAATTATTAATTCTGCTTCTGGATCTACTTCAGCTCTTACTTTATTAACAGCTTCGTCTACTTCAAAAAGTTTAAGATCCTTGCCACCAGTAATGTTGACTAGTAAACCTTTAGCTCCTTTTAATGTGTAGTCATCTATAAGAGGATTGCTTATAGCCATCTCTGCAGCTTTAACTGCTCTACCTTCGCCTTCCGCCTGACCAGTACCCATCATGGCCTTACCCATTGAACTCATAACTGTTTCAACATCAGCAAAATCTAAATTTATTAAACCAGGTCTTACCATGAGGTCAGTGATACTTTGAACTCCATGCTTTAATACATCATTAGATAGCAAAAACGACTCTTCAAATGTAGTTTGCTCACTTGCAATTTTGAATAAATTTTGATTTGGAACTACAATTATTGTATCTACATGTTTTCTTAATTCCTCAAGACCTTGATTTGCTTTTCTCATTCTTGAAGGACCTTCATATAAGAAAGGTAGGGTAATAACTCCAATCGTTAGAATATTTAATTCTTTAGCAGCACGAGCAATAACATGAGCAGCACCAGTTCCAGTTCCACCACCCATTCCTGCGGTAATGAAAACCATATTAGCCCCTTGAAGAACATTAACAATTTCATTTAAGGACTCATCAGCAGCGGCTTCACCTATATCTAATTTTGCTCCAGCACCTAATCCTTTTGTTAAATTTAATCCCATCTGGATTTTGGTTTGTGCATGGCTTAGTCTTAAATCTTGAGCATCAGTATTTACAGCTATAAACTCTACTCCTTGTAAACCTGACTCTATCATTCCATTAATTGCATTACCTCCTGCTCCTCCAATCCCAAGAACTAATATTCTTGGTTTCAACTCTTTTATATCTGGTGCCTTAAAATTAATTGTCATTTATCCCCCGTTAGTTATTAAGTTTTTGCTCCCATTTAAGGTTAGCTCTATTAATGTTAGATTTTTTTCTTGCAGTGACCCTAAATTTTTCAAAACTTGTTGGTTCCCATATTTGGAAGGTTTTTCCCTGACCAACAAACAACATGCTATTTTTTATTTTTGCATGTCTTAATAGTTTTTCTGTAATGAGAATTCTTCCCTCGCTATCAAATTGTAAGTTAATACTTTCTGATAATATTGAGGTTGCAAAATAATCTTTCTTATCCTCAAATGGATTTAAAGTGTCTATTGCATTTGAAATTTTTTCAATTCTATCTTGAGGCCAAGCCTCAATTGATTGATTATTAAATGATGGAAAACATACGATTCCATTGTATCCCATATTAGAAAGATAGCTTCTAAAACTAGCAGGCACTGACACCCTTCCTTTTTTGTCTAATTTGTTTTCGTAAGTAGATAAAAACATAATCCATAAATTCCATATTTGGGATATTATGGGATAATATGGGTTTAAAATTAAATCGTCAATACCTAATATTATAGTCAGGTATTCTTGATTTGTTCTAAATTTCTACAATGTAATAAATTAGAAATAATAATTTTATTTATTAAGATAAAAGAATTAATAGTTTATGAGTTTGCCAGATAAAATATAAGCCGGGTTCTGTCATTTAAACTTATCATTTCTCTAGACCTCAAATCACTTTAAGGTTCAAGCAACTAACCCAGATGACTAGCCAAAGACTGCTTTTTGTTATTTCTAACTGTGTCATCTCTACTCAGTCTTGCTCTCAGTGGGGTTTTCCATGCGCTAGCTGTTACCAACATAGCCGGTGTGCTCTTACCACACCTTTTCACCCTTGCCTTGATAAGGCGGTTTATTTTCTGTGGCACTATCCCTAGGGTCACCCCCGCCAGCCGTTAACTGGCACTGTGTCTTTGTAGAGCCCGGACTTTCCTCTTTAATAAATTAAAGCGATAAGTCATTTATCTGGCAATAGAACAATATAAATTTTTTAATATAATTCAATGAATTATTATTTAATATTATTAAGGGATTTTGAGATATTGAAGCACTCAAGATCTAATTTTCCATTTATTAGCTCAGGTCTAAATCTCATTTGAAAAACTTTAATAATTTTTTTTAGTTCATTCAAATTAGAGCATTGAATATTGTAACCTATTTTTTTTAAATTATTTGTAAATTCACTTAAATTTTCCTCAGAATTTTTCTCCCTATATGATTTAAGTTTTTTAGAATTGATATTGTGCCAGAACCCAATTTTTTTTTTGCTTAAAAATTTCCAAGGAAATTTTTCTCCTGGATCTATTTTTCTTAAAGGAGCTATATCTGAATGGCCTAATATTTTATTTTTATCTATACCATATTTTTTAATTAATATTTTTGAAATTTTAATTAAAGATTTTATTTGATTATTACTGAATTTTCTGTAACCATATTCATTACCAGGATTAGATATTTCAATACCAATTGAATTGCGATTTAAGGATTTATGATTACTCCAATTTGATTTTCCTGCATGCCACGCAACATATAAATCTGGAACCATTTGAATAATTTTTCCGTATGCATTTATATAATAATGACAACTTACATTAGAACTAAGACTAGTTAATTTTTTAATTGCTAATTTATCATTTTTCATTCCTGTATAGTGATAAATTATATACTTTATTTTGTTTTTATCTCTTTTTTTGAGATCAAAATTAGGTGAATAATTAAAGGTCATTTTTTCAACATTTTTCTGCATTATTTCAAACAATTAAATCTTTAAATAAATAGAAGATATAATATAAATGACAATAATGGAAAAGATTTTAAAAGTATTTATAATTACAATAATTTCTCAAATGATGATTTTAAGTACCCATGCAGGATCAGATGGTACTTTAGAGATTAATAGTAAAGTTAAAGAACAAAGCGCTGAGGTAAAAGATTGTTTTGAAACCGTGAATAGAGGTATATTTGCGTTCAATCAAGGATTAGATAAAATTTTTTTTAAACCTATCGCCAAAGGATATAGACATCTTCCAAAGCCAATTAGATCTGGAACTAGTAACGCTTTAAGTAATCTAACAAATGTAATAACAATACCAAATAACATTTTGCAAGGAGAACTTAAAGAGGCAGGAATTAATACTTTAAGATTCTCAATTAATTCAACTCTTGGCATAGCAGGAATTTTTGATGTTGCATCTTATTATGGATTAAATAAGCTTAAAAAAGAAGATTACGGTCAAACCTTGGGAACTTGGGGGGTTAAAGAGGGGTGTTATTTTGTACTTCCTGTTCTTGGACCTACAACTGTAAGAGATTCATTGGGATCAATAGTTAATTTTTCAGGTGGTGATGCATGGTATAATGTAACAATATCAAATAATACTAAATACTTTGAAAATTCTGATTATTATTATTCTAGATTGACCACAGGGGTTGATTTTAGAGCAAAAAATTTAGAAGCGTTTGAAAGCCTTGAAAATAATTCATTAGATCTTTACGCATCAATTAGAAGTCTTTATTTACAGGATAGAAAAAGAAAAATATTAAATCTCGAAGAGACTACAGAAACAATGAGTGATGATGATTGGGAAGAAATAGACAACCAATAATTATTAATGTTAAAAATTAAATTAGTCTCCTTATTGATTTTAATATCAATTTTTATAACCCCTTTAGAGGCAAAAGAGCCAAGCCAATTAATAACTGAAATAGTTAATGAAGCTTCAATAATATTGTCAAGCTCAGATCCGGTTGAGTCCAAAATAATAAAACTGAATAATATTGCTGATACAAATGTAGATATTAATGGAATTGGATTGTATACTTTAGGTAAGTATCGAAAGACACTTACAGAAGATCAAAAAATAAAATATAAAAAATTATTTAAAAGTTATTTCTTAAAAAGTTTTTCAAGTAGACTAGTTGATTACTCCGATCCAAAGATAAACGTAGTTTCTGAAAATAAATTAAATGAAAAATATACAATCGTGAACACAGTCTTAGAAGAAACTTCTAAAAATCCAGAAATAAAAATTGATTGGAGAATATATACAAAAAACCCAGACAGGCCTTTAATTAGAGATCTTATAGTTGAAGGTTTAAGTTTGGCTAGAACACAAAAGGAAGAATTTAAATCCATAATTCAAAACAATAATGGAGATATAAATTCTTTGTTTAAATCTTTAGAGGAATTTATAATTAAATAAATTTATGGTGGGCCCGCCAGGACTCGAACCTGGGACCAATACATTATGAGTGTACTGCTCTAACCAACTGAGCTACAGGCCCTTTTAGAATTAATGGTTCTACTTTGTTTTTATTTTATAATCAAGTTAATACATTTGATTAATTATACTTAAGCTTTATTAAATAATAAGAATGCCAGAGTATATAAAAATTAAACAATAATTCTTGAAGCTCTGAAAGCCTCACAAAATTAAAAGAAATAATTTCAAAAAAAATATTTAACAAAATTTCAGTATCATTAAGTGCGGGATGACCTGGCGCAAGATCTAATTTTTCGACTAATAAATTAGGTATAAAAAAAATTAATATTAAAATTGAAATTGATTTTATGTTATCGTTTGGTAGGATAATTTTTTTAAAATTATTAAAATTGTTTTTGAGAGTTTTTACTAAAACAAAAGACAAACTGCACCAAATTAACAAAAGATTCCTGGGAAGCTCATTAAATATACTAGAAATATTGTGAATATTTGTTTCATTTTGGTGATTTAAATTTGAAAAAATCTCTGGTGTGCTCCATCCAAACAAATGCTGTCCCCATGATATCTCTTCAAATAAATAATATACTATTCCAGATAAATACAATAATATAAATATTCTTTGAATAATGTTGAATTGATAATAAATTTTTTTTATAAATTTTATTAAAAATATTGTTGACATAAACAAGAAAATTACTTGTAAAAATTCAACTAGACCATTTTCAGACCAAATAAATTTGTTAAAGCCTGTTTGATTTTTAAAAGGTATAAAATAAATAATTTGACTTATTTTATAATAGTAAAAATGAAATAATCCCTCAACTAACAATAAAATTATTAAGTATGTAAATATTTTATGGAAAAAGTAAAAATTTAAAGTTTTATTCATAAATCATTTGTTTTAATTTAATTACATTTTTTAGAAAAAAAACTAAAAAAATGGTGGGCCGTGTTGGTTACGCTCCAACTACCCCTGCAATGTCAATGCAGTACTCTACTATTGAGCTAACGGCCCTTTAACTTTCTAAGAAACTTTTTAATTGTTTAGATCTGCTTGGATGTTTTAATTTTCTAAGTGCTTTGGCTTCAATTTGACGGATTCTCTCTCTAGTTACTGAAAATTGAAGGCCAACTTCCTCTAAAGTGTGATCAGTATTCATTCCAACACCAAATCTCATTCTAAGAACTCTTTCTTCGCGAGGAGTTAAGGTAGATAGTATTTTTGTTGTTGCTTCACTTAAATTTGATTTGATGGCTTGCTCAAGTGGTGCCAGGGCTTTTGTATCCTCTATAAAATCTCCCAAGCTACTATCTTCCTCATCTCCAACTGGCTTTTCTAGAGATACCGGTTCTTTTGATATTTTTAAAACTTTTCTGACTTTTTCAAGTGGCATTCTTAATTTTTTTGCCAACTCCTCAGGGGTTGCTTCTCTTCCAAATTCGCTTAAAATTAATCTTTGTGTTCTTACTATTTTATTGATCGTTTCGATCATATGAACAGGGATTCTTATTGTTCTGGCTTGGTCAGCAATTGATCTTGTTATAGCTTGCCTTATCCACCAGGTTGCATATGTAGAGAACTTATAACCTCTTCTATACTCAAACTTATCTACAGCTTTCATCAACCCTATATTCCCCTCTTGAATTAGGTCTAAAAATTGCAAACCTCTGTTTGTATATTTTTTAGCGATGGATATAACTAATCTTAGGTTGGCTTCTACCATCTCTTTTTTTGCAATACGAGACTCCTTTTCACCTTTTTGAATTCTACTTACCATTAATTTGTATTCTGTTACAGAAATACCGAGTTTGTTGCTTATCTCTATTAATCTATCTCTAATATTTTTAAATTCTGTTTTATATTTTTGAAAAAATTTTTTCCAAATTTCATTTGTATTTAAAAAAGTTTTAAGATTAGGATTGATTTCATTTCCAACATAAAATTTTATAAACTCATCTCTTGGGATTTTTTCATTCAATGCGTATCTCAACAGATTACCTTCTAAAGATATAATCTTACGGTTTTCAACATAGTGTTTTTGAACTAATTCCTCTAAAACTGAAGGTGATAACTGCAAAGTTTTAATATTTTCTAAGATATCTTCTACGATTTTTTTGTAATTTTTTTCTTTAGAGATAGAAAACTGTTTTAGGTTTAATACGCAATCCAATTTTTCTTTCTGATACTTTATAAGTTTGTTGTAGTCTTTAGTTAAATTATTTACGGTTTGAAGAACTTTAGGTTTAATTTCAGTTTCCATTGCTGCAAGTGTTGGATTGAATTCATCATCTTCATTAGTGTTATTGCTCTCCTCACTATTTTGGTTATTATTTCCGTCATCTGATTTCTTTTGTTTTGCACTTTGACCTGTATCTTCATCCTCCATATAATTAGTGTCAATATCAATAATTTCTCTGACTAGAATTTCATCATTTTGTAGTTTGTTATTCCATTCAAAAAATTGTTGTGCCGTGATAGGACTCTGGGAAAGAGCATTTAACATTACATATTTTCCAGCCTCAATTCTTTTTGCAATAGCAATTTCACCTTCTCTTGAAAGTAATTCAACCCCTCCCATCTCCCTTAGGTACATTCTTATAGGGTCATCACTTTTTTCTACAGATTTTCCTTCTTCCTTAGAGCCATTATCTTTCTTTCTTAAAATTTTAAAATCGGATTTCTTTTCAACTAGTATTATTTTTTCATCAAGTATGTGAATAAATGCTTGTTCTAAATTTTCATCTGACAAGTTTCTTTTACCTAAAGATTTGTTTAATTCCTCATAGGTTATGAAACCTCTATGGACACCTCTGCCCATCAGTCTTGCAAATGATTTTGTTATTATACGTTCCACAATAAAAATGTCCAAAGTGTATATAATGCTAAAATTAAAAAAATCTATTGGTTTCTGATTTAAATTTAATTGATTTTTTGTAGTTTTTTGAGCTCTTTTAACTCATTAAATGTTGCCTCGCTTAAATCTTTAGAAAATCTTGATTCTAAATCAGATATTCTCAACTCAAGCTCATAGTTTTTTAGGTCCCTTATTATCTCAGATAAAATTTCAAGAATTTTTTGCTCATCATTTAAGTTTTTAACTAATATATGCTTAATCGATGCATATTTTAAAACCCTATCTATCAAACCCTGGTCAATTTTTAAACTTTCTAAATCAGTATTTTTAAAATTATTTGTTTGGTCTATAATTTCTTCAAATAATAATTTATTTTCACTACTAAATAGTTTTACATTTTCAATTAAGTTAAAATTATCTTTTATAAGCTCAGGCTTTTTTAGTAAAATATATAGAAAAGAAAATTCTTTTATATCTATGGCTGATAAAGACTTTGTTTCATTATAATAATTCTGAGTTGATTTAAGTGATTTTGTAAGTTTTGTGTAATTTTTATTATATTTTAAGTTTGTATTTGGTGTTAATTCAGAAATTTTTTCTAAAAAGTATTCAAGCACATACTTCTTAATTAATTCATCCTTAATCATTAACGAAATTGATCTTAATTTTTTTTCAAAAATAGCTCTAGATGAAGGATTGTCATTCATTTTTTTAGAATAATGATTAAATATAAATTTATGAATAGGGACAGAATTATTTTTAGAGAAATCTTCAAAAAAATCCTTTCCCTTTTCATTTACAAAGCTATCTGGATCATGTTTATTAGGTAAAAATAAAAATGAAATTTCTTTTTCAGGCTTTAATTCAATAATAGAACTTTCTGCTGCTCTTAAAGCTGCTTTGTATCCACTTTCGTCACCATCAAAACAAACAGTAATATGCTGAAAAAATTGATTAAGAGTTAACATTTGCCTTGTGGTTAAAGACGTACCCAAATTTGCAACTACGTTTTCCACTTTATTTTTACTAAGGCCAACTACATCCATATAACCTTCAACAAGAAATATGTTATCAATATTGTTTGAAAGTTTTCTTGTAAAATCTAGATTATAAAGATTGGATCCTTTTTTAAAGAACGGAGTCTCTGGTGAATTAATATACTTAGCAAGGTATTTATTATCTCTTAATATTCTACCTCCAAGAGCTATTGGATCACCTGAAATATTATTTATTGGAAAAATTACCCTGTCTCTAAACCTATCTACATATTTTTGTTTATTTTCGTCAAAATAAAATAATCCTGTTTCTTTTATTTCACTTTCAGTAAATTCCTTAAAAATCTCTTCTTTAAATTTTTCATCATTTGAAACATATCCAATTTTAAACTTCTTTACTTCTTCAATTGTTAAATTTCTAATTTTTAAATAATCTTTTGCTTCTTTGGCTAAAGGGTTTTTAAAAAGATCCTTATGATAAAATTCTACATATTTTGCATATATCAATTTATACTTGTTCCACTTTTCTTCTCTGATCTCATCCTCTTTTGAAAATGTATAAGGTCTCATCCCTGCTAAATTTGCTAAATATTTAACTGACTCACCAAATTTAAGATTTTGAGTCTTCATTACAAAATCAAAAATATTTCCATGCTCTGCAGTACTAAAGCAATGATAAAATTCCTTTTCATCATTTACTGTGAATGATGGTGTTTTTTCAGTCTTAAATGGTGAAAGGCCAACATATTCCTTTCCTCTCTTTTTTAAACTAACAGTCTTTGAAACTACAGTTGAAATTTTTAATCTAGTTTTTATTTCTTGTAAGTACTCTTTTGGGTATTTCATTTTTGATTCAATAATTCTTTTATAATTGCTCCTGCTTTAGAAAAATCGATACTATCAGCATTATTTTTCTTTAATTCACCCATAACTTTTCCCATATCCTTAATTGAGTTTGCGCCTGTTGATTTAATCACTTCTTCACAAATTTTCTTAGTATCCTCTTCGCTAATTTGTTTAGGTAAATATTGACTAATTACATCAACTTCTTGTTCTTCTATATCCTGGAGATCCTTACGATTATTTTTTTTATACAATTCAATTGATTCGGATCGTTGTTTAATCATTTTTTTTAATAGTTTCTTGATATCCTCATCATCTGTTTCCTTTTTTTCTACCCTAGATCTATTGTTAATATCTAAATCTTTAATACCGGATAAAATTAACCTGTAAGTTGATATTTTATTTTTATCTTTAGATTTTAAAGCTGTTTTGTAGTCTGACTCTATACTTTCTCTTAATGACATATTAAATCTTAGCGTATTAAAAATATTCTTCAAAAAGAAAAATATTTTTTTTACAAAATATACATTAGATGTGTTGCGCAAAAAAAGGTTTTATTGTATAGACCTTTAACTCATGAGTTGTAATTGATCAAAAAACAAAAAAAAAAAATTGCAATTAATCATCCATTTCCTACAGGTATTTTAGTTCTAGATAACAAGCTAGTTTTTAAAGGTTATGGGCTTGGATATGAGGGAATTTCAACTGGAGAGGTTTGTTTTAACACATCTTTAACAGGATATCAGGAAATTATATCAGATCCATCTTATGCTGGACAAATTATAAACTTTACTTTTCCTCACATTGGAAACGTTGGAACCAATAATGAGGATTTAGAGTCTGATAAAATTTGGACGAAAGGTGTAATATTTAATTCCGAAATTACTTCTCCATCAAATTACAGAGCATTACAGACATTAGATAAGTGGCTTAAAAAAAATCAAATTGTTGGGTTAACTGGATTAGACACTAGAAGCTTAACAAACTTTATTAGAGATAAGGGTGCTCCAAAAGGTACTATTACAAATAATAAAAAAGGTAAATTTAATATTAAAAAACTTACCAATATGTCAGTTAAATGGCCTGGTTTAAATGGATTAGATCTTGCTAAAGAAGTATCAACAAAAAAAACTTATATATGGAAAGGGTTTAAAACGTGGAAAAAGAATGTCGGATATAAAAAGAATTCAATAAAAAAATTTAAAATTATCGCAGTTGATTATGGGATTAAGAAAAATATTTTAAGATATTTCTCAGATTATAACTGTGAGGTAAAGGTAGTTTCTTGTAAATTAACTGCTGATGAAATTGTGAAATTAAAACCTGATGGTATTTTTTTATCAAATGGGCCTGGAGATCCAGCAGCCACTGGAAAATATGCAATTGATACGGTTCAAAAATTAATTAAATTAAATTATCCTATATTTGGAATTTGCCTCGGTCATCAAATTTTAGCTTTGGCTTTAAATGCAAAAACAAAAAAAATGAAATTAGGTCATAGAGGTGCCAATCATCCAGTCAAAAATTTTATGAATAATTCAGTTGAGATTACAAGTCAAAATCATGGATTTGTTGTTGTAGAAAAAAGCTTATCTAAAAATATTCAAATTACTCATAAGTCACTCTTTGACGATACTATTGAGGGAATTAAATTAAAAAATAAACCTGTCTTTTCTGTTCAATACCATCCAGAAGCAAATCCTGGACCTCAAGATAGTCAATACTTATTCAAAAACTTTATTGAAGATGTAAAAAAATATGCCAAAAAGAAAAGACATTAAAAAAATATTAGTTATTGGAGCAGGCCCAATAATAATTGGACAAGCATGTGAATTTGATTATTCGGGTACACAAGCTTGTAAGGCTCTTAAAGATGAGGGTTTTGAGGTAGTTTTAATAAATTCAAATCCTGCAACTATTATGACTGATCCTGGAGTTGCTGATAAAACCTATATTGAACCCATCACAATTCCTGTTTTAGAAGAAGTCATTAAAAAAGAAAAACCTAGCGCAATTTTACCAACAATGGGGGGACAGACCGCATTAAATTTAGCAATAAGTGCTGAAAAGAAAGGACTGCTTAAAAAATACAAAATCGAATTGATAGGCGCAAAGTCCAAAGCAATTGAAAATGCTGAAGATCGTAAAAAATTTAGAAAAAATATGTCTGACATTGGTTTAGATCTGCCAAAATCAAGAATTATAAATCACTTTAAGGATGCAGCCAAATGTTTGAGGGAGATAGGATTACCAGCAATAATTAGACCATCTTTTACTTTGGGTGGTTTGGGAGGAGGTATCGCTAAAAACAAAAAAGATTTCTTTAAACTTGTCAAAACTGGGATGAATGAGTCCCCTCAAAATCAGGTTTTAATCGAAGAGTCATTAGAAGGATGGAAAGAATTTGAAATGGAGGTTGTAAGAGACAAAAAAGATAACTGTATAATAATTTGTTCAATAGAGAATGTGGATCCAATGGGAATCCATACTGGGGACTCTATCACAGTTGCTCCAGCATTAACCTTAACTGATAAAGAATACCAGGTCATGAGAAACGCGTCTATTGCTTGCTTGAGAAAAATTGGAGTTGAAACAGGGGGATCAAATGTTCAGTTTGCGATAAATCCTAGAAATGGAAGAATGGTTATAATAGAAATGAATCCAAGAGTATCAAGATCCTCTGCTCTTGCATCAAAAGCAACGGGCTTCCCAATTGCTAAAGTAGCAGCCAAACTTGCAGTGGGATACACTTTAGATGAATTAAAAAATGAAATTACTCAAGTAACTCCAGCTTCATTTGAACCAACAATTGATTATGTAGTTACAAAAATACCAAGATTTACATTTGAAAAATTTTCAGACACTAAAGCGGTACTTGGAACTTCAATGAGATCTGTTGGTGAAGCAATGGCAATTGGAAGAAACTTCAAAGAATCTTTTCAAAAAGCCTTGGTATCCCTAGAAACTGGATTTTCTGGATTGGATAATATTTTTAATTATTCAAAAAAAGATATTTTAAAAAATTTAAAGATTAATATTCCAAATAGATTAATATTAATTGCTGAAGCTTTTAGAAAGAATATTTCTTTAGATAAAATATATAAATTATCAAAGGTTGATCCTTGGTTCTTAAATCAAATTAAAGACCTTATCAATGAAGAAAAAAATATAAAGAAGAGAGGTATTCCTAAAACATATAATGAATTTAACAGAATAAAATCTATTGGTTTTTCAGATAAAAAATTATCAGACATTACTGGGATAAAAGAAAAAATTATAAGATCTAAAAGGGTAGCACTTAAAGTTTTTCCAGTATTTAAAAAAGTGGACACTTGTGCTGCAGAATTTAAATCCTTTACTCCATATATGTACTCTACATACCAAAGAAACTTTTCATTAAATACAGAGTGTGAGTCAAATCCTAGCAATAAGAAAAAAATAATAATACTAGGAGGGGGTCCAAACAGAATTGGACAAGGTATAGAGTTTGATTATTGTTGTTGTCAGGCAAGCTTTTCTTTAAGGGAAGCTGGATTTGAAACTGTTATGGTTAATTGTAATCCTGAAACAGTTTCAACAGATTATGACACAAGTGACAGACTTTATTTTGAGCCATTGGTTGAAGAATATGTTCAAAATATTATTCTAAAAGAAAAATCAAAAGGAAATCTTATAGGGATTATTGCTCAATTTGGAGGCCAAACTCCAATTAAATTAGCAAAATTCTTACATGAAAATAAATTACCAATACTTGGTACTCAATATACTTCCATTGATCTTGCAGAGGACAGGGATAGATTTAGAGATCTATTGATTAAATTAAATTTAAAACAAGCAGAAAGTGGAATTGCTAACAAATTTGATCAAGCAATTAAAATAAGTGAAAAAATTGGGCTACCTGTTGTTGTTAGACCTTCATATGTTTTAGGTGGAAGGGCAATGGAAATTGTTCATGATAAAAGCCAACTTAAAAAGTTTATTAATGAAGCTTTTAAAGCTTCAGAACAAAATCCTGTTTTAATCGATAAATTTATAGATCACGCAATGGAAGTTGATGTGGATGCTATCTCTGATGGTAAAGATGTTTATGTTGCTGGTATTATGCAACATATTGAAGAAGCGGGAGTGCATTCTGGAGACTCTGCTTGTTGTCTACCTCCAGTTTCTATCAAAGATAATCTTTTAAAAGAAATTAAAATTCAAACGAGAAAATTAGCTTTAGCATTAAGAGTTAAAGGACTTTTAAATATTCAATTTGCAATTAAAAAAGATGAAATATTTGTTATAGAAGTAAATCCAAGAGCAAGTAGAACAGTTCCATTCGTCTCAAAAGCTAATGGGATACCATTGGCCAAAATTGCATCAAGAATAATGGCAGGTGAAAAACTTTCAAAATATAAATTAAAATATAAAACGAATAAAAAATTTGCTGTAAAAGAGGCTGTATTTCCATTTAACAAATTCCCAGACAGCGATTTATTGCTTGGACCAGAAATGAAATCAACAGGTGAAGTGATGGGGTTTGATGATGATTTTGGAATGGCAATTGCTAAAAGTCAAATTGCAGCAGCAAACTCATTGCCTACCAAAGGTTTGGCTTTTTTATCAGTTAAAGATTCACACAAACAAGAGATTATTGGTGTTGCTCAAAGATTAATAAAACTTGGATTTACTTTATCAGCCACAAGAGGAACTGCAGAAATATTAATAAAAAATGGAATGAAATGTAGAAAAATTAATAAGGTAAGCAGTGGAAAACCCCACATAGTAGATATCCTAAATTCTAAAAAAATATCCCTAGTGATTAATACAGGTGGTGGAAATAGTGAAAATAGAATTAGTGATGCCATAGCACTAAGGAGAGGGACTTTAGCTAATAAAATTCCTTATTGTACAAATATGTCAACTGCATATTCATTTTTAGAAGCAATAAATGCTCTAAAAACTAAAAAACTTAAAGTTAAAGCTCTTCAAGAAAACTAAGCATCCACAACCATTGTATCTTTAGAGCCTCCACCTTGTGAACTATTAACAATAGTACTTCCTTTCCTTAATGCAACTCTAGTAAGTCCTCCCATTGTCACATAAGTGGACTTACCATTTAATATAAACGGTCTTAAATCTAAATGCCTAGGCTCTATTCCATTTTCAGAGATTGTTGGAATTGTTGATAATATCTCCAAAGGTTGCGCTACAAATTCTCTAGGATTTTGTTTTATTTTTTTTATCATTTCTTCTCTCTCTTTTTTTGGAGCCTTAGGACCTATCATTATTCCATAACCTCCAGAAGCATTTGCGGGTTTGACAACTAACTTGGATATATTTTCAATCACATGCTGTCTGTGGACTCTATTTTCACATAAAAATGTTTCTACTTGGTTTAATTTGGGCTGTTCTCCTAAATAGTAAACAATCATTTTGTTTACATAAGCGTAAACTGCTTTATCATCTGCTACACCAGTTCCAATTGCATTAATTATACCAACATTACCTTTTTTCCAACATTTGAATAATCCAGGCACTCCAATGAGAGAACTTTTGTTAAACACTTTAGGATCAAGAAACGTATCGTCTAATCTACGATAAATACAATCAACTTTTAATTTACCTTTTACTGTTTTCATATAGACATAATCATTTTCAACAAATAGATCTTTACCTTCAACTAGAGCTATACCCATTTGCTCTGCAAGGAATGAATGTTCAAAATAAGCAGAATTATAAATACCTGGTGTTAATACAACCATATGAGGATTGTCTGTTTTTTTTGGAATACACTCAACCATACTTTGGTAAAGTTTATTGGAATATTGATGAACTGATGAAACTTTGTATCTTGTGAATAATTCTGGGAATACATCCCTCATAACCATTCTATTTTCTAGCATGTATGACACACCAGAGGGAACACGAAGATTATCTTCGAGGACTAAATACTCTCCATTATAATTTCTGATTAAATCTATACCTGAAATGTTTGCCCAAGCTTTGTACTTTGGAGAAAAACCCTCACATTCTTTTAAATAGTATGGTGAATTAAATATCAATTCTCTAGGTATAACTTTATCCTTAAAAATCTTTTTCTTATTATAAACATCATCAATAAATAAATTTAGTGCTTTAACTCTTTGGGTTAGTCCTCTTGATATTTTATTCCATTGAGACTTAGGTATAATTCTAGGAATAATATCTAAAGGCCACTTTTTTTCTTCTGCTCTATTATTTGCAGCATAAACTCTAAAATTTATTCCTCTAGCACTTATTGTGCTTTGACAATTTTTTTCAATTTCCTGTAATTTTTTTTTTCCATGCCTTTCCAGAATACCTGACATTATTCTAGCATGCTTTCTAAGTTTGTTATCTTCTGTCAAATATCCGTCATATGCGGACTTAGCATCATAATTTTTCCAAAACGAAGTAACCATATATAAGATTTTTTATTAAATAAATTTGCAAAACAAATGCTAAAATTAAATATCAGCTATGATATAAAAGGTTTGAAAAATATGGCTTTTTTAAATAAGAATTGGTCATGACATATTGTATAGGAATTAAAACAAACGAAGGACTGGTATTTGCATCAGACTCAAGGACTAACGCCGGTTTGGATAACGTAAATATATATTCTAAAATGTTTACACATGATGTTGGAGATAGAACAATAGTAATTGTTACATCAGGAAATTTAGGAACATCACAGGCAGTATATAAATCAATCGAAAAAGATCTAGGTAGTTCATCTGGAATAATGAATTTAAATACTTGCAAAGATTTTGAACAAATAGCTTCATATGTTGGATCTTTAAATATTGAGCACTCTTCTCCACAGGGAATTAACACTGATAATGTACTTTTAGGTTCAACTTTTATTATTGGTGGGCAAATAAAAGGACAAAAAACAGAGCTGTATCTTATTTATCCTCAAGGAAATTATATAAGACCAGCAGACAGTAAACCCTATCTTGTTATTGGTGAAGTTAAATATGGAAAACCAATACTAGATAGAGTTATTAAACCAAATGTATCAATTGGAGATGCATCTAGATGTGCTTTAATATCCATGGATTCAACTTTAAAAAGTGATTTAACTGTAGGACCACCAATAGACTTTGCAATTTATAAAAAAGATGAAAATAAATTAGCTTCTTTAAAATGTTTAAGTTTAAATGATGAGGATTATTCGAAAGTTTGTAATACTTGGTCTGAGGGAATTTTTAAAGTTTTTGACACTTTTCCTAGATTCGATTGGGAAGATTAATCTTCTACCTTCCAATCAGTTTTAAAAGTAACATAATTTACTTGTAAGCATCTTCTCTCTTTAATAATTTCTTTTTTTTCCATTCCATGCCAAGTATCAGGCCCACTTGAAAAAAAATATCCATAATTATCTTTATAAGGCAATGTTTTTATTAGTTTTAAATTATTATTATAAAAATCAGTTCCTAAATCTTCACTTTCATTATGTTTGTTAACAAATAACAAGCACGACATAAGTTTCTCTTTGATATCACAATGTGGTTTTAACCAGAAACCCTCACGATCACAAATTACTTCAACTCTTACATAGGAATTTGATAGGTCTTTATTAATTAGTTCAGATATTTTTTGATATGTTTTTTTATTTTGAAGTTCTTTAATTAAATTAGTAAGTCCTGGGAATTCATTACTATTTTCCTTGGTGACAAAACATCTAAATTTTAAGGCCTTTCCACCATCTGAAATTCCTTCCCTAAATTTTCCTTCTCCTCCATCTATAGCTCTAGTACCATCATAATTGAGATTATGTTTTGCGGGATCGGTTATATCAGCTGAAACTATTTCATTTATTTGTTCATCTGTAAGAGGCTTGTTTAATTCCCAATGTACGAAAGGACTATCAAATTTTTTTGAGTCATTAAGAATTGAATTTAAATAGGACATTAGATATTTAATCTCTCTTTTATGATTTTTGCTACTCTATTTGCTTCATCAAGTTTTTGATAAGTCCAAGTTTCCATATCTTCCCCAAGGTTTCTTATGATATTTAATTCTCTAAATAAATTTCTAAATCTTTGGAATCTTATATCATTTTTTCTAGGCAAAATATTTGCAATATAAACTGGTTTTCCAGTTAAAGCAGCTTCTGAAATCATTGAGCTAGAGTCACATGTAACAACAATATTTTCAGAAATCGCTAGAGCTGATAAGTAAGCTTTTTTGTCAACGTTCATTACAACAGTATGATTTTCACCAAAAAATTCTTTAGCATAGTGAATAGTATTAAGTGGAGTTCTCATTGATGGTATCACAACAAGTTGAAATTCATGTTTTTTCAAAAGTTTATAAAATATTGAAAAAATATGTTTCATATTTTTTGTTGAATAATCATAGTATTTTGTGGGCCCACCCATTATCAAGCACCAGATTTTTCTGTCATCTTTTTTTATAAAAGAGTTTAAATAATTCTTATTCTCAACTATTTCACTTTCTGTAAGATAATGGATAGCACCTTTAGTAGTAATGACGTTGGAGCCGTTAATTCCATCATGTTCTGGGGCTACTATAAAATCAAAATAATTTAAGTTTATTTTTGGATCTTGAATATGGATATTTAAAACTTTTTTGTTTGAAATACTTTTTAAATGGATAGATGGAATTATACTTTTTCGGCCACAAGATATTATTAAATCATAATCTGAGTGATTTATTTTTTTATAAACATTTTGAGAAATTGGCGTAAATTTTGATGGAATTAACTTCCACAAATTATTTAGTTCAACCTTGTGGTGAGTAAATTCTATATTTAAAGCTTTAGCTAAGCCTTCAACCTGGCTCAGCATTCCGTGCATACCCTCGGTCAATAAAATACCTTTTAATTTGCTCATTATTAACTATATAGACCTCTATGAGTGAAAAACCAACTAAACATACAAAAGTGTTAATAATTGGATCTGGTCCAGCGGGCTACACTGCAGCAGTTTATGCTGCAAGAGCTATGCTTAAACCAATGCTAGTTGCAGGAATGCAGCCAGGTGGTCAACTAACAATTACAACTGATGTTGAGAACTATCCAGGTTTTGCTGATGTTATACAAGGACCATGGTTAATGGAACAAATGAGAGAGCAAGCAAAAGCAGTGGGAACTGATTTAGTTGAAGATCATATTCAATCAGTAAATTTAAAATCTAAACCTTTTGAAGCGATAGGCGATGGTGGGCAAAAATATACTGCAGACTCAATTATAATTTCAACAGGTGCTCAAGCAAGATGGTTAAACATTGAGTCTGAAGAAAAATTTAAAGGATTTGGAGTTTCGGCATGTGCAACATGTGATGGTTTCTTTTTTAAAGATAAAACAGTAGCAGTAGTTGGAGGTGGTAATGCAGCAGTTGAGGAGGCAATATTTCTTACAAAATTTGCATCAAAAGTGCAGTTAATTCACAGAAGAAATGAACTTAGAGCAGAAAAACTTTTGCAAAAAAAACTAATGGAAAACAAAAAAATTGAAATTATCTGGGACTCTGTTGTTGAAGAAGTGATTGGAGATGAAGAACCGAGAAATGTAAAAGGTTTAAAAATTAAAAATACTAAAACTAATGAAATGTCAGAGCTGAAAATTGATGGTTTATTTATAGCTATTGGTCATGACCCTGCTACTTCACTATTTAAAGATCAATTAGAAATGGACAATACAGGTTATTTAATTACAAAAAGTGATTCTACTGAAACAAATGTTCCAGGTGTTTATGCTGCCGGAGATGTTAAAGACAAAATTTTTAGACAAGCAGTAACAGCAGCAGGAATGGGCTGTATGGCCGCTCTAGAAGCAGAAAAATATTTAGCTTCAAATTAATTTAAGATCATTTATAAGTTATTCATGGAAAATATAGTAAAACAAATCCAATTAATAGCTTTGGTAATTATACTTGCTGCTACAGTTATAGCATTTGGTATTGAGATATATCAAATGATAGTTGTTCAAAAAGTTACTTTGGCTGATTTGCTTTTACTTTTTCTATATCTAGAAGTTTTAGCAATGGTAAGAGTATTTTGGGAAAGCCAATCAATTCAAATAACTCTCCCATTATTTATTGCAATTACTGCCCTTTCTAGATTTATAATTTTACAAGGAAAATCAATTAATCCAGAAGTATTATTATATGAAGCAGGTGCCATTGTTTTAATCGCTATAGCAATTCTTGTTTTAAGATTTAGAAACTCTCCATTATTTGGTTTAGAGAAAAAGAAAAAAACTAAATAATTTTCAAAGAAATGTCCGATAAAGTTTTATTAACTGGAATAAGTGGTTTTGTAGCAAAACATGTAGCAATTGAATTATTGAATTCAGGCTTTGAAGTTTTAGGGACAGTTAGGAATAAAAATTCAATTGAACAAACTAAAAAAACATTAGAAGAGAATAATGTTTCAACAGAGAAATTATCTTTTGTAGAGTTAGATTTACTAGAAGATGAAGGTTGGAATGAGGCTGCAAAAGGTTGCAAATATATTATTCATGTTGCGTCTCCTTTTCCATTTAAAGTATCAAATGATAGAGAGTCACTTACTCCAGCTGCAAAAGATGGGACTTTGAGAGTTTTTAATGCAGGGATAAATGCAGGAGTTGAACACTTTGTAAAGACATCGTCCATTGTATGTATGTTTAGAAAACCAAATAGAACAAATCCTTATACTTTTGGTGAAAATGATTGGACTGATGTAGAATGGAACAAAACTACTGACTATTTTGTATCTAAAACAAGAGCTGAAAAGGCTGCATGGGATCTTATGGAAAGTAAAGGTCTAAAAAATAATCTTACTTGTATCAATCCAGGCTTTGTTTTAGGAGATTTTTTAAATGAAAAAAGCTGTACATCCATGGAATATATAAAACAATTACTTCAAGGAAAATTTCCAGCTGCACCAAAGTTTTCAGTAATGATATCCCATGTGAAAGATATTGCTAGAGCACATGTTTTATCTTTAGCAAATAAAAGAGCTGGTGGTAGAAGATTAATTGTTGGATCTGAAGTAAGAAGTATTCTTGAGTTATCAAAAATAATGGCTGAAAACCTTCCAAGCCATGCAAAAAAACTTCCTAAAAAAGAATTACCAAATTTTATGGTTAAACTTCTAAGTTACATAGACACAAGTGCAAAAAATTTGGTTCCAGATTTAGGGCTTACAATGCAAACAGATCAAAGATACGCAGAGGAAATTCTTCAGATGAAATTTTTACCATCAGAAACTGCAGTCGTTGATGCTGCAAAATCAGTAGTAAGACTAAAATTAGCCTAAACTCTCACAAAAAAGCTTGATCCTTGCCATTGCAACTTTTAATTTTTGCATAGAAGTTGCGTAAGATATTCTAAAATAACCGTCTAGACCAAATGCAGAGCCTTGTACCACAGCTACATTTTGTTTTTCAAGGAGCTTTTGAACAAAGTCTGTATCATCTTTGATTTTTGTTTTTTTTCCAATCAATCCTTTGCAACTAGGGAAAACATAAAAAGCACCTTTTGGTAATAAACAAGTTATTCCTGGGATACTGTTTAAATAATTAACAACAAAGTTTCTTCTGTTGCTAAAAGATTTTGCTCTTTTTTTAATAAAACTTTGTGATCCATTTAAAGCTTCTACGGCTGCTGCTTGACTTATTGATGATGGATTTGATGTTGATTGAGATTGAATTTTTCTTATTGCAGCAATTATACTTTTTGGTCCAGCAGCATAACCAATTCTCCATCCGGTCATAGCATAAGCTTTACTTACACCGTTCATGGTTAATGTTCTATCTTTAAGTTTTTTGATTTGTGCAATTGTAAAAAATTTAAAATTATCGAATTTTACATGCTCATAAATATCATCACTTAATATAAAAACATTTTTATTTTTAAGTAAAACTTTTCCTAAATTAATAATTTCTTTTTTTGTATAAGCTGCGCCTGTAGGATTAGATGGAGAATTTAAAATTATCCATTTCGTTTTTTTTGTGATTGCTTTTTTTAATTTGGCAGGAGTTAATTTAAATCCATCTTCTTCTCCACATTTTATAAATTTTGGTTTACCACCAGCAAGTAAAACCATATCTGGATAAGATACCCAAAACGGAGCTGGTATTAGAACTTCATCTCCTTTATTTAATGTTGCTACAAATGCATTGTATAAAACTTGTTTACCTCCTGTACCTACAGTTATCTGGTCTGAAGTATAATTAAGTTTATTTTCTCTTTTAAACTTTTTTATAACTGCATTTTTAATTGCAAGAGTTCCATCAACTGGAGTGTATTTAGTATCACCATTTCTTATGGCTTTTACAGCAGCTTTTTTAATATTATCTGGTGTATCAAAATCGGGCTCACCTGCACCTAAAGCTATTACATCTTTTCCAGCGGCTTTTAATTCTCTCGCTTTTTGGGTAACAGCTATTGTTGGAGAAGGTTTAATTCTTTTTAAACTGTTTGATATTATGCTCATTGAAAATTGTTTATATTCTATTACTTTATTTAATATATGGAAAATACATATCAAGATTTAATTACAGATATTCAAAGTAAAAATCCAAAAATAAGTGGAAAACTTGAAGGTGGCAGAAAATTTAAAATTAAATCTGATTTTAAGCCAGCAGGAGACCAGCCAGAAGCAATTAGAAATTTAGTTAAAGGTGCTAAAAAAAACCAATTTAACCAGGTTTTATTAGGAGTAACGGGTTCAGGTAAAACTTTTACTATGGCTAAAGTAATTGAAGAAACAAACAGACCAGCTTTAATACTTGCACCAAATAAAACTCTTGCTGCTCAGCTATACGGTGAGATGAAAGGTTTTTTTCCAGACAATGCTGTGGAATATTTTGTGTCCTACTACGATTATTACACTCCCGAAGCATATGTTCCAAGATCAGACACTTATATAGAAAAAGAGGCATCAATTAACGAGCAAATTGATCGAATGAGACACTCAGCTACTCGTTCTCTTCTTGAAAGAGATGATGTTCTTATAGTTGCCAGTGTATCGTGCATTTATGGATTAGGATCTGTTGAAGCTTACAGTAAAATGACACTTACTCTTCAAAAAAACTATGACTATAATAGAGAGCATATAATAAAATCTTTAGTTGCACTTCAATACAAAAGAAATGACCAAAATTTTTATAGAGGCACATTTAGAGCAAGAGGTGAATATTTAGAAATTTTTCCTTCACATTTAGAAGATAGAGCTTGGAGGCTAAGTTTGTTTGGGGACAAACTTGAGAGAATTGAAGAGTTTGATCCATTAACAGGTGATCAAGTAAGAGAATTAAATTTAATTAAAGTTTATGCTAACAGCCACTACATAACTCCAAAACCTACAATAGAACAGGCAGTAATAAATATCAAAAAAGAATTAGAGATAACTCTTAAAAAACATAAAGAACAAAATAAATTACTTGAAGCACAAAGATTGGAAGAGCGAACGAAATTCGATCTTGAAATGATTGAAGCCACAGGGTCATGTGCAGGAATTGAAAATTATTCAAGGTTTTTGTCTGGAAGAAAACCTGGTGAACCTCCACCTACTCTCTTTGAATATTTTCCTGATAATACATTAATATTTGTTGATGAGTGTCATGTTACAGTTCCACAGCTAAATGGAATGTTTAAAGGAGATCGATCTAGGAAAAGTACTTTAGCAGAATATGGTTTTAGACTTCCATCATGTATGGATAACAGACCACTAAAATTTGAAGAGTGGGATATGATGAGGACACAAACTGTTTTTGTATCAGCAACACCCGGTCCATGGGAATTAGAACAAACCAAAGGTAAATTTATCGATCAAGTTATTCGACCAACTGGGTTAATTGATCCCCCAGTTGAAATAAAACCCGCAAAAAATCAAGTTGATGATCTGATGCATGAATGTCTAAAAACAATTGAAAAAAATTACAGAGTTCTTGTTACTACTTTGACAAAAAAAATGGCCGAAGATCTAACTGAATACTTACATGAAAATGGCATCAAAGTAAGATATTTGCATTCTGATATTGATACTCTAGAGAGAATTGAAATAATGAGGGATTTGAGGCTAGGTGTCTTTGATGTTTTAGTTGGAATAAATTTATTAAGAGAGGGTTTAGATATCCCAGAATGTGCATTAGTTGGAATATTAGATGCAGATAAAGAGGGTTTTTTAAGATCAGAGACTTCATTGATTCAAACAATCGGAAGAGCAGCAAGAAATTTAGACGGTAAGGTTATTTTATATGCTGACAAAGAAACTAAAAGTATAAAAAAAGCTATTAAAGAGACTGAGAGAAGAAGAAATATTCAACTTGATTATAATAAAAAAAATAAAATCAGTGCAACTACTGTAAAAAAAGAAATAAGCGATGTTCTAGAAAGCGTCTATGAAAAAGATTATGTGAAAATTGGTACAGGAGCAAACGTAGGGGGCAATCTTAAGAAACATATAAAAGCTTTGAACAAAAAAATGAAAGAATCTGCAACAAATTTAGAATTTGAGGAAGCGGCTAAAATAAGGGATGAAATTAGAAAACTTGAAAGTACAGAATTGGAGGTTACACTCAACCCTAAGGTAAAACAATATAGCCTCAGCAATAAAATATATCCAAAAGGAAGATCAACTATGGGAATGCCAGGAACTAGAGCTCAAAAAGGTAAAAAAAAATGGAAGCAAATAAAATCATAATTACTGGTGGAGCCACTAGAATTGGTGCTGCCATAGCTAGAAAACTTTCAGGTAAGGGAGTAGAAATCGTAATTCATTATAACAAATCAAAAGCAAAGGCTGAAAAACTTAAAAAAGATTTATCTTCAAATGGTACGAAAGTTTATTTGATTAAAGGAGATCTAAGTGTTGAAAACGATGTAAATAAGGTTATTAAATTTGCAAAATCTAAATTAAAGTATTTTAATTGTTTGATAAATAATGCTTCTCTGTTTGAAAATGATAAATTAGAAAACTTTAATACAGATAGTTGGGGACAACATTTAAGAACAAATCTAAGAACACCTGCGCTTTTATCAAAAGAATTTGCTAAAAATATTAAGAGTAAAAACAATAATATTATAAATATAATTGATCAAAGAGTTTTTAAACTTACTCCCTATTTTTTTTCATATACCATAAGTAAAACTGGACTTTATACCCTTACAAAAACTAGTGCCATGAGTTTGGCTCCAAAAATAAGAGTTAATGGAATTGCCCCTGGTCCTACAATTAAAAACAAGAGACAAAGTGAAAAACATTTTAAAAAACAATACATGGCAACACCTCTCAAAAGACAAGTAGATGTTCAACAAATATGCAACGCGGTAGATTTTTTTATTAAAAATATATCTATTACTGGACAAGTATTGGCGATAGATAGTGGTCAAAACTTAAATTGGCAAACTCCAGACATAATGGGTGGAAAAGAATGAAAAATTTATACTTATTTTTATCAATATTTATTCTGACAATATCAACATCGTTTGCTGATGGTCACAATATTAAGAAAGATGGATTTTTATCAAAGAAATTTAAAGTAACTAAATTATCAACAATTGAAGATCCGACTAATAAAATAATTTTAATCAACAACCATGGTCAAAGTAATTTTGATGGAAAACAAAATTTTTGCACATCTATAGACCAAATTAGAAACCGTGTTTCATTAATAGATGAAGAAATAAATGGAAAAAAAATTATGCTTTATAATTTATGTGCACATAAAATAGTAGGTGATATGGGAAAAAAATGGTGGTTTTCAAAACAACCATACGAAGGCAAATCAAAGTTAGACAAAAGAGTAGAACAAAATTTAGAGTTAGTAGAAAAACTCGTTTCTCTAGGCGTTCCTAGAAAACAGATATTTGTCACTGGACATTCTTGTGGTGGATTAACAACTCTACTATTCTTTTCAAGACATCCTGACAAAGCTGGGGGAGGAATAGCTTATATGCAAGCGTGCTTTGATAGACTAAGCAAGAAGTATAAGGTATCAAAATTAGGATTAGAAGAAGGTTTAGCTAAATTTAAAGAAAAAAAACCTGCACAATACGATTTAAGGTCCCAATATAATGATGAAATATTAAAAAATCTTAAAGTTCCACTATTGGCTTTTACTCATCCAAAAGATCCTTTTGAAGGATTGACTTCTGATTGGTTGGATCAAATTGATGGAATGAAAAGAGTTGTTATATCTAAAGATTATACAATTGATGGAAAAAAATGTTTTAAATTAGGTAAACAAAAATCAGATAAATTTAAAGTTAAAGATGGACATAGTATGGATCAAGCAACCTGTTTTCAATATTACAATCCAGTTATATTAGAATATATTGAGTCAAGAATATGAAAAGAAATAATTTAAAAATTGTCAAGATTGATAAAAATAAAAAACTTTTCAATTACGAAAAAAAAGTACTTATAAAAGAACTTATTTTAAATTTGAAACTTGGATATTTTGATTTTGAAAAAGAGGCTACCCAAAAAGTTAAATTTAATTTAGAAGTAAACTACGAAGATAAAAAGCCTTCAAATGATAAAGATATTAAATCAATTGTAAATTACGCAAAAATTGTGAGACTGATTAAGAAACTTATAAAAAATAAACATTACAATTTTCTTGAAACATTAGCGGAAGATGTATTCGATGAACTATTTAAAGATAAAAGAATTGATAAAATAAGTCTTCAAATTGAGAAATTAGAAATTTTGAAAGATTGCTCCTCTGTTGGTATTCAAATTTCAAAAAAAAGAAGCCATGATAAGCTCTGATATAGGCAAAGAAGCAATTAAAAAAGAGCTACCACTTATACCCAAGCTTCCTGGTGTATACAGAATGTTAAATGAAAACAATGTGATACTTTATGTTGGTAAAGCAAAAAATTTACCTAACAGATTAAAGAGTTATGTTTCGGAGAAAAATCATATAATTAGAACTGAAAGAATGCTATCTCAAACAAGGAAAATTGAGATCACAAGTACTTCTAATGAGAGTGAAGCGCTTCTTCTAGAGGCAAACTTAATAAAAAAATATAAACCTAAATTCAATATACTTTTAAGGGACGACAAGTCATTTCCATTTATTTTTATTGGAAATGAGGATAAATGGCCTCAAATTAGAAGACATAGAGGAAAAAAAACTAGAGAGGGTTTTTACTTTGGACCATTTGCTTCAGCTGGATCTGCAAATTGGACTATTAAAATGATCCAGAAAATTTTTCAACTAAGAGTTTGTGATGATACAGTATTCAAAAAAAGAGAAAGACCGTGCATCCTTTATCAAATCAAGAGATGTTCTGGTCCATGCGTTGGATACATCGAAAAAGATGATTATAAGCTATCAGTTGATAGCGCAATTGAATTCGTATCTGGTAAATCAAGAAAGATACAAAAAAATTTGTCAGGACAAATGGAAAAAGCAAGTTCTGATTTAGATTTTGAAAAAGCTGCAATATTGAGAGATAGAATTAAATCTTTAAATATTATTCAATCATCTCAAAGAATAAATGAGGCGAATTTAGTTGAAGCAGATGTTATAGCTGGATACAAAGAGTCTGGTAAGACTTGTATTCAAGTATTTTTCTATAGATCAAAACAAAACTGGGGGAACCAAGCTTTTTTCCCTAAACACGACCCAGACGATAACTTAAATGAAATTTTGAATTCTTTTGTTTCTCAATTTTATGAAAACAAAAGTGTGCCAAGCTCCATTATTTTAAGTGATGAAATAAAAGAAAAAGTTCTAATTGAAAAAACACTTTCTCAAAAAGAAAATAAAGAAATAAATATTTCTGTTGCAAAAAGAGGTTCTAAACTAAAAGTTGTAAATCAAGCTCTAAAAAATGCAAAAGATAGTCTAAATAGAAAAATTTATGAGAGCCAAAATAATAAAGAGTTATTTGAAAATGTTTCTAAAAAATTTAATTTAGAAAATAATATTAATCTAGTTGAGGTTTATGACAATAGTCATATTCAAGGAACTAATAGTGTTGGCGCACTCATTACTTTTGGTGATGAGGGTTTTATTAAAAAAAGGTATAGAAAATTTAATATTAAAATTAAGAAAAATGAGCAAGATGATTATGGAATGATGCGAGAAGTTTTAAATAGAAGATTTAAAAGAGCTATTCAAGAAAAAGATAATTATTTAACAATGCCAGACCTAATAATAGTTGACGGTGGAAAAGGACAATACTCAGTAGCTAGAGAAACACTTAATGAATTAGGATTACACGATATTCCAATGATAGCAATTGCAAAAGGTAAATTTAGGAATAGTGGTAATGAAACCTTTTTTCATAATGGTAAAGAATTCAAGTTTGAAAAAAATGACCCTACCCTCTTTTTCTTACAAAGATTAAGAGACGAATCTCATAGATTTGCAATAAGCGCACACAGAGCTAAGAGAAAGAAAGGTATTAGAAAGTCTTTACTTGATCAAATTGAGGGAATTGGATCTATTAGAAAAAGAGCACTTTTAAATCACTTTGGTTCAGCAAGAGCAGTTGAATCTGCAAGCCTAGATGAGATAAAAACAGTCGAAGGAGTTGAGGAAAAAGTTGCGAAAAGGATATATAATTACTTTCACGAGTAATATATGAAAATTCCAAATTATCTAACTATTGGTAGAATTATAATTGTTCCTATATTTGTTTTTGCATTTTATTTGCCAGGGTTTTATGGAGATGTAATTCCTTTTGCACTGTTTGTAATTGCCTCATTTACTGACTTTTTAGATGGATTATTAGCAAGAATGTTTAAGGAAGAGTCTAAACTTGGAGAGTTATTAGATCCAATAGCTGATAAAATTATAGTAGCTACTGCACTAATATTACTTGTTATGG
Source organism: uncultured Pelagibacteraceae bacterium (assembly GCA_902543405.1). Taxonomy (GTDB): domain Bacteria; phylum Pseudomonadota; class Alphaproteobacteria; order Pelagibacterales; family Pelagibacteraceae; genus Pelagibacter. Next base: position 11,294 of record CACBYC010000012.1, on the reverse strand, counting down.
ATGGAACTATTAAAAACTATGAAGTTATTGCTGCAATAATAATACTTACCAGAGAGGTATTAATTTCTGGTTTAAGAGAATTTTTAGCTAAAGGAAGTGTCAAACTTCCGGTTTCAAGTCTGTCAAAAGTAAAAACTTTTCTTCAAATGTTTTGTATTTCTGTTTTGCTTACTGGAGAAACTGGAAATAAAATTATAAATTTTCAAGACTATAATGCTCAAACAATTGGAATAATTTTATTATGGCTGTCTGCTTTTCTTACTTTATATACTGGATATGAATATTTAAGGAAAGGTATAGATCACGCGATATCTGAAGATAATAAAGATTAAGCTGCCTTTTTTTTTCTTACTAATTTGCCATAGCTTGCTGACAAATCTAAAATAAGATCACAAACTTTATAGTTATTTTCAGCAATTTGAGAAATTGGTGTTATCTCTGCAGCTGTCCCAGTTAAGAAGCATCCTTCAAAAGTTGCTAATTCATCTGGTTTAATTTTTCTTTCATGAATTTTTATATTTTTTGATCTTGCTAATTCAATAACAGTTTGCCTTGTGATACCATTTAAGAATGAGTCTGGAATTGGAGTATGAAGTTCGCCATTTTTATCTTTGAAAAATATGTTTGCACTCGTTGACTCTGCAACATTATCCTCGTGATCTAACATTAATGATTCACTATATCCTTGTCTTTCAGCCTCATGCTTAGAAAGTGTACAAATCATATATAATCCTGCAGCTTTGCTATCCCACGGTATAGTATTTGGAGCTGGTCTTCTCCAATTAGAAATATTTAATTTAATACCTTCAGTTTTCAACTTAGGATCGAAATAGTCGCCCCACTCCCAAGTAGCTACCGCTACATTTATTTTTGTTTTTTGAGCTGATACACCCATCATTTCACTTCCTCTCCAAGCAAAAGGTCTTAGATAACCATTCTGTACATTTTGAATTTTTATTATCTGGTTACAAGCTTTGTTTATTTCTTCTTTTGTGAAAGGAATGGTCATATCCATTCTTTTAGCCGAATGATATAATCTGTCTGTATGTTCTTGTAGCTTGAAAATTTCACTATCATACACCCTCACACCCTCAAAAACTAAGCTCGCATAGTGTAATCCATGACTGATGACATGCAGCTTTGCATCCTGCCACTCAACGAGATCACCATTGTACCAGATTTTTCCGTCTCTTTTATCGTAAGGTATCATTTGATTTATTTTTTAGAAAAAATATCTTTGTATATATAATATGTCAATATAACTTACCATTATGAAAAAACTTTTATATCTAAAAGATCATCAATTAAAAGAATATATCGAAAAAATATTCAATGGATATAGAGAAACTGTCGCTGATGCTAAAAAGGTTTTAGACAAACATGCTTTAGGAACTGCTCACAATAAAGTAATTCACCTTATATCTTTGTATGAAGGCATAACTATTTCAAGTTTATTGAGAAAGCTTAAGGTTACGAAACAAAGTTTAAATAGAGTTCTTAATGATTTGGTGGAAATCAAGGCTATAAAATTTAAAAGAGACGAAATAGATACAAGAGTTAAACATGTATATTTAACAGAAGAAGGAGAAAGAATATTTGATGAAATTTTTTCTGCTCAAAAAAAAAGAATTTATGATGCATTTTTAAGTTCTGAGTCTAACGATGTTATAAGTTTCGACAAAGTGCTTAAAAAAATAATCAATGAAAAACTTTAAAGCGCATATATTAATTGTAGATGATGATGATAGAATAAGAGATTTAGTAAAAGAATACTTAAATCAAAATAATTATCTTGTTTCAACTGCCAAAGACTCAAATGATGCTTTTGAAAAGACTAAAATTATTAAATTTGACTTAATAGTGCTAGATATAATGATGCCAGGAAAAACTGGTTTAGAGTTTACTCAAGATAATAAAAAAAAAATTAATACGCCAATTTTATTACTAACAGCCAAAGGAGAACCATCTGAAAGAATTGAAGGTCTTGAAATAGGTGCAGACGATTATTTAACAAAACCTTTTGAACCAAAAGAATTAATTTTAAGAATAAATAATATTTTAAATAAAACTAAATCTTTAGAAATAAAAAGAGTTATTGAATTCGGCAATATAAAAATAGACCTTAAAAAGCTATTTATCTTCAAAAATGATCAAAGACTAAAAATAAATAATACTGAAAAACTAATTTTAGAAAAAATGATAAATTCTCCTGGTAAAATCTTCAAAAGAGATGAAATTGCAAGTTTAATAGATCTTAATAAAGAAAGATCTATAGATGTTATTGTTACTAGATTAAGAAAAAAAATTGAAGAAACCCCAAAAAGCCCAAAATACTTACAAACTATTAGAGGAGAAGGGTATGTTCTTTGGATTGAATAAATTTTTAAAAAATATCTTACCCAAAAGATTATTTTATAGAGGATTGCTAATTGTAGCAGTCCCAATACTGATATTACAAATCACTATATCGCTAGTTTTTTTTGACAGTTTATGGATTAAAACAAATAAAGGCTTAACAAGAGCTCTTGTGAGCGAAATAGTAACTATTATTGATATTTATGACAATGAGAGTGAATATAATAAAAAAATAGTTACAGACCTTTACAATAAAAATTTTAGCTTTTCTGTTAGGTTTTTAGATAATGAAAAACTGCCAGATATAAAAGTTGAAAGATGGTTTAGTCCAATGGATAGGACATTAAGAAGAGAATTGAAACCGAAAATTGGCGAACATTGGTTTAATACAATTTCATACAAGGAAGTTGTAGACTTAAGAATAAAATTTAGAGACGGAGTTTTGCAAATATTTTTTCCAAAAGAAAGAATTCAAGCATCCTCTATTAGGATATTTGCCTTTTGGATAACAGTTCCTGCAATTTTAATGATAGCAGTAGCAATGATTTTCCTAAAGAATCAAACAAGACCAATTACTAAACTTGCACAAGCATCTGAAAGATTTGGTAGAGGTGAAGATATTGAGGAGTTTAGACCATCAGGAGCTTTGGAAATAAGAAAAGCAGGTCTGGAATTTGAGAAGATGAGAAAAAGAATCCAAAGGCATCTAAACCAAAGATCTGAAATGTTATCTGGCATTAGTCATGATTTAAGAACACCTCTTACCAGAATAAAACTACAGCTTGCTGTTATCAAAGATAAAAGTTTATCAGAAAAAATCTCAAAGGACGTTGATGAAATGGAAAAGATGCTAAATGAATATCTTCAATTTGCAAGTACAGGTGCAAAAGATAAAACTGAAACCTTTGATATTTCTGAACTTATAGATGAAATAATTTCACGTTATGAAAATAATAATATTGACAAAAAAATTAAGAAAAAAGTCTATTTCAATGGAAGAAAAAATTTAATCACGAGATGCATCAATAATTTACTAGAGAATTCTGTTAAATATGCAGAAAAAATATTAGTAAATTTAGAAACAAAAAATTTAACAATTATTTTATCAATTGATGATGACGGTCCTGGTGTAGATAAATCAGAATTTAGTAACATTACTAAACCATTCTATAAAATAGATAAAAGTAGGTCTGAATCTAAATCAAGTGTTGGTTTAGGTTTATCAATATCATCTGATATTATAAAGTCTCATGGAGGAGATATTGAGTTTAATAAGTCAAAATTGGGTGGGCTGAAGGTTACTATTTCTTTACCTTACTAGTTTTTTTTCTTTTTTTTTTCTCATTTAGCATTTCTTCAAGTTTGCTAATTCTCTTATTCAAAATATCTACTTCCTCTTTACTTGCTATTTTCATTTTAAATATAATTTCATCTCTTTTTGATTTTAATATTGAGATTATTTCATCAGATACATCCTTGTAATTAATCAGACCTTGTTCGATTAGTTTTGCAAATTTATCGAATACGAATCTTGATTTTGACATAATAATTATTTACTAGAATTATGTTTAATAGCTTATAATAAATTTTACAAATGTTTACTAATAATTTTGACCCAGTAGCTTTTGAAATATTCTCTTTAAGCATTAGGTGGTATTCACTAGCATACATTTTTGGGATTATTTTCGGCTGGCTTTATTGTAAAAAAATACTAATTAAAGACAATATTATTAAAGAATTATTTGAAGATTATATTTCATATTTAATAATAGGAATTATCATTGGAGGAAGGCTGGGGTATGTAATTTTTTACAATTTTCCCTATTTTCTGAAAAATCCGATTGAAATTTTTATGATATGGAATGGTGGCATGTCATTTCATGGTGGTTTAATGGGTTTAATTATTACTAGTTATTTATTTTCAAAAAAAAATAAGAGAGATGTTTATATTTTTTTAGATTTAGTATCTATCACAGCACCAATAGGCATTTTCTTTGGTAGGATTTCAAACTTTATAAATGGAGAATTAGTTGGAAAAGTTACAAATTCTGATTGGGGAGTTTTTTTTCCAAACTACGACAATAAATTAAGACATCCTTCTCAATTATACGAAGCATTTTTAGAAGGTATTATTTTATTTATTCTAATGAATTTAATTTTTTTTAATAAAAATTATAAAATTGGAACCTGCTCTATAATGTTCTTAATACTTTATGGATGCTTTAGAATTACTTCTGAAATTTTTAGAGAACCAGATATACAAATTGGATATTTATTTGGAAATGTAAGTATGGGAATACTTCTAAGTGTCATAATGATTTTAATTGGGTTTTTAATTTATTTTAAAAGAAATGATGAAACTAAATCTTAAAAAATTTAAAATTACTTCAAAAAAACCTTTGCCAGTTGATGATTTTATTGAAAAAATGCTATATGAACCCGAGATAGGTTATTATTCTAGCAAAGATCCATTTGGTAAAAATGGAGATTTTATAACATCCCCTACTATTTCAAATTTATTTTCAGAAATTATATGTATATGGTTGATTTCTGCCTGGGAAAAAATGGATAAACCTAAAATATTTAATTTTGTAGAACTTGGGCCAGGAGATGGAAGTTTAACTAAAGTTATAATCAGTACATTAAAAAAGTTTCCAGAATTAAATAAAGCTATAAAGATTTACTTATATGAGAAAAGTTTATTTTTAAAAAGATTACAAAAGCAAAATATAGATAATAAACGAATTAAATGGATCAAAAACTTTAACTCAATAAAAAAGGGACCAGTTATTTTTTTTGGTAACGAGTTTTTTGATGCAATACCAATTAAACAGTTTTCGAATATAAATAATGAGTTATTTGAAAAATGTTATTCAGTTAAAGACAATTTTGATATTATTGAAAAGTTCATAAGAAGTAACAAAAAAGATGTTGCTCAAATAATGACTTTTGGAACATTAAAAAAACTTAGATTTATTGAATTTCCTAAAAAGGGATTAATGGAGTTAAATCCAATAATAAAGAAAATCAATAAACTTTCTGGTGGTATTTTACTTATAGATTATGGTTATTTGAATAATAATAACTCAAATACCATTCAGGCAGTGATGGGTAATAAAAAAATTTCAAACGAGATAATGTTAAAAAATCTTGGCAAAGCAGATATAACTTCACTAGTAAATTTTAATTTATTAAAAGAGTATTTCCTTAAGAATAATCTTAAAGTAAAAAAAGTAGTCACTCAAAGGTTTTTTCTAGAAAGAATGGGTATAATTGAAAGAGCACATATTTTAGAGAAAAAAAAGACTAATGAAGAGCAGAAATATATGAAAGAAACTTTGTCTCGGCTACTAGAAGAAAAACAAATGGGTAGCCTCTTTAAAGTAATTTTTGGATACAAAAATAAAAATAATAATTTTTTTGGCTTTGAATAATGTTTAAATCAAAAAAACTCTCTAAATTTAAAATGATAAGACATGGGTTTTTTAACCGAATTGGAGGTGTCTCAAAAGGTATTTATAAAGGTTTAAATTGTGGCTTAGGATCTGATGATAAAATTAGAGATGTTAAGAAAAATATAGAGAAAGTTTGCAAAAAAATTGGCTGTAATAAAAATAATCTCGTATTGTTAGATCAAATTCACAGTAATAATGTTTATAAAATAAGTAAAATTCCAAAGAAAAAATTAAAAGGTGACTCATTAATAACAAATAAAAAAGGTATCGCTTTAGGAATTTTGACAGCTGATTGTGCTCCAGTGTTTATATATGACCCAGTTAAAAATTTAATTAGTGTCCTACATGCTGGATGGAAGGGAGCGTACAAAAAAATAGTATCCACTACATTAAGAAAATTTAAGTCGAGTGGTTGTAATGTTAACGATTTAATAGTTGTAATTGGACCTTGTATAGGAAAAAATAACTATGAGGTAAGAAATGATTTCTTGGATAAATTTATTAAACAAGAAAGATCTAATAAAAAATTTTTTAAAACCAAAAGAAATAAAATATATTTCAGTTTAAAAGATTATATTAAGGAGCAACTTATGAAATTTGGTGTTAAAAACATAGAAATTGTCAAAAAAGATACATATTTATTAAGTAACAACTTTTTCAGTGCAAGGAGATCAATTAAGAAAAAATTAAATGATTATGGTAGAAATATTTCTGTAATTATGATTAAATAGATTGTTCTCAAAAAATGAAGATTCTCACTGGAAATAGCAATAAACAGCTAAGTAATAAAATTTCAAAAAATCTAAAAAATAAATTAGTAAATACCAGTATTAGAAAATTTGCAGATGGTGAGATCTATATTGAAATTAACGAAAATATACGAGGTAACAGTATTTTTATAATCCAATCAGTGTCCTCGCCTGCAAATGATAATTTAATGGAATTGCTTCTTTGTATAGATGCACTTAAAAGATCATCCGCAAAAAATATCACTGCAGTAATTCCATATTTTGGATATGCAAGACAAGATCGTAAAGTTGTTCCAAGAACTTCTATTTCTGCAAAATTAGTCTCCAACTTAATTACAAATGCAGGAGCTGACAGAGTAGTAACAGTAGATTTACACGCAGGACAAATTCAAGGTTTTTTTGATATACCAGTTGATAACCTTTTTGCTACCCCAATCTTTGCTAAGCATATTAAAAGGAAAATTAAAAGTAATAATATAATTTGTGTTGCACCTGATGTTGGAGGAGTTGAAAGAGCAAGAGCTTTAGGTAAAAAATTAGATGTAGGTTTAGCAATAGTTGACAAAAGGAGACCTAGTCCTGGAAAGTCACAAGTTATGAATGTCATTGGAAATGTTAAAAACAAAATTTGTATTTTAACTGATGATATAATTGATTCTGGAGGAACAATTGTTAATGCGGCGGATGCTTTATTAAAAAGAGGTGCAAAAGAAGTTCATGTATATGCAACTCATGGTGTTTTTAGTGGTGATGCAGTTAAAAAGATAAAGAATTCAAAAATTAAAAATTTAGTTATTACAGATAGTATAGACAGTTCAGACAAATTAAAAAAAGTAAGAAATATTGAAGTATTATCAATATCAATATTGTTGGCTGAAGCTATAAAAAGGATTTCTAATTCAACATCTGTCTCGGATCTGTTTAAATAAACCTTGTAAAATTAATAAACTTCGGTTAAAAACCAGCTTTTTATGAGCACAATACAAGCTACAATAAGGGATACTAAAACTAAAGGCCAAGTGAACGACTTGAGAAGTAAAGGTAATGTTCCAGGTATAGTTTATGGTGGAGAACAGCCAAATGAAAAGATCTCAATTACAACCAAAGAGTTGAAAAATTTAATAAATAAAGAAAATTTTTTGTCTAATGTAATTTCTATTAATTTAGATGGGAAAGAACAAAAGGTTTTAACAAGAAATATTGATTTTGACACTGTCACAGATGAGCCTATTCATTTCGACTTAATGAGAATTGTTAAAGGTGGAAAAATTATTTTAGAGATACCTGTGAAATTTATAAACAATGAACTATCACCAGGACTTAAACGTGGAGGTGTATTAAATATAGTAAGACGTAAGGTAGAACTGAGATGTCCAGCAGAAAATATTCCAACTGAGCTAGTTGTAGATTTAGAAGGCTTAGATATTGGTACAAGTATAAAAATTTCATCAATTAATTTACCTGAAAATGTAACCCCTACGATACAAGGGAGAGACTTTGTAATTGCAACAGTTGCTGCACCTACTGTAGTTAAAGAGCCAGAAAAACCATCAGAGGCAGCAGAAGGTGAGGCTACCGAAGGAGCTGAGGCAGCTGCAGAAGGTGGTGATAAAACTTCAACTGATGGTGATAAGGCTGAGGGTGAAAAAGCTAAAGAAGAGGACAAATCTTCATCAGATAAAAAATAATAAATAGTGAAATTTTTTTTCCAGATTTAATTTGAAATGTTGTTACTTGTAGGTTTAGGAAATCCGACTCCTAATAGTCAAAATAATAGACATAACATTGGTTTTAAGATTGTGGATGCAATTAATCAAAAATTTGGATTGTCTAAGCAAAAACCAAAGTTTAAGGGATTATTAACTACTGGAAATATTGGTGATAAGAAAATTTATGCAATTAAACCTCTCACATTTATGAATAATTCAGGAATTTGTATTAGAGAGCTACTTGAATACTTCAAAATAGATGCAGAAGATGTGATTGTATTTCATGATGATCTAGATATTGAATTTGGAAAAATTAAAGCAAAGTTTGGTGGATCAAGTGCAGGTCACAATGGAATAGCATCAATTGACAAATTTATAGGCAAGGAATATTCGAGAGTTCGTATTGGCATAGGAAAGCCAGAAAATAAAATATCTGTTTCTGATTATGTGCTAAACGACTTTAATGAGGATGAACAAGTTCATTTGGACTCTATAACAAGTAATATAATTGAGTCTTTAACTATATTAATTGATAAAAAATTAGATTTATTTTCTAGTACTGTTAACAACAATTAAATGGGTTTTAAATGTGGAATCGTTGGATTGCCAAATGTTGGTAAATCTACTTTGTTTAACGCTTTAACAAACTCTAATAAAGCACAAGCAGAAAATTTTCCCTTTTGCACAATTGATCCAAATATTGGCATTGTAGCAGTTCCGGATGAAAGACTTGATAAACTAGCTGAAATTTCGACTTCAAAAAAAAAAATAAACACAACAATTTCATTTGTTGATATCGCAGGTCTTGTTAAAGGAGCCTCTAAAGGGGAAGGATTAGGCAATAAATTCTTATCTCACATTAGAGAAGTTGATGCAATTATTCATATGATCAGATGTTTTGACTCGGATGACATTCAAAATGTTAACTCTACGGTTGATCCTGTCAGAGATTTAGAGATTATAGAAACTGAAATGAAGTTAGCTGATTTAGAGTCAATTCAAAAGAGACTTGATAAAAAAAATAAAAAAAATGTTGATATTGAAGAGCTTAAATTATTAGAAGAAGCTCAAAAGATAATCGATGAGGACGGTGATTTTGCATTGATCACAAATGAATTTGATCAAAAACTTTTAAAAAATAGTGGACTTCTAAGTACTAAACCAAAACTATATGTGTGCAATGTAGATGAGGAAAGTATTAAGTCAGGTAACAAATATACTGAGGACTTTATAAAAAAATTTAAAGAAAAAAATACATTGGTAATTTCTGCAGATATAGAAAATCAAATAAACCAATTAGAGGATGAAAATGAAAAAAAAAATTATATGAAAATGTTTAATATGTCAGAGACAGGACTTAATTCATTAATAAGAAAAGGATACGAACTTTTATCATTACAAACCTTTTTTACATCTGGACCAGAAGAGACTAGAGCTTGGACTATTACAAAGCAGTCTACAGCGCCAAATGCTGCAGGTGAAATTCATTCCGACTTTGAGAAAGGATTTATTAGAGCTGAAACAATTGCTTATGAAGATTTTTTAAATAATCAAGGGTGGTTAAAATCTAAAGAAGCTGGAAAAATGAGATTGGAAGGTAAAGAATATATTGTTAAAGACGGAGATATTTTAAACTTTCGTTTCAATACGTGACCAGATTTTTTTCATACTGAAATAAACTAAAATTGTTAAAACAGATAAATATATTATTACTCTAAAACCTAGTTTGTGTCTTGTTTCTAAGTGAGGTTCTGCAGTCCATTGTAAAAATGTTGTTACATCCTTAGCCATTTGATCTACTGTTGCTTTTGTTCCATCTGCGTACTCTACAATGTCATCATCTAAAGGAGATGACATTTTAATTTTATTACCATACATATATTTATTGTAATAAACACCATCATCTAGTTCCATGCCTGCGGGTGGCTCATCATAGCCCATTAAGACAGAATAAATATAATTTGCTCCACCTTTTCTAGCTTTTACAAGAACTGACATATCTGGAGGATATGCTCCACCATTTGCTGCAATTGCTTCCTGAACATTTGCATAAGGCATTACAAATTTATCTGATAATTTTGCTGGTCTTTCAAACATTTCTCCATCGCTATTTGGTCCATCTGTTACTTCAAAATTTGAGGCAATTGCTTTGGCCTCAAGCTCTGTAAATTCTGGTCCACCTTTTTCTGCTAGATTTCTGTAACTTAAATGTTTAAGTGAATGGCACGAAGCACAAACTTCTGTATATACTTGATATCCTCTCTGAAGGGAGGCTCTATCAAATTTGCCAAAGAAACTTTTAAAAGACCAATCAACTTTTAATAATTCTTGTTGTTCACCAGCAGCAATTGCTCTTGATGAAATTAATGATGAAATTATAACAAATAAGAAAGTTAATTTTAAAAAGATTTTCACAGTTTCTCTTTAAAATCTGAATTATTTTTAGCCATTGCCATATCAACAGATCCACCTAAAACAGGCTCAGTTATACTTAGAGGTAATGGAGTAGTTTTTTCCTTCATGCCTAAAAAAGGTAAAATTATTAAAAAATGCGCAAAATAGTAGGCTGTTGCCACTCTTGCTATTAATAAGTATAGGCCCTCTGCAGGCATTGCTCCTACATAACCAAGTATTAATACATCGGCAACTAAAAACCAGTAGAACTGTTTATATATAGGTCTAAAAACTGTTGATCTAACTTTTGAAGTATCTAACCAAGGTAAAATAACAAGAACAAATATTGCAGCAAACATCGCTATTACCCCAAGGAGTTTATCAGGGACTGATCTTAAGATTGCATAAAATGGTAATAAGTACCATTCAGGAACAATGTGAGCTGGTGTGACTAGTGGGTTTGCTTCAATATAGTTGTCCGCATGACCTAGAATATTAGGTGAAAAGAATACAAAGAAAGCAAATATTAATAAAAAAATTAAAAGTGCAAAAGCATCTTTAATCACAATATACGGATGAAAAGGAACAGTATCTTTAGATGGTTTTTTTATATCTATTCCAATAGGATTATT
>CACBYC010000011.1 GCA_902543405.1 uncultured Pelagibacteraceae bacterium | reverse complement strand
GGAAATAAAGTTTTTGCAAGAGTTCATGCAACTGCGGATAACATGGATACTATGTTTGGTCACTATTTTGAAGTAAGTGATGAGGGAAAAACTAAAGTTATGATGACTTTTGATGATACGCTTAGCATGTTCAATGCAATGAAGAAGTAAGGAACAATATGTCAATTTTAGAAAAACTTAATAAAGCAATCATGGAAAAAGATGGTGCAACAGCAGCTGAGATTATTCATGATGATTATAAGAGATATTCTCATCTTCAGGGAGCCTATACTGAAAGTGGAAAAACAGGTATGATTGAAGCAATTAACAAAGGTTTCATGAAAGTTGATAAATATAGAATTTTATATGAAAACGATGAAATAGGTTTTGATCATTCTATTGTTACTTATGCCGATGATGGAAATAAAGAGGCTTTAATGTGTTATTGGAAATTTAAAGATGGTAAAATCATTGAACTCGAAACAGGCGCAACCAAAATACCAAAATAATTATAAACTAACAGAAGGAGTTTAATATGAGTAGTATTGAAGTTAAAACCTTTGATAAAGCAGATGAGGTAGTTGATAAGTTTAATAATGCTAAAATAGAAGCAGTTAAAGTAGGCGGTCAAAGAGTAGTTAGATTACATTTAAAACCAGGATGGAAATGGTCTACAGATGTTAAGCCACATATTGGAACTGACAGTTGTCAGGCAAACCATATTGGAATTATCACAAAGGGATCTGTTTGTGCAAAACACGATGATGGAACAGAGGTTACATATAAAGCAGGAGATTCTTACTCCGTAACACCAGGTCATGACGCTTGGGTAGTTGGCAATGAACCTGTTGAAGCATATGAGTTTGCCGGGGTTTGGGGAGAATAAAATGGTAAAAATGGTTGGTAACTTTGAAGTAAAAGACTGGGCTCACTGGAAAAAAATGTTTGATGAGCACTCTGGTCCTAGGGAAGCAGCAGGTATTAAAACTATTTACGTAGGTAATGAAATAGAAAATCCAAATAAAGTACATATTGTGATGGAAACACCAGCAGCAGACACTATGCAAAAATTTATGCAGAATCCAGAGAATGCTAAAGTAATTGCGGAATCTGGTCATAAACAAGAGACAACAGTAATGAGCGTTTGCTCTGATTAAAGTAAGAAAAAAAAAGGAGATATATTATGTTTGTAAAAATAGAACAAAAACTTTCAAAAGGTTTTAATTCTTGGAAGGAAATGATGCTTGCAAATAGTGAGAAACTTAAAAAGTATGGAATGACTATAGCTTTTGCAGGTGCAGATAAAGAAGATGATAATGCTATGACTGTAGTTATTCATTTTGAATCACCCGAGGGCTTAAAAGGTTTTGGTGGAGATGCAGAACTAACTCAAGCAAGAATAGATTCTGGAGTAATAATGGACCAATCTAAAATGACCATGATGACTGATGAATCTGTAATGAACCACAAAGGATAATTCTAATAATGAAAAAAATATATGTAATTATGTTGTTTTTAATATTTACAACATCAAGTTTTGCAGACGGTCATAAAGGAAAAATTGATCTTAAAGGTTTTATTGTTGGAGATAACAAATTTCTTACTGATAACGAGGGTAATTTTTTAACTTTTACTTACGATGGAGTTGGAGGATTAATGGCAGTCGAAGGTACAACATTCATGGATAATGCTTCACAATATTGCATTGGCGCAGGTACAATCCCAGGAAAGGGATTTGAAATGGGACACTGTAAAATAAATCAAATGGATGGGGATACTATTTTTACATACTACGAAATTCCACTTGGAGACTCAATGAATGGTACATTTAAATGTTTAGGGGGAACAGGAAAATATAAAGGAATAGAATGTAGTGGCTCAACAGGGTACACACCAATTAACTCAGCCCAAGAAAATAAATTTGCCTCATCAATTTATTTTAAAGGTGGATATTCTTTAATGAAATAATTGAATAATCATAAGATTGATTTAAAATACGAAATAAAAAAAAGGAGAAAAAAATGAAATATTATATGGTAACTCACACTTTTAAATCTAAAGAAATGAAAGACAAATTTAACGAGGTTTTAGGCGGCATGTCCAGAGAAGATATGATTAAATCTTCCACTAGCGATAAAGCTAAATGCCAAATGACATATTACACTCCAGGTGATACTATGACAATGTTTTGTCATTGGATGGCAGAAAGTACTGATGCTATTAATGAACAGCTTACTCAGATGAATGATTTTTTTGAACCTCACCAATTTACTGAGGTTAAAGAAGAAGTTTTCGATTTTAACAAATAGGAGGAAAAAATGGAAAAAGAAGTTTTAGTGATCGTAGATTTGAAAGAGGGAAAACTTGAAAAATTTATGGGATGGATGCAATCAGATGAAGGTATGAGTGTGAGAAAATCTGCAGCTCATCCAGAAAAAACTATAGGAGCAGTAAAGCCAGATAAAAGTGGCGTAATGTTTAAGGTATTTGTTCATAATATGGAAAAAATGAAAGAACTAATATCTGGTACACATCCAGTTGGAAAGGAAATTTACGATGAATGTGTTATCAAAATGACTGCTTGGGATTTAACGAAAGTTGAAATGTAATATGGCAAGATTTTATTTGATTGGCAAAATAAGTGCAGAATTAATGAAAAGAATGCAAAATGATCCTTCTGCGGATAGATATGCATCGACTAAGAAAGTTACCGAGGCTGCTGGTTTAAAATTGATCAGCTATGAATGGGTAAGAGGTAGATTTGATGTTATCTCATGTGTAGAAGGAGATTATGAACAAGCACTAGCCTTGAAGATTGCTTTTAAAAATTCAGGACTAATGGATGATTTGATGGTACATGAAGTTATTGACTACAATAAAGCTTTTCAAAATGCTGCAGATGCCACAAAGTCTGTTATTAAACCAGGAGAATAATTATGAGTGGTTATGCGATCTTTAACCTTAATGTTAACAATCCTGAAAATTATAAGGAATACATAGACAAAGTTAAACCCACTGCAGAAAAATTTGGTGGGGAGTATCTTGTAAGAGGTGGTAGCAGCGAGACTATTGAAGGGTCATGGCAGCATCCAAGGACAGTTGTGATAAAATTTCCAAGTTACGAGAAAGCGAAAGAATGGTATAATTCTGAAGAATATAAACCAATAAAACAAATTCGATTAGATAACGCAGATACTAATGGAATAATAGTTGAAGGAGTATAAAGGAGATAAAATGTCAATATTAGAAAAATACAGTGCTGCATTAAAAAATAAAGATGAAGCAGCTATGAATGAGCTTTTGCATGATGACTTTAAATTCACAATGCATAAATCAGGAAATACTTTAGGTAAAGCTGAAGTGATCAAATGGGCGATGAGTGGTGATATTAATCAAAGAGATACACGAGTTGTATATGAAAATGATGAAGTGGGTGTACACCACGCATTTGTAACATTTGATGACGGAAATACAGAAGCAGTAATGGCAGTCTATAAATATGATAATGGAAAAATCATGAGTTTAGAGACTGGCGCAACACCAATGCCTAAATAATGAAAAAACTAATACTTTTATTTATTTTTATCGCCTTTAATTCAAATGCAGCTTCAATGAAGATGATTGGATCTAAGGGTAATCCAAATGATGTTACTAGAGTAATAGAAGTAAAGATGTATGACAATTATTATGAGCCAAGTTCAATTCAAGTTAAAAAAGGTGAAACAGTAAAAATAATTGTTAAAAATTTAGGTGAACTGGTACATGAATATAATATTGGCACTAAAAAGATGCATATTGATCACCAACCCGAAATGGCAAGATTAATTGAACACGATATTCTTTTAGGCGACCGTATTGATCATAAAAAAATGAAAGAAATGTCTAAAAAAGATCACTCATTAGGCCATAAACACGCAAATAGTGTAATGCTAGAGCCAAATAAAACAGGAGAAATTATTTGGAAGTTTTCAAAAGATATTTCTTTAGAAATGGCGTGTAATATTCCGGGTCATTATGAAACTGGAATGGTTGGGCCAATTATTATTGAATAATATAATTTTATAGATATTAATTTTAGATAATATTATTCTTAATTGATGAGTAATATAACAGCTTATATAATCTTAATTATTGCAGTTGCTCTTGGTACAGCATCAAATGGTTTTGCCAAAGCTGCAAATGGTTTTACAATATTTTTACCAAGTGTCTTTACAGCAATAACAATAGTTGCATGTATGTATACACTATCCTTAGTTATGAAAACTATTCCTGTTGGCGTAACATATGCTTCATTCGCAGGCTTATGTATAATAGCTACTTCTATTGTGGGAATTTATAAATTTAATCAAATTCCTGACTTTTTTACAATTATAGGTCTAATACTAATTATATCTGGAGTTTTAATTGTTAATTTAGTAGGAAAATCAAATTAAATATTAAAGTTCATCTGGCAGATCATGCTTACCGTCATCTTTTAAATTGATCATATATTCTTTAACTACAAAATCTAAATTTAGATCTGAGTATAAATGTGGAAACATGTTGCCATCAGTTGATTGCTCCCAAACCAGATTTTTTAATTTTAGAGCATCCACTTTAAGAATTATTAAATTAGTTTGATTAACATAAAACTTATTTAGTGTTTGCTTGATCTGATCTTTGTCTGAAAAATGAATATAACCATCTTTTAAATCTAATGTAGTGCCTTTAAAAATATTATTTTGTTTTGCATTACTCCACTCTGATTTTGTGCATATCTTGTAGACAAAATCGAAATTCATTTTATTTTAAAAAGTTATCTACCTCTACTTGATAACCTTCAACTAAACGATTTGTTTCATTTGCCATTCCAACTATTGCGATCATTTCGTTTATCATTCCATCTGTTGCACCTTTTTTTCTGGCTGCTAAGGAATGAGATTTAATACAATATTCACAATTGTTAGTAATTGAAACTGCAACATAAATAAGCTCCTTTACAGCAGGATCTAATTCACCTTTTCCCATTACTTGTTGTAATGATCTCCAAGTTCTTTCTAATGTTTCTGGACTATTAGCCATAGTTTTCCAAAAATTCGGAATTTCAGTTATTTGTCGAGCTTCTTTTATTTCATCAAAAATTTCTTTTACTTTGCCAGTTGCATCTTTTTCTTCAATTGGTTTGAACATCTTATTTCCTCCTATTTTTTGTTTATGATATCACTCTTAAATTTTGTATACAAAATTTTTGAATAATTATTCATATCTTGCATATTTTCTTTAGCTTCTTTATCAAATTTTTCTAGCGCACCTTGTCCTAATTGGTTTTCTAAAGATGCTTTATACTCAGGTACGCACCCCCAATCATTTACTGTTGTATCCTTAATCTCTATGTGGAATTGGATACCATAAGCACTATTTTTATATCTAAATATCTGATATTTTGTCTCTTTTGATGAAGCAATTAATGTTACATCTTTATTTTTTTCTAATTCTTTAACTTCATAAGAGTGCCATTGTAATGATGTAATTTTTTCTGGAAAATCTGCAAAAAGTATATCTTTCTTTTTTTCATCCAAAAAATTTATATCCATCATTCCAATTTCTGGATTATTAGTTTTAACTACTTTTCCTCCAATTACTTCTCCTAGCAATTGACATCCTAGACAAAAACCTAAGTATGGCTTATTTAATTCTACAACAAACTCTTTAATTTTATTTTTTTCATCTATAAGCCAAGGATAATCCTTTTCCATCCATGTATCCATAGGTCCGCCCATACATAGCATTCCGTCAAAAAAATTTAGATTATTTGGAATTTTTTCACCTTCATCTAATTCAATTGTTCTAATATTAACTCCATCTTTGATCATTAAATCTTTTATATAACCGGGATCTTCAATTTTAATGTGTTGAAGAACAAGAATTTCCATTATTAAACGACGGGTTTTAGCAAACCTAATATTTTTTTATGAATTGTTTTATTGGATGATACCACTACATGTCCTGCCTGTTTTGCATTTTGATTGTCCCAAGTTGTTACAATACCACCAGCAGCATTAATAATTGGTATTAGTGGATGAATGTCCCAAATTTTATTATTACATTGTATGACAACATCAATTCTACCTTCACATATCTGAGCATATGATAATGCATCTGAACAAGGAAATTGTATTAATTTAAGAAGCTTTGGAATTTTTTTTTGTTTATTTAAAGAAATAGCTCCATGAAAACCAGCAGTTAATTTAATATATTTAAATTTAACATTCTTGTTGACTAATATTTTTTTTCTTTTTTTATTTTCAACAACATATGCAATTTTTGAAGATTGATTGTAATAATATTTGTTTAACATTGGGAAGTTTGCCAAACCAAATATAGGATTGCCTTTATAATTTACAGATATTAAATTACTCCAAGTAGGACTTCCTATTACAAATGACCTGGTTCCATCTATGGGATCAATTACCCAACTAAAATCACTTTTAGTTTTTTTGTAACCGAATTCCTCTCCAATAATTTCATGACCAGGAAATTTTTTGCCTATCTTTGCTCTAATGAATTTTTCAAAAGCTTTATCGCATGTAGTAACAGGGTCATATCCTTTGCCAAATAATTTATTATTTACTTTAAAAGGCTTATTGAGTTTTTTAAAATAAAAATTTGTTAAATCAATTGCTAGTTGGTTCAAAAACTTTGGAAATTCATTATTTTTAATTATTAGATTGCTATCCATAATTCCAAATACTACTTAATTTCTCTTGATTAAAGATATTTTTTAATTAATGCTCAATTTTATGAAAATTGAATTAGATAATAATAAGGTTTTCTTTATAGATGAAAATCTGAATGAAGAAATTCATCCTTTTTGGCTTAGAGAAAGAGTAGAAAATGTTGAATTATTGGATCAAAAAACACAGCAGAGACTATTTGATCCAAGCACCATGGAATCAGACGTCATTATAAAGTCAGCAATAATTGAAAAGGACCTCTTAAACATAACTTTTTCAGATGGAATAGAAACTAAAATTGATATTAATAAAATAATTCGAGAATTTAAAAATTCCAACTCAATTATTAAAATTAAAGAAAAAGTAAAATGGACTTCTTCACTTAATGATGTAAAAAAATTTAATTTTCATGAGAATATTTATGAAAGTGTTGAAATGCATGAATTACTTGCTTCTTTTTACAAGTATGGATTTGCAATTTTAAAGAATGTTCCAACTCACAATAATTATTTAATCAAATTTGCCAACTCTGTGGGCAGTGTTAGAAGAACTAATTTCGGTGAACACTTTAATGTTTCGTCAAAACCTAATCCTAATGATCTTGCATATACACCTTTGCCTTTGGCTCCTCATACCGATAATCCATATAGAAATCCAGTCCCTTGTATTCAGATATTGCATTGTATTGAGAATGAAGTAACCGGTGGTTTATCTACATTGGTTGATGGTTATACTGTTACTGAAGATTTAAAAAAAGACTTTCCTGAATATTATGAAATATTAACTAAAGTAAAAGTAAAATTTAAATTTATTGATAAAGATGTGATTTTAGAAGACTGGTCTGAATTAATAGAGCTCGATGAAAACAAGAATTTTAAACAGGTTAGATTTAGTCCTCGGCTTGATTACGTACCGGTTTTAAAAAAAGAGGAGCTAGACCTTTATTATAAGGCTAGAAAAAAATTATCTGATTTATATAACTCTGATTTCTATAGAATAGAATTTAGATTAATGTCCGGAGATTTAATTATGATGGATAATTACAGATTGCTTCATGGTAGAACAGAATTTAATCCGAATGAGGGTAAAAGATTTTTACAAGGGTGCTATATTGAATATGATAGTACTGATAGCAAGCTTAGACATTTACAAAGAAAGTTTAATATAAATTAATTTAACCTATGCTTTGTAAAAAAGGCATATACTCAAGAAGATAATAACCTAAAGCTTGCAACTGATTGGTAATCATTAGTACTCCTGTAATTAACAGTAGAGATCCACCAAACATATTTATCATCTTCATCTTCGCTTTTAGATTTTTAGAAAAAATCATAAATTTTTGTATCAAGTAACCTGATAGAACAAAGGGAATTGCTAGTCCAAGAGAATAAAATGATAAAAGACCAATTCCTTTATTAATACTATCTTCGGTTGAAGCGATTGCGAGAATTGATCCTAAAATTGGACCAATACAAGGTGTCCAGCCAAATCCAAAAGCCATACCAATTAATATTGAACTTATTATTCCAGTATTGTTATTTGTCTGAAATCTCTTCTCATAATTTAAAAACTTAAGATTTATGAGCCCTAATATTTGTAAAGAAAATATTATAATGATTATTCCAGCTCCAATTCTGAGTTGATAAGAGTTTTCTAATACTAAAGAGCCTAAAAATGTAGCTGTAGCTCCAAAACTTATGAATACAATAGAAAATCCGACTGCAAATAAAATAATAGGAAAAATATTTACAGTTTTTTTTTCAAGTAATTCATTAAGAGTTGATCCTGATATATATGATATATATCCTGGTATTAGAGGCAGAACACATGGAGATAAAAAGCTAAGCAAACCAGCTCCAAAAGCTAAAATAAATTCAATCATTATCCAGTATTTTTGATAGCTGCAGAAATACCTGCTATTGATGCCATCATTGCATCATTTAAATCTTTTTTATCTTTTTTATTTAAATTTCTTTTTAAAAGCTTATTCATCACTACTGCTTGTAAAACATTAAGGATTTCAGAATATATGTTTCTAATAATTGCTGGACCTCTAAAAATTTTTCTTTGTTTAAAAATTTCTTTTGGTGTTATTTGATCATTCAATTTTTTAACAGCATCAAATTGAAATCTTAATTTTTTTCCAACTCTGATAAGTTTATCATCAGCTAGGTTTTTTTCGTAAATTTTTGATATTTCTGGGTCTACCTTAGAAATTACCATGTCAAGCAAGTCCATTGTTGAATTAAAATAAGGCCAGTTTTTTTCCATATCAATAAGTGTTTTTTTAAATTTCTTTATAGATGAATATCTTAAGGCCTCAGCAGTACCTAACCAAGCGGGTAACATTAATCTAATTTGTGTCCAGGCAAAAACCCAAGGAATAGCTCTTAAACTATTTATATTATCAACATTTTTTCTTTTAGAAGGTCTAGAGCCAATTGATAATTTCCCTAGTGCCATATGAGGAGTTACGGTTTTAAAATATCTTATAAAATCTGAACTTTGATTTATATTTTTTCGATAAGAACTTGTTGATATCTCAGACATACTTTGAATTAATTGTCGCCAACTGTCTTTTGGTTTTGGAGGTGGGTTTAAAGTAGCTTCCATAACAGATCCTATATAACTGCACAGATTATATTTTGCTAAAGGCTCATAACCATATTTTTGCTGTATTACTTCTCCTTGATCGGTTATTCGAATTTTACCATTGACCGATCCAGCTGGTTGTGATCTCAATGTTGCTTGTATCGGTCCACCACCTCTTCCTGCAGACCCTCCTCTTCCATGAAAAAATGTAACGTCTATTTTAAATTTTTTAGCAAGTTTAATTATTTCTTCCTGTAATTTAAATTGATGCCAACTCGCAGAAAGCTTTCCAGCATCTTTACTTGAGTCAGAGTACCCAATCATAATTTCTTGCTTGTTATTAATATCTTTTCTGTACCATTTTAATGAAAAAAGTTTTTCCATTATTGGTTTTGCATTTATCAGATCATCAAGTGTTTCGAAAAGAGGAACTACTCTAAGTCTATTCTCAATTTTTGCTTCTTTTTGAAAAAACATGACTGATAATATATCAGAGGCCGAAGATGTCATTGAGATTACATATGCTCCTAAGCACTCCTTAGGTTGACTTGCTAATACTTTAAAAGTAGACCAAACCTCTTTATTTTCTTTATTTTTAAATTGAAAATTTTTTAATACATTTTTACTTTGCATTTTGTTCGATAAATAGTTAATTTTTTGGTCCTCATCCCAAGTAGAATAATTCTGGTTTAGTTTTTTCTTTATATATTCTGCTAATAATTGAGAATGTCTTGAAGACTCTTGTCTTATATCAAGTCGTGCAAGATTTATTCCAAAACACTTAGCTCTTCGCATTAAATCTAATAAATCACCACTTGCTATATTTTCACTTTGGTTTTGTTCTAACGATTCTCTTACAACTCTCAATGGTTTTAAAATTTCTTCTCTCTCTGATAGTAGATCTTTTTCATTCAATGGTTTATTGTTTGCCAAGTAACCTTCTATTGCTCTATGTGTTTTTCTTAATTTATCCCTTAAAGGTCTTAGATAAACTCTATAAGGCTCGAATGTTCTTCCTGTAGTTTTTAATATTTTTTTTGAACATTTTTCCATAGAGTAAGATCTAATTAACTTTGTCATTGACTTCTCATAAAGTTTAGCTGCCTCCCACCTTGATAACAAAATAACTCTTTTAGTAACTTCTGCAGTAACAAATGGATTGCCATCTCTATCACCACCCATCCACGATCCAAACTCAATAGGATTAAAATTTTTAGGCAAACCTTTACCCATATTTTTTTCAAATATTTGATTTAATCTTCTATAAACTTTTGGAATTGTATCCCACAGGCTATCTTCAATAATTGCTAGTCCCCATCTTGCCTCCTCTGCAGGAGTTGGTTTAGATCTTTTGATTTCGTCTGTATTCCATATAATTGTGATTTCGTCAAAAACCTTACGATCTAAAACTTTTAATTTTGAGGGATAATTTTTAACTAAGTTTCTTTGTTCTAATATTTCTGTTAAAGAATGGTATTTCTGTATCAAAGTTCTTCTTTTTACTTCGGTTGGATGTGCCGTGAGTACAATTCCTATATTTAGACTTTTTGCAATATTATAAATTTTATTATTAGATATTTTTTTATTTTTGAAAAAATTTTCAAATATTTCTTCTATGAAAATATTTTGAAATTTTTTCTCCTGTTTAACGTTCTCATAAAGATCTAGAGTTCTAGAAGCATCAATTGACTCAGCCAAATTATAAAAGTTCATAAAATGATTAAATGCGCGAGTTAATTTAAATAATAAATGTGGTGGTAATTTTTTAATTTCGTTTAAAATTTTTTTAAATGGATCTTTACGATTTTTGTTGGCAATATTTGCTTTGGAAAGTAATCTAATTTTTTCAACTAGATCATAGAATTTCTGTCCCTCTTGTTCTTTAATTACTCTTCCTAATATGTTTCCTAAAAATCGAACATCATCTCTAAGAGATTTTGTGGGTATTCTTTCATAGTAGAGGTCTCTTTTTAACATTTTTTATTACAAATTTTTTTTGATTTATACCAATAGCATTAGTTTGTATTTTAAATAAACTTCCTGAAAATTTAAATTTTTTAATTTCACTGTTTTTCATGCCTTTTAAAGCAGATGTGACAAATAAATCTGAATTTTTTGGACCACCAAAAGCACAATTAGTAACATTTTTAGCGGGTAAATTGATCTTATGTATCTGTTTGGCAAATTTATTTAAAACACTTACGCAAGCTCCATGATACTGGCATACCCATAAATTTCCAGCTTTATCTAAGGTCATGCCATCTGGCACTCCTTCCTTATTTGAAAATCTTTTAAATATTTTTTTACTTATTATATCTTGATTTTTATCTATCTTAATTTTGTAGATTATTCTTTTTCTACTATCTGTATGATAAAAGTTTTTTTTATCAATAAAAGCAGGTCCGTTAGTAATCATGTAATCGTCATCTACTTTTTTAAGATTAAATTTTTTATCTAGGCAATAAAGAGCTCCATTTGGGATATTTCTTTCGGGGTTATCCATGGTTCCAAACCATAGTTTTCCATTTAGATCTGTTTTGCCATCATTAATCCTGTTCATTTTTAATGGCTTTTCAATGGCTATTGATTTAATTTTTTTTTTACTTTTTAGATTTACTATTCTTAATTCACCTTGGAGACCTAATATAAATATATTATTTTTTATATGAGCTAAAAATCCTATTTCTTTATTTACTTTAATAGTTTCTTTTTTTTTATTTTTTATATTTAAAATATGAATTCTTTTTTTTTTGATGTCTGTAATATAAATTGAGTTATGCTCTTTGACCCACAAAGTACCTTCACCTAATGTACATTTTAAATTCCACAAAACTTCAGGTTTTGAAGTTATAATCTTAGCCATTATACTCGTATTCTTTTATAAAATCTTTTTTTGGATTAATTCCAATTCCTATATTTTCTAATGGTGAAGCAAATCCATCTTTATCTTTAACCTGATCTAAAATTGAAAATTTTTCTTCAGCAAGATCTGTAATAAAAATATTTTTTTCAGTAGTATCGAATTCTAACATTGATTTTGTTGGAAATAGTCCACCTGGCATATCTGGTAAAGAAGTAAGTAAATGCAAATTTACTGCTACACTTAAAGCTGAACCCCATACATGATTAACAATTGGGATGAAATTCGACTGAGCTAATGCTGATACTTTTAAATATTCTGTTATTCCACCTAAACCGCAAACTTCTGGTTGGGCTATATCAATGCAATTATTTTTAATTAATTGGTTCCAACCATATTTTGTGAACTCTGCTTCACCACCGGCAATATTTGTTTTTAATTTTTCTTTTAATTCTTTGTATCCATCGTAATCTTCTGGTGCCACAGGTTCTTCAAACCAATAGATTTCCATTTCATCCAATCCTTTACCAACATACAAAGCATCATTTCTGTTATAAGCATGATTGGCATCGACCATTAGTTTAAAATTGTTGCCAATTGCTTCTCTTACTGCGCTTACTAACATTAAATCTTCTTTTGGACCTAAACCAACTTTCATCTTCATCGCCTTGAATTTTTTTTCTTTTATTTGATTTGCCTCTTTTTTGAATAATTCACATAATTCTTCGACAGGTTTTTTTTGCAGCATCATTCCATAACCATAAACTGGAATTTTGTTATTAGTTTTACCCCCTAATAATTGATAAAGAGGCAATTTTGCTTTTTTCGCTAGTATATCCCATAATGCTATATCAATTCCTGATAATGCCTGAATAGGCATTCCTTTCTGACCGCTATCTCTAAGTAAATTATAAACTTTATGCCAAATATATTCTTTATTAATTGGATCTTCTCCTATTATTAAAGGCTGTATTACTTTTTCTACAATATATTTGTTAGCGAGAGCTATACTTCCAGGGCCAAAACATTCTCCCCAACCTGTAATACCCTCATCAGTTTCTATCTCTACTAGGTGAGCGGTTCTGTGTTTGTAATATTGTTGTGAATATCCTAGTTCTTTATCCAACTCATATCTAAGTACATGACTTTTGATTGAGCTGATCTTCACAATTATTAAACAGCAACTACTTTAGAGTTCTGTTCTCCTAAATTTTCTATAGATAATTTCATTTCATCACCAGCTTTTAAAAATACTTGAGGCTTTCTTCCCATGCCTACTCCTGGTGGGGTGCCTGTAGTTATAATATCTCCAGGTTGTAATGACATAAATTTACTCACATAAGATACAATGATATCTACATTAAAAATCATAGTACTTGTATTTCCTGTTTGCATTCTTTCACCATTTACATCCAACATCATCTTTAAATTATTAATATCTTTAATTTCATCCTTAGTTACCAAGTAAGGCCCAGTAGGTCCATAAGTGTCATGAGACTTTCCTTTAACCCATTGTCCCATTTTTTCAATTTGCCATTCTCGTTCACTGACATCGTTTACTAAACAATACCCTAAAATATGATCTTGTGATTGACTTTCTGAAATATGTTTTGCTTCTTTTCCAATTATAATTCCAAGTTCAACTTCCCAATCTAGTTTTTTTGATCCAGAGACTATTTCTACATCATCATTAGGACCGCACATTGAGCTAGTTGCTTTCATAAACATTATTGGTTCTTTAGGAATATCAGCACCGACTTCAGCTGCATGATCTGAGTAATTAAGTCCTATTGCTACAAATTTTCCAGGACTGGTAATACATGAACCTACTCTTTGACCTGGTGAAATTTCAGGAAGACTTGATGTATCAACGCTTTGAATTTTTGAAATTGTTTCAAAATTTAAATTATGTGGGTTTAAATCACTTACATGTGAACTAATATCTCTTATTTTTCCATCACCATCTAATATTGCTGGTTTTTCTTTTCCCTTTTCACCGACTCTTAATAGTTTCATTATGTCTCCTTTATATTTAAATTGTCATTCCACCATCCACAGAAAAAGTATTTCCTGTTGTAAATGTTGATTCATCACTAGCTAAATAAATAGCAAAATCAGCTATTTCTTGTGCAGTTCCTAGTCTTTCCATGGGTTGTCTTGCTATGAAATCTTTTTTTGCCTTAACTGGATCCGGGCTTTGTTTTACTCTATCTTCCCAAGAAGGTGTGAATACGGTTCCAGGTGCAATTGCATTACATCTAATTTTTTGCTTAACAAAATCAGATGCGATTGATTTTGTTAGTCCAATAATAGCTGCTTTACTTGCTCCATATACAAATCTATTTGGAAGTCCTTTAATACTAGACGCTACAGAAGCAACATTAATAATACTACCTCCATCATTATTTATCATCGTTGGTAATGTAGCTTTACACATAAAGTACATAGATTTAATATTAGTATCAAAAGAAAAATCCCAATCTTTTTCTTCGCAATCTAAAATTGTTCCATGATGAACAAATCCTACTGCATTAAATAATACATCTATATTATTAAATGTATTAATGAATTCTTTAATATCCTCGTTTCTTGTTGAATCTAGTTTTTTTACTTTAATTTTTGGGTATTCTTTATTTAATTCAGTTAAAGTATTTTCATTAATATCAGTAGCAGTAACATTTGCGCCTTCGTTATGAAAAGTTATAGCTGTTGCTTTTCCTATCCCTTGTCCAGCTGCAGTAATGATTATTTCTTTTCCTTCAAGTCTTCCCATTATTTATCCGTTCAATTTCTTTATATAATGAACTATGATCTGTTTCGCCATGTCCATTTTCAACTAATGATTTATACATTTCTTTAACTAAATTTGAAATAGGTAATTGAGTATTATAATTATTTGCACATTCTAATATATTATTCATATCTTTTAATTGACTTGAAGTTTTGCCTTTCGGACTAAAGTCTTTGTCTATCATTCTTTTTCCATGTGTTCTAAGAACTTTGCTATCAGCCCATCCTCCAGATAAAGCTTTAATCATTTTCTTTGGATCAGCGCCAGCCTTTTCACAAAGAGTAACCGCTTCAGCAACAGCTCCAATCGCTAAGCCAACAATAATTTGATTTGCTAATTTAGAAACCTGACCACATCCTACTGGACCTACAAGTGTTGGATTTCCCATTGATTTTAAAATATCTTTAACTGAGTCAAAAACTACTTGTTCTCCACCAATCATTATTGCAAGAGATGCTTCTTCGGCTCCAATCGTTCCACCTGAAACTGGTGCATCTAAGAAATTAATTTTTTGAGATTTTAAATTTTTCCCGTGATTAACTGCTGTAGTTTGTTTTACAGAGCTCATATCAATTACAGTTGAATTAGGTTTTAAATTATTTAAAAATTCATCACTACCTATAACTTCATTCACAGCATCATCATTCGTTAACATTGTAATTACTACATCGCTTGCTTTAACAAGTTCTCCTATTGAATTTGAAATTTCGGCACCAAAGTCTTTTAGTGGTTCAGCTTTATTTATAGATCTATTAAATGCTTTAACTTTGTATCCAGCTTTAAGTATATTTTTTGCCATTGGAAAGCCCATAAGGCCAGTACCAATAAAACCTATATTTTGCATTATTTTCTAGGGACAAAATCGTGAAAGTTTTGTGTCATTGCTTCTGGAAAGAACATAACACAAGCTAAAACAATCAATTGAATTACTATAAATGGTGCAAAACCTCTAAAAATATCAGTTAGTGAAATGTGTGGTGGAGCAACTGATTTTAAATAGAATGCTGCAGGACCAAATGGTGGGCTTAAAAATGAAACTTGCATGTTTACACAGAACAATATTCCGAACCAAATAGGATCAAAACCAAGAGCTAGAACTATTGGTAAAAAAACTGGCATTGCTAATAGAACTATTCCAACCCAATCCATAAATGCACCCATTATTAAAAACATTATTTGCATCATAAAAATTAGATACATTGGTTTTAAATCGTAAGCTAAAATTGTTTCAGCGACATAAGTAGGTCCACCTGCAAGAGAATATGCTCCTGCTAAAACTGTAGCACCAAAAGTAATTGTTAATATAGTTCCTGAAGCTTTAAAAGTTCTAACAAGTGCATCTTTAAACAAAAACCATGTGAGCTCTTTTCTGGCAGCTATGATAATTAATGTTGCAACTACACCCATTCCAGCTGCCTCAGTAATTCCTGTCATTCCAGAATAAATTGAACCTAAAACAATTATCACAATACCAATAGGTGGTAAAAGACCAGGAAGATACGACATCTTTTCTTTTAGAGTTAAAGCTGGCTCATCACTTAAAGGCGCAAGATGAGGTTGTAGTCTTGTTCGAATAAGAATATATGTAATTATTAAACCTGAGATCATTAAACCAGGTACGATTGCCTCTTGAAACAACATGGTAATTGAAGTTTCTGTTGTAAGTCCATAAATAATTAAAACAATAGATGGAGGGATCATTGTGCCTAAAGAACCTGATGCACAAATAATACCAATCGACATATCTTGATCATATTTCAATCTCAACATCTGAGGCAATGCAATTAGTCCTAATAAAACTATCTCTCCTCCAATAATTCCACTCATAGCTGCCATGATTGTTGCCATGATAGCTGTTACTACACCTACTCCACCTCTAGTTTTTCTTAACCAAGCATTTAATGCATCATACAAGTCTCTTGCAATATTCGAGCGTTCGAGTAAGGAAGCCATAAATATAAATAACGGTACCGATAAGAATGAATAGGTTACAACAAGAGAATAATATCTTGAGAGTAAAATTCCTAAAGCATGTTCACCTATATATAAAAATACAAGCACTGCTCCCATAAAACCTGAAGCAAAACCCATTGGTACGCCAATTGATATCAGCGCTAATAACCCTACGATTAATATTATCGAGAGTGTACCTATCTCAAATTCCATTTTATTTTAAATCTTTGGCAGGTTGGTACTGTTTTTCCTTAGGATTTTTCCAATCAATAATTAAATTATTTATTGATTGTAGAGCAATGAGAAATATACAAATAAGTGTTAGTGGTTTCATAGTTGCAGGAATTGGTGGGTCCCAATAAGTTGCAAATCTTTCCCAATTTATAAATGATCTATATGCATCCTCCATTCCTCCATAAATTACAGCAGCTGCAAAAGTAACAATAATTAAAGTGCTAATTAGATCAAAAATACGCTGAGTTGGCCTGCTTACATAGTCATATAATAAGACAATTCTGATATGGCTTCTAAGTCTTGTTGCATAGATTCCGCCAACTAAATAACAAACACCAGCCAACCATAGACATAGCTCATTAACCCATAAGGTTGGTTTTTCCAGTATATATCTCATGAAAATTTCGTACATCATTACGATTACAATTACGGGAATTAAATATTTAATTGTATGGCTTAAAAATAACGAAATTCTATCAATCCAAGTTATTGGAAAATCATCTTTACTTGCAACTTTTTCGTTTTGCTCTTGTAATTGTTTGTCTTGTAATTCTTTATCACTCATTGGCAAAAAAAATTCTTTTGTGAGAAGGGCCTATTTTAGGCCCTTCTATGTTTTGTTAAGTGCTTTTTATTATAGGATACCGTTAGCTTTCATGTAAGCTTTATGAATCTCTATAAGAGCAGCAGCTTCTGGAGACTTTTTCTTCCATTCTTCCCAAGCACCAAGTGCAGCTTGTCTGAATTTAAGTCTGTCCTCTCTAGACCAGTCGTGAAGAGTAACGCCCATTTCTTTCAAAGCCTTTACAGCTTCTGCGTTTTTTCTTTCAACTAAGCTAGTGATAGTTCTACCACAGATTTCGATTGCAGCTAACATTGCGCCTTGTTCATGAGGCTTTAACTTGTTCCAAACTTTTGTGTTACAAGCTAAGTGGTCAGCTGGCATTGAGTGAAAACCTGGATATGTAGCATATTTGTTTTGCTCATAGTGTCCACCAGCATAGTTTGTTGCTAATGATGAATAGTCAGCACCATCGATTAGACCAGTTTGTAAAGCAGTTGGAACTTCACCAAAGTCCATAACGATTGGTTTAGCTCCTAATGCAGTAAAGATCATACTTTCCATTCCTGGAGGTGATCTAAATTTAAAGTCTTTTAGTGAAGCAACATCCGGAATTGGTCTACTAGATATTAAAGACTCATGTCCTGGTATCCACCAACCAATTAAAGTCATTCCATATTTATTGTAAAGTGCATCAACAGCTTCTTGAGCTCCTGGGAAATTCAAGAATTCATATTGTTGATATGGGTTATCATATCCACCCATTACATCACCTGCGAATTGGAAGGCTGCATTTTTACCAGTTTGGTATCCAGCTCCTGTCATATCGCAGTCAATAATTCCAGTTTGTGCAGAGTTAAATACCTCGGCAGACTTACCTGTTACTGATGACGAGTAGAACATTTGTACTTTTAAGCTTCCACCAGAAAACTTTTCTACGTTTTTAGCGAATTGAGCTGCAACTTCACCATTTGGTGAACTAGCTGTAAAGTGAGTTTCTATTTTTAAAGTTTTTGCATTAGCAGAACCAAATAAAGCAATAGACACTACAGCAATCGCAGCAGTTATTTTTGTTATTAATTTTAACATTATTTTCCCTCTCGGTTATGTTTTTCTAAATTTAAACATAAAGAGAAAAAAAATTCAAATAAAAGACAGAAATAAAATTCTAAAATAATTAGTTTATATAATTACAACTAAAAGTTGTGTTGTTTAAACCACTTCTGATAAAAGAGGTTTTTGAGAGAAAAAACATTTTATATTATTTACGGCTAACATACTCATAGCTAGTCGAGTTTCATGTGTCGCACTACCTACATGAGGAAGAACAAAACAATTTTCTAATTCTAAATATCTCTTATCAAGATTAGGTTCATTATTGAAAACATCTAATCCAGCTCCATAAATTTTTTTATTTTGTAAAGCTTCAATCAAAGCATTATCGTCCACAGTTGATCCTCTTGAAGTATTTATAAACACTGAATGTTTTGGAAATAATTTTAAACTTTCTGAATTAATCATATTTTTAGTTTCTGAGGTAGCAGGAGTATGTAAACTTATATAATCACAATTTGGTAGCATTGATTTTAAATCAGGATAATAAGTTGCGTCTTTTTCTAAATCATTAGATAACTTATTTCTATTGTAATAAAATATTTTCATTTTAAACGCTCTGGCCCTATCTGCAACTATTTGTCCAATCCTTCCCATACCTATTATACCTAAAGTTTTTCCTGTAATTTCATTGCCAACCATTAATTTAGTTATGTCCGGTCTATGATTTTTCCAAGTATTTGATTTAACTAAATTATAAGCCTCACCAATTCTTCTTGATGATGCTAAAATCAAAAGGATTGTTATTTCTGCTACGGCATCGTTTAATACATTTGGTGTATTAGAAACCTTGATATTTTTTTCTTTAGCTGATTGTGTATGAATATTGTCATAGCCAACCCCAACATGACCAATAATCTTTAATTTTCCATTTAAACTATCAAAAAAATTTTTATCTAATTTATCAAAACTTGTAGATATTAAACCATCATATTCATTAGAAAGTTTTATTAATTCCTCATATGTGTAAGGTTTGTCTTCCAAATTAAGGGTTACATCAAATTCTTTTTTTAATATTTCTTCAGCACCATCAGAAATTTTTCGAGAAACTAAAATTTTTGGTTTCATCTAATGAGAGTTTCTTAGAACACCTTTTGTTTTAGTGATGTCTAAATACTGATCTCTTGACATAATGCATGCGCCGTCTTCAAGTTGACCAACATTTGATCTAGATATTTCTTGCCACGGAGTTTGATTTGTAAGTTTTTTTATCCTTTTCTTTTTTCTTCTTTTAATAAATTCTAACTTTGTTATTTGAAGGTCGACTCTTCTTTTATTAAGATCTATTGTCATTTTATCTCCTGTCTTAACAATAGCTAAATCACCGCCAACAGCAGACTCTGGTGATACATGAAGTATTGATGGGCTTTCGGAGGTACCACTCTGTCTTCCATCTCCAAGGGTTGGAAGTGCATTAATACCTTTTTTTAGTAGTCTATCTGGTGGTTGCATATTTACCACCTCAGCAGAACCAGGGTATCCAACAGGCCCACAACCTCTTATTATTAAAATAGAATTTTCATCTATTTTTAGTTTCTTGCTATTAATCCTGTTATGATAATCCTCTGGACCTTCAAAAACTACTGCTTTTCCTTTAAAAACATTTGGATGTTTGGGGTTTGATAAGTATCTATCTCTAAACTCTTTGCTAATTACTGAAGTCTTCATAATTGCAGATGAAAAGAAATTTCCTTTCATAACTAGAAACCCAGCCTTATCAGTCAAATTATCTTTAAATGTTTTAATCACATTTCTATCAACATCAATTTTTTTTCTTAAATTTTGCGCAACTGTTTTACCAGTTACAGTAATTAAGTTTTTGTGAATTTTATTATTCTTCATTAATTCTTTCATGATTGCTGGTATACCTCCAGCTCTATAAAAACCTTCCATTAAATGTTCACCTGCAGGTTGGCAGTTTGCTAATAAAGGTATTTTGTGCCCAAGCTTTTGCCAATGAGATAAATCAAATTTAACACCCATATGTTTTGCTATAGCAATTAAATGTGTAGTACAATTACTAGATGCTCCTATAGCACTTGCAACTATTACTGCATTTTCAAAAGCTTTCTTTGTCATGATTTTTGAAGGAGTTAAATCTTCGTGAACCATTTTAACAATCCTAGATCCAGTCTCAAAAGAAATTTGTTCTCTTTCTCTATAGGGAGCTGGTATTACTGCACATCCTGGTAAAGACATTCCCAATGCCTCAGCAACAGAATTCATTGATGAAGCTGTTCCCATTGTATTACAGTGACCAGGACTTGGTGAAGATGCTGCTGCCATATCCATAAATTCTTCGTAATTAATTTCTCCCTTAGCATGCAGTCTTCTTGCTTCCCAAATAATGGTTCCTGCACCAGCTTTCTTGCCTTTATAATTTCCATCTAGCATTGGACCACCAGATAAAACAATTGCAGGAATATTAACTGTTGCAGCTGCCATTAACGCTGCTGGGGTAGTTTTATCACATCCAGTTGTAAGTATAACTCCGTCAAGTGGGTATCCATAAAGTATCTCAACCAAAGACAAATATGATAAGTTTCTATCCAACATTGCGGTAGGCTTTTTTCCAGTTTCTTGAATTGGGTGAGTAGGAAATTCCATCGGAATACCACCTGCTCTTCTAATTCCATCTTTAATTCTTTTACTTAAATCCAAAAAATGTCTGTTACATGGAGATAAATCGCTCCCTGATTGGGCTATTCCAATTATTGGATTTCCTGATTGAAGTTCTTTTCTCGTAAGACCATAATTTAGATATCTTTCTAAATACATGGCTGTCATGCCTGGATCTTTTGGGTCGTCAAACCATTGTTTACTTCTTAAATTCTTCTTTTTCATAAAATAATAAAATATATTATAATGATATATAAAACCTAAATTAAAAAATGAATAGTCTAATTGTACTCAATAAAAATGATAATGTAGGTGTAAGTCAATTTATTATACCAGAAAGAACGAAAATTAATGGTCAAGATATAAGCACTATTGATCCTATACCATTTGGACACAAAGTTTGTTTAAAACCCATAAACAAAGGTGATCCTATAATTAAGTATGATCAGATAATTGGGTTTGCGTCAAAAAATATTACCGCTGGTGAACATGTTCATTCTCATAATTTAGAATTCAAAGAATTTGACAGAGAATTTCATGTAAAAAATAAAAAAACAATTGTTGATGAAAAAGTTGATACTTTTTTCAATGGAATATTAAGAGATAACGGTCAAGTAGCTACCAGAAATTATATAGGTATAGTTAGTACAGTTAACTGTTCGGCAACTGTCACTAAGATGATTGTAGAAAAAATTAAATATTCTAACATTCTAAATGATTATCCTAATATTGATGGCATAGTTCCTATTACTCACTCAACTGGATGTGGAATGAATACTGTTAGCGAAGGAATGCAAATGTTTCAAAGAACAATTGATGGTTTTAAGAACCATCCAAATTTTTCTCATGTATTTGTTATTGGCTTAGGTTGTGAATGTGCTCAAGTGAGTTTGTTTGATGAGTCTATAAAAAAACATAATAGAATTCATTTTTTAACAATCCAGGACGAAGGTGGAACTAAAAAAATTGTCGAAAAAGTTCTATCGCAAATAAAAAATTTATTACCTGAAGCTAACAAAATTAAGAGAACCCCTCAGTCTGTTAGTCATTTAACTTTAGCTCTTCAATGTGGAGGATCAGATGGTTACTCTGGTATTACTGCAAATCCAGCTTTAGGTGTTGCAGCTGATTTGTTAGTTAAAAAAGGTGGAAGTTCAATATTATCTGAAACTCCTGAAATTTATGGGGCTGAGCATCTTCTAATTAATAGAGCAAACAGTCAAAAAACAGCAGATAAATTAATTGAAAGATTAAAATGGTGGAAAAACTATACTTCAATTAATAATAGCACAATGGATAATAATCCTGCTCCTGGGAATAAACGAGGTGGTTTAACTACCATACTTGAAAAGTCACTAGGTGCTGTTGCAAAAGGTGGTAAATCAATTCTAGAAGACGTACTTGAATATGCAGAACCATTAAAAAATAAAGGTTTTAATTTTATGGATTCTCCAGGATATGACCCGGTGTCTGTAACAGGTCAAGTTGCTTCAGGTGCAAATGTAATTTGTTTTACAACAGGCAGAGGTTCATGTTTTGGCTGCAAACCTGTTCCAAGTTTGAAATTATCAACAAATACTGCGATGTATGAAAAAATGGAAGAAGATATGGATATAAATTGTGGGACTATTGCAGAAGGTAAAGAAGACATTGAAAAAGTTGGAAATAGAATATTTGATCTAGTTGTAAACACTGCTTCAGGAAATAAATCGAAAAGTGAAATTAACGGCTACGGTGACGAGGAGTTTAATCCATGGCAAGTTGGCGTGGTGATGTAACTTTTTGATAAATTTTTCATAAATTATCATGTCAAAAAATCAAAAAGCCTCTTTAATTAAGGTTATTTTTCTATCCGCTTCAGGGTTTTTTCTATTTGTTTGTATGGACTCAACTGCAAAATATTTAGGAAATGTTATGCCAGTTACACAAGCTGTGTGGGGAAGATTTTTTTTTCACTTTGTCGCTCTTTGTGTCTATTTCGTAACCTTTAAACCAAAGCTAAATTTAACTAGAAATTTTAAAATTCAAATTATTAGATCATTATTAATGGTTACAGCGACTTTCTTTATGTTTAACTCATTACAAAGATTTGACTTGGTTGACATATACGTAGTTTTTTTTAGCGCTCCATTAATTGTTTCACTTTTATCAGCATATTTTTTAAAAGATATATTGTCTCCTAAAGGTATAATTTTGATGTTGCTAAGTTTTGGATCAATTATTTATGCTTTAGGACCTAGTATGAAAGTATTATCGCCAGAGTTAATCTTTCCTATTGTGCCACCACTATGTTGGGCGCTTTATCAATTTTTTACAAAACTTATTTCAGGAAACAATGAACCTTTCTCAGCAGTTTTTTATACAGCAGTTACTGGCGCTTTGATATTTACAATTTATATTTCATTTAATTGGGTACCAATCGAAAATAACATTTATTGGATTGGTTTAGTTGCTATGGGAATTTTTGGTTTTATAAGTCATTTTATAATTATTTATGCAATTCAATTATCTAATTTGTCATTTGTAACTAATTTTCAGTATTCTCAATTGCTTTGGTCAACAATAATTAATTTTTTAATTTTTGGGGTTCCGGCAGATATAAGTAAAATAATTGGTCTTATTGGAATTATAATCTTTGGAGTTTTGTTTATTAGAGTTGAAGGAACAAAGAAAGTTAAAAAAATTAATTAATTCTTATTTTTTTACCTGATTGAGAACTTTTGTTTATTGCATCAAAAATTATTAAAGAATTTAACCCATCCTTACCAGTCACTTTTGGTTTTTCTTTTTTTAAAACTACTCTAGAAAAATGATCGATCTGATTTATTAAAGTTTCATTGCTTTTTTGAACTTTAATTTTATTATTAAAAATATTATTCCACCAACTTCTTTCTTTTTTATAGTACCATATTTTTAAATTAGGAAATTGAACTGAGCCTCTTGTTCCTCCAATAAAATATGAAGATTGGTCAGTTATTGGATAAGCAGGATTTTCTCCAGCTGTTAATTCATAGCTCCATGGTGAAGTTATCGTATCAGATACATTTAGAGTACATAAAGTTCCAGATTTAAAAAATAAATTTACTGAAGCTGTATCCTCAACCTTATATTTCCTAATATTATTTGATTTAAATGCCTGAACATACTTAACAGGACCAAGTAAATAACAAATCATATCAATATCATGAACTAAATTAATACCTAATGGGCCACCACCTTCTCTTACTCTCCACTTTTCATTAAAATATTTTTTATGTTTATAAAGCCAGCATAAAATATTTGCAGATACAATTTTTCCAAGTTTTTTATTTTCTATTATTTTTTTAACATTATTAACAATTGAATTATGGCGTCTATGATATCCTATCAGTAATGAGGTTTTATTTGAGTGTGCACTATTAATAATTTTTTTTGCAGATTTAATATTATCTGAAATTGGCTTTTCTAATAATACAGGAATTTTAGATTTTAAAAATCGAACAGTATCAGTTTCGTGTAGAACATTTGGTGTTGCAATTATCACTGCATCAGGTTTATCTTTTGCTAACAAAATTTTGATATTTTTATAAAGTGGTACATTGAATTTTTTAGATAATTCTATCCCAGTGTTTTTTATTTCAACAATTGAGTGAAGAGATGCTAATTTTGATTTTTGAATAGCTTTAATATGTTGTAGTCCCATTAAACCTATTCCAACAACAGATATTTTAATTTTCTTAGACACTTATATAAATTTTAAGTGATACCAGCGTCTATAATAAAGTTTTGTTTCGTACATCCTGACGATACATCAGATGAAAGATGAACAACTAAACTTGCCACATCATCAGGTTTAAGTTGTCTCTTCAAGCACTGTTTATCAAGAATAAATTTTTTATACTTTGGAGTTAGCCAATGCTTTATTTGTCTCTCAGTAGCAATTGATCCAGGAGTAACTGAGTTGCATCTAATATTATATTTACCAAATTCTCTCGCAAAAGATCTAGTTAGACCAATAACAGCAGACTTTGCTGTCTCGTAAGCAACTTTATCACCCTCACCCAACATCCATGAAACTGAACTTAAATTTACGATAGCTCCACCTTTATTTTTAATCATTCCTTTTAAAACTGCTTTTATTGTAAAGAAAAAATGTTTTAAATTCACATCCATTCTATTATTCCAATATTTTTCATCTACTTGATCTGTGGAGTGTCTGTCATCATTAGCAGCATTATTTATTAAAATATCGATAGGACCTTTTGATTTAATTATTTTCTTAAGGATAGTTTGTAATTTTTTAATTTTAATAAGATTACATTCAATAAAATGAGGTGCTTTAAGACCTTTTTTTTTAAGATCTTTAATTAATTTATTTGAGTCTTTCTTATTGATATCAACAAAATAAACATCACATTCCTGTTCACAAAAATGTTCAACTATTGAAGCTCCAATTCCTGATCCACCTCCAGTAATAAAAACTTTTTTATTTTTTAAGTCAAAATATTTTACTTTCATTTAAATTCTCTCCTCTTTTTTAGCATCAAACAATGAAATTTGAGTTAAATCAAAGAATAATTTTGTATTTTTTGATAGATCTATTTTTACTGTTGATGGAAACTTAGCTAACACCTCTTGATTTTCAAAATTAAAAGTCATTATCTGTTCATGTCCTATATATTCACTTAAATCTGCTCTTAAATTTATCTCAAAATCCTCTTCATTAGATTTTTTAAAAAATATATGTTCTGGTCTTATTCCAAAAAAAACCTCTTTATTATCTAAATTAGACTTTTCTTTGAAATCATATCCATTTATTGGAATTTCAATATTTGATCCATGGGTAACGAATGAAACTTTATTTGAACTTTCTTTTAGATTGCCTTTTATTAAATTCATTGATGGAGAGCCTATAAAGTCTGCCACAAAAGTATTACTAGGTTTATTATAAATATTTTCAGGTGTATCGTTTTGCTGAATTACACCATGATTCATAATTGCAATATTTGTACCTAAACTCATAGCTTCTGTTTGATCGTGTGTTACATAAACTACTGTTGTTTTAAGTTGCTGATGAAGTTTTTTAATTTCTCGTCTCATCTCAACTCTTAACTTTGCATCTAAATTTGATAAAGGTTCATCAAATAAAAATATTCTTGGTTCTCTCACTAACGCTCTTCCTATTGCAACACGCTGTCTTTGTCCGCCAGATAATTGTGATGGCTTTCTCTCTAACAAAGCATCTACTTGTAAAAATTTTGATACTTTTTCCAATTGCTCTTCGATTTTCTCCTTTGAAACTTTAGCTTGTTTAAGACCAAAGATCATATTTTCACGTACATTCATAGATGGGTACAAAGCATAAGATTGAAATACCATTGCAATATTTCGGTCTTTTGGCTCTACTTTACTAACATTGTAATCATCTATGTGAACATTTCCTTCATTAATAGTTTCTAATCCTGCAATAATGTTTAACAAGGTTGATTTTCCACATCCAGAAGGACCTAAAAGAACTAAGAAATTACCTTCATCTATCTCTAAATTAATTTTCCTTAAAACCTCAGTTGATCCAAAGTTCTTTGATAATTCTTCAATTTTTAATGTTTTCATTTTTAACCTTTTACTGCTCCTGAAGTTAATCCTCTAATAAAATATTTACCTGCTAGAACATACACAATAAGTGTTGGAATTCCTGCAATAATAGCAGATGCCATATCTACATTGTATTCTTTAACACTAGTACTTGATAAAACCATATTGTTTAAAGCAACTTGTATTGGAGCTGCCTCTCCAAATGAAAATGTTGAGCCAAACAAAAAGTCGTTCCAAATTTGTGTGAATTGCCAGATTATTGTTACTACTATGATTGGAGTTGATACTGGAAGTAAAATTTTAAAAAATATTTTAAAAAATCCTGCTCCATCTATTCTAGCAGCTTTTACTAATTCAGAAGGAATAGAAACATAAAAATTTCTAAAAAATAAAGTTGTAAAGGGAATACCATAAACTGTATGAACCAAAACAAGTCCAATTACAGAATTCGATATTCCTAGAACTCCAAGAGTTCTAGCCATGGGTAATAAGATAGCTTGATAAGGAATAAAACAACCAAACAATAAGAAAAGGAAAACCCATTTGTCTCCTTTAAACCTCCATTTTGTTAAAACATATCCAGCCATCGCACCAATAAAAGTAGAAAAGAATACTGCTGGAACAACCATTTTAATTGAATTCCAAAAATACGGTTTTAAGAAAGTATCACCTGCACCATATCCTCTTCCACCCCATGCAACTAACCAAGAGTCAAAATTTAATCCACTTGGCCAAGTTAGAAGTGTTCCTTGACGGATTTCTTCCATTGTTTTTAATGAAGTAACAACCATTACATACAAGGGAAAAATAAAATACAAAGCAAAAATTACTAAAACAAAATATAAAAACCATCTCAAAAACAAATTTGTATATTTAGATTTTTGTTCAAGCTGTTTATATGAAGAGTGTGTTTTATCTTGCATTTTCTCTCCTCAATTCAGAATATAAATAAGGTATAATCACAGCTGCTACTGCCATAAACATCATCATCGCACTCGCTGCTGACAAACCAACTTGACTTTTGTGAAATGCAGTTTGTGTCATATATAATGCAGGCATGGTTGTAGATATACCCGGACCACCCTGGGTTAACGCAACAATAAGATCATAACTTTTAATTGATATATGAACCAAAATTACAAAACTTGTAAAAAAAACTGGTCTCATCATTGGTAGTAGAATTTTCCAATAAACTGTAAATAAATTTGCGCCATCTATTTTGGCTGCTTTAACGATTTCATCTTCAACTGATCTCAACCCAGCTAGAAATAATGCCATTACAAAACCTGCAGATTGCCAAACACCTGCAATCACAATGGTGTAGATGGCCATTTCTCGATTGACCAACCAATCAAAAGTAAAGTTTTCAAATCCCCAATCGATAAACATTTTTTGGATACCAAGGGTTGGGTTTAAAATCCATTTCCAAGCTGTTCCTGTAACGATAAATGATAAAGCCATAGGATATAGATAAATAGTTCTCAAGACACCTTCTGCCCTAATTTTTTGATCTAGAAATATTGCAAGAATAATTCCAATCACAACACAAAAAATTAAGAATAAAGCCGTGAAAATAAGAAGATTATCAACTGCAATAAGCCATTTTCTAGAACCCCAAAGTTTAACATATTGACCTACTCCCCAAAGTTCATACTTGGGCAAAATTTTAGAATTTGTAAAAGATATATATAAGGTCCAAATTACAAAACCATAGACAAACCAACCAATTAATCCAACAGCTGGAGCCATTACGATTTTAGGTAGGTTTTTTTCTAGCCACTTGAGCATTATAAATATTTTCTAATTTTGATTAAAAAAAAAGGCCACCTAAAAATTAGGTGGCCTTAATTTTTGTATTTTACATATTATCTAATACTGAATCAGCCAAAGCATTTGCTGCATCAACTGAAGACATGTCAGAATTAAAGTGTTCTGTAATCACATCTTGTAAAGCAGCTTTCATAGTATTACCTTGAGCCATTCCATGAGCAAAACTTGGAACTAATCCACCACTTTCTCCTGCAGTTTTGATGTCAGAATTAGATGTTTTTGCACATTTATCAAATTCATCCATTGGTACATCTAAACGTGCTGGAATTGATCCTTTGTATAAGTTGAAAACTTTTTGGAAGTTTTTACCCATCATTAATTTAGCTAATAATTTTTGACCTTCTTGTTTATCTGGGTCACTTGTTTTGTAGAATATAAAGCTATCTACATTGTACAAGTATCCATTATTAGATGGAGTTGCAGCACAATAGTAATCTACGCCTGGTACTTTTCCAGCGGCAGTAAATTCACCTTTTGCCCAGTCACCCATAATCTGAAAACCAGCTTTTCCTTCAATAACCATTCCAGTAGCAACGTTCCAATCTCTTCCTGGGCTACCTTCATCAGTGAAACCTTGAAGTTTTCTCATTTGATCAAAAACTTTTACAGTTGTCTCACTTCTTAAACAAGTTTCTTTAAGATCTACATAACAGTTTTTGTAATAGTTATTTCCACCAATACCCATAGCTACTGCTTCGAAAACTGTTGCGTCTTGCCAAGCTTGACCACCATGTGCAAAAGGAATGATACCTGCAGCTTGAAGTTTTTCTGCTGCTGCATTTAATTCATCCCAAGATGTAGGAACTGAAATTCCATTAGCATCAAATACTGCTTTGTTAGCCCACATCCAATCAATTCTATGAATGTTTACTGGAGCCGCACAATATGGACCACTGTTATTCTGACATTTGTGAACTGCAGCAATCATTGGATCTAATAATCCATCCCAACCTTCTGATTGAGCAATAGGATCAATGTTGTATGGAGCAACTACTCCTTCTTGATCATATTCTTGAATTGTTGGACCTTTAATTTGAGAAGCTGAAGGAGGATCTCCTGCAACTATTCTTGCTTTAAGTGCAACGTTGGCAGCATCTCCACCACCACCTGTTACAGGCATGTCTAACCATTCACCACCGTTTGCAGCGAAATCATCTTTTAATACTTTAAGTGCAGCTGCTTCACCACCTGATGTCCACCAGTGCAAAACCTCAATTTTTGGTCCTGCAAAAGAAGATGTAGAAGTGAATGCAAACGCAATTAAAGCAATTAGCATTTTTTTCATATATTTCCCTCTTATTTGTTAAATTAAGTTAACTTAAAAAAAACAATTATAGATTGATTTATTAAAAGACTACAAGAAAAAAAAATACAACTATTAATTGATATATAATATTAATAGATTGATTTTCTTCCTAATCTTGCAGCACCTCTAACGCCACTAGCATCTCCGTATTTTGGTTTGAGAAACACACCTTCATACTCTCTGCCTGTTACAAATTTTCTTACAATAGTTTCGATTTCACTTAAAAAATCAATTTCATTTGAAACACCCCCGCCAAAAACAAAACAATCGGGATCAAGAATGTTAATTATATTTGCTAAGGACATTGCTAAATTTACTTTAAAATTATCTATTATATTTTCAGCATCCAAATCATGCTTTCTATATAAATCAAAAATTTCATTCGTCTTTAAATTTTTTTTGAATTTTTTATTAAATTTTTTTGCTAAACTTAAGCCTGACATAAAACTCTCAATCTCACCCTCTCTTAGATTGGTAGAATCGAAATTTTCTTTTTTGGAAATTAAATGGTTAATTTGATTGTGTCCCCATTCACCTGCTACTCCATTTGGTCCACTAACAATTTTTTTGTCTATTACTAAACCACCACCTACCCCAGAGCCAATAATAATTCCATAAACAAATTTATAATGTTTTCCTGCCCCATCTAAAGCTTCAGACAAAGCAAAGCAATTGGCATCATTTTCACAAAATACCTCCTTACCTAATTCTTTTCTTAGATCATTTTGAAATGGTTTTTTTTCTAACCAATAACAGTTAGGAGCGTTTTTAACTAATCCTGTTTGAGGTGAATGAATACCAGGATGACAAACACCAATCGGTAGTTCTTTGTTAAATTCTTTTTCTAACTTTTTGTTAATTTCTTTAATTGTTTTTATAATTTGAAAGTAGTCTTTTGGACAATCAGTTCTCTCACGGTGACTTTCGTTTCCTTTTTCATCTAAAACTACACTTTCAATTTTTGTAGCTCCAACATCAATACCTATTTGCATAAATCAATAAGTTGCTCTTCCACCACTCAAATCAAAAACAGCAGCTGTTGAAAATGAATTTTCTTCACTTGATAACCAAGTCACAAGGGAAGCTAATTCATTAACTTTTGCGAATTTATTTCTAGGAATTTTAGATAACATATAATTTATATGTTCCTCAGTCATTTGATCAAATATTCTTGTTTTTGCTGCTGCTGGGGTAACACAATTAACTGCAATATTTTTTAATGCTAATTCTTTTCCCAATGACTTTGTTAAACCTATTACTCCTGCTTTAGAAGTGCTGTAAGCACTAGCGTTAGGATTGCCTTCTTTTCCTGCAATTGATGCAATATTTACAATTCTTCCATAATTATTCTTTATCATGTAGGGGGTAACTGCTTTACAACAATAAAATACTGCATTTAAATTTAGGTCTATAACCTTCTTCCATTCATCAAGTGGATAATCAACTACCGTGGTATTTTTTCCTGCAACGCCTGCATTATTGATAAAAATGTCAATTTTTTTGTGTGTTTTTTCGATTTCAGCTAAATTTTTTTCTATATTCTCGTAATTTCCAACATCAACAATTTGGTATGAAACCTTATCTGAATTAATTTTTTTTGTTGCAGTTTTAATTGCTTCTTCATCTATATCCCAAATTACAACACTTGCTCCTGAAGCAATAAATCTCTCTGTAATAGCTAGTCCAAAACCTTGTGCTCCTCCTGTAACAACTGCAACTCTATTCTTTAAATCAAAATTAATCATATTATTTTTTTTGTTTTTTTGACCTTAATAAAGGAAAAGCCAATGCAATTAAAGATAAAATAAAAAAGGTTAAAGCTATTGGTCTTGTTAAAAACATCAACCAATTTCCATCAAAAATTACTAAGGATTGTCTTAAAGTTCCCTCTACTAACTCTCCTAAAATTAATCCTATAATT
Source organism: uncultured Pelagibacteraceae bacterium (assembly GCA_902543405.1). Taxonomy (GTDB): domain Bacteria; phylum Pseudomonadota; class Alphaproteobacteria; order Pelagibacterales; family Pelagibacteraceae; genus Pelagibacter. The sequence continues at coordinate 9,934 of CACBYC010000011.1, read as the reverse complement.
ACAGGAACAACTGAAAATCCAAATCTTCTCATAAAAAATCCTAGTACTCCAAAAAATAACATAATCCAAACATCAATAATTGATTGGCTAAGTGAATACGTTCCACATACAGATACAGCAAAAATCATAGGCCATAAGATTTTGTTAGGAACAAGAGTTATTCTTGCAAATAATTTTGCACCAAAAAATCCAAATATAAAGAATAAAATATTTGCAATTAACATTGCCCCAAAAATTCCATACAAAAAGTCTGGTTGCTCTCTAAATAGATCTGGACCTGGTCTGACACCATGAATTATAAGCCCAGTTAATATGACTGCTGTTGTAGCACTTCCAGGTATTCCTAATGCTAACGTTGGAACCATTGCACCACCTGTAGCAGCATTATTTGCTGCCTCAGCACCGGCAATACCTTCTATTGACCCTTTGCCAAATTCTTCTGGTTCTTTAGAAAACCTTTTCGCTTCTGAATAACCAATTAAGGATGCTACAGTTCCTCCCTCTGCTGGCAAAACTCCAATAAACGAACCAATACCACTAGATCTAAGAATAGTTTTCCAAGTTTTTTTATAATCATCTAAGGATGGAAGTTTTACCGCTTTTAGTGCAACTCTTTTGAAAACTTGATCAAGAAGTGTAGACTGAGTTAACATTTCGCTTATTGCAAATAAACCTACTACAACTGGTATAAATCCTATTCCTACAGAAAGCTCATTTATACCATAAGTAAATCTATCAATTGAAGTCATAAAATCTTTTCCAATAGTAGAAATTAAAATTCCAAACGCACCAGCGATTAAATTTTTGATCGGACTTCCTTCACCAATAGATGCTAGCATTGTTAAACCAAAAATAGCTAACGCAAAATATTCTGGTTGACCAAATTCATAGGCAAGTTGAGCTAAAACAGGTGCAAAAAATACTAAAACTATTACGCTAAAAATTCCACCCACTGTGCTTGAAACTGTTGCCATACCCAAGGCTCTTCCTGCTTCCCCCTTTTGAGCTAGGGGATAACCATCTAGACAAGTGGCTGCTGCTGCTGGAGTTCCAGGGGTATTTATTAAAACTGCAGTGATTGCACCGCCGTATGTTCCAGCACAGTAAATTGATGTTAAGAGAACTATTGCAGAAAGAGGGTCTAAAGTCATAGTAAATGGTAAAATTAATGCACCACCAGTTGTAGGGCCTAATCCTGGAAGAACGCCTAAGATCAATCCAAATAAAGTCCCAAAAATTAAAACAATTAACAACTTAGAACTAAACAAAGGTGCCATCATTAATAAAAGATTGTCCATACTAGTAATAATAAAGGTTTGTAATTATTCCTGGAGGAAATCTAAGTCCCAATATCATTTCAAAAAATATGAAAACTACTAATGGAAACAAAATTCCAACTAATAATAAATAAAAAATTCTCTTTTCACCCCAATTGTATGAAACAAATATTGAGAGTACTGATATAGCTAAGAAAAAGTCTAATGTTTTAGAAATTATAATAAATAAAATAAAGCTTAAGATTGTTAAAAAAAATGGTTTTGGAAGTTTTTTTTCTTTTTTCCAAGGATTTTTGAATGAAAGATAATAAATAACTGCAGTTAAAAACATTATCAATACTAACAATCCTTTTGGGAAAGTAGCAGGTTGTATGCCTCTATTTAAAATTGGAGGAACCTTATCAAATGTAAAAGTAGTTACTAATAATATTGTCGAAACAAATATAATTACAAAAAAAACTTTAAATTCATCTTTAAAAAAAAAGGGCAAACTTTTGTTTGCCCTTTTTTTATTTCGTACATTATTCATAAAAATGTACTTTCTTATGACTAATTAATGTAACCCAAAGCTTTAAGTTGAGCAGTCATCTCTGCAAGCATGACTTCCATTTGCTTGCCCCACTCATCAGCTCCAACAACACTAGTTGAATCAAGTCCGATATCAGTTAAAAAACTTTGGAAATATTTATGTTCCATTGCTTTAATCATTGCATCTTCAAGTTGTTTTTTTCTATCGCCTGGAACACCTTTTCTTGTTACAAAACCTCTAACTGTTGAAAGCACAACTGGAATTCCTAACTCAGTAGCAGTAGGAACATTACTTAATTTTTCCATTCTGTTACTAGCAAGTACAACTGAAACACACAATGTACCATCTTCAATTTCTGTAACTGCCTCACCTAAGTTTAAAACACCCACATCAATATCTCCTTTGATAAGATTAGTTTTAATAGGACCAACACCTTTATAAGGAACAATTGTTGGGTCTGTTAATTTTCCTTTTTTTGTAAAAGCGATAGCACTTACATCATCAATACCACCAACGTGAGTAGTACCATATTTTAATGATTTTGATTTTTGAGCGCTAATAAATTTTTTAGCATCTTTAATATCATTTTTACAATTTACGACAAACAATTGAGGATCATCAGTTCCTCTAGCAAGTGGTTGCATATCACTTAATTTAACTTTTGTTTTTCCTAATGCCATAGAAACAGCATGACCTGTTGTCCAAGTTAAAGTATGTTGACCATCTGCTGGTAAAGTCATCATGTAATCCATAGATGCAGCTCCACCACCACCCTTCTTGTTAACTAATTGCATATCTTGTTTTAGATACCTTCTAGTTCTTAACAACATCATTCTAGTAGTTACGTCTGTACCACCACCAAAACCAGCGTGTGTAATAGCTTGAATTGGGTGACCATCTGCTTTTGCAGAAGTAATCATAAGTGGAAGTGCAACAACAAAAAATTCAGTTACCAAAAATGCGGCAGCTAAAAATAATTTAAAACTTTTTTTCATTATTTCCCTCTTTTTAGTTAATTTATATTTAAATATATAAACATAATCTGATACATAGCGTAAAGTAAAAAATGGCTCAAAATAAAATTAACATGGTAGTTCTTTTAGGGGACCCTTCTGGTATAGGCCCCGAATTGGTCTCAAAACTATTGTCAGAGGAAATCACTAACAAGGCTAATTTAATTATCATAGGTGAAAAAAATATATTAGAAAGTGGAAATAAAATTTCAGGCAAATCACATAATCTAAATTTTGTAGAAGATTTCGATAATATTGATTTTGCGAAGAGTAATAAATTTTTTCTAGATATCTCTAATGGTAAAAATCATAATTATAAATTATCTGAGTGCTCTAAAGAGGCGGGAGAAAGCGTCTTAGCTTCGCTAAATTTAGCTTTAGATCTTGCTAAAGAAAATAAAATTCATGCAATAAACTTTGGACCTTTTAATAAAACAAGTCTTAAACTTGGAGGAAATAAATATTCTGATGAATTACATTTAATGGCTGAAAAGTTAGAGGTTAAAAATTTTTTTTGTGAATTTAATGTTATTGATAATTTTTGGACAGCAAGGGTATCATCACATATTCCAATAAAAGAAGTTCCAGAACATGTAAAAAAGGAAAAAATTATTAAGCCAATTAAACTTATAAATGAGGCTATGAAATTAAATGGTATTAAAAGTCCAAGAGTAGCAGTTCAAGCACTGAATCCTCATGCTGAATTTGGAACTGAGGAAAAAGAAGAAATTATACCCGCAATAGAAGAGGCAAAAAAACTAGGTATTAATGCTGATGGACCTTTGCCGTGTGATACTTCTTTTATTACTGCTTATAAAGATGGAAATCATGATTGTATTGTTGGTATGTATCATGATGCTTTACAATCAGGCTTAAAAGCATTTGGATTTGATCGAGGTGTAACCGTTCAAGGAGGTTTACCTTTACCTATTACCACTCCTGCTCACGGTACAGCGTTTGATATTGCAGGTAAAAATGTGGCAAACTTAGAACCTACTTTGAATTCATTTAAAATTGCATTAACAATGGCAGAAAATAAAAACAATTAAATGTCTAAAATAAAAAGTATTCGTACCAAAGTATATCAATGGAACGGTAAAACAGTTCCTCCACAAAATAATTTTTGCACAAATGCTTCAGACCTTTTGTTTGAAAAATCAGATGCTATGGGTTCATTTAGATTTCATGAATGGTTAATATGTGAAATCGAAACAGACGATGGTATTATTGGAATTGGAAATGCGGCACTAGCACCTCAATTGGTAAAAAAAACAATCGATACTTATTTAACTCCTTTAGTAATAGGCGAAGATCCTTTTGATTATTCTTATATCTGGGAAAAAATGTATAGAAGAACGCATGCGTGGGGAAGAAGAGGATTGGGAATGGTAGCTATTTCTGCAATTGATATTGCGCTCTGGGATATAATGGGAAAAATTACAAACAAACCTGTTTTTAAACTATTAGGTGGAAGAACAAAGGAAAAGATACCAGTCTACGCATCTAAACTATACAGCCAACCAATTAAGGATTTGCAAAAAGAAGCTGAAAGCTATGTTAAGCAAGGTTTTAAAATGTTTAAAATGAGATTTGGGTGGGGGCCAAAAGATGGACCTGGTGGTATGAAAAAAAATATTGAGCTAGCTGAAGCAGTTAGAGAAGTTATTGGATATGATACCGACCTAATGATGGAATGTTATATGGGTTGGAACTTAGATTATGCAAAAAGGATGATCCCGAAATTAGTAAAATTTAACCCTAGATGGTTAGAGGAACCTGTAATAGCAGATGATATTCATGGCTATGCAGAATTAAATAATATGAATGCAATTCCAATTTCTGGTGGAGAACATGAATTCAACTTATTTGGATTTAAACAATTGTTGGATATTAAAGCAGTGAGCTATATTCAATATGACAATAATAGAGTTGGTGGATTTACAATTGCAAATAAAATAAATGCATTGGCAGAAGCTTATCAAGTGCCAGTTATTCCTCATGCTGGTCAAATGCATAATTATCATTTAACAATGTCAAATTTTAATTGTCCAATATCAGAATTTTTCCCAGTCCATGATGTAGAAATTGGCAATGAATTATTTTATTACATTTTTGAAGGTGATCCTGCCCCTAAAAATGGATATATAAATTTAGATGATAACAAACCTGGTTTAGGTTTAACAATTACTGATAAATTTAAGTCTGATTTCAAAATAATAGAATAACTAATAAGCTTCTACTTCATCAAGTTTTGGCATTGCATTAGCTGCGCCTGCTTTTGTTGTGGAAATTGCAGCTACTTTATTTGAAAATTCTAGAGCATCTTTAATTTTAAATTTATTGGATAAAGCATATGCAAAAGCTCCGTTAAAAGCATCACCTGCTCCAGTGGTATCTATAACTTTATCCTTTAAACTATAAACATCTATAAAAAAACTCTCCTCAGAGTTTGCAAAGTATAGGCCTTTTGGACCTAATGTAATGATAATATTTTTTACTCCTTTTTGTAAAAAAGTTTTTGCAGACTCTTCAATTTCTGTTTTACTCTCAACCTTTTTGCCTAAATAAAAACTTGCTTCAGTTTCATTGGGAGTAAAATAATCAATACACTTAAAATCACTTTCTTTTATATCTGATGCAGGTGCCGGATTAAAAATTGTAATAGATCCTATCTCTTTTGCTCTATTGAGCGCATAACTAGTTACTTCATTAGGTGTTTCTAGTTGAGTTAAAAAAATTTCAGATTTTTTTATAAACTCAATATTGTTGTCAATATCTTCATTAGATATAGAACCCGCAGCTCCAGGTACAATATTAATTGCATTATCCCCCGTTTTTTCATTTATCATTATACCTGCAACACCAGTTGACTGATTTGGATCTTGAATTATTGAGTCTGTATTAATTCCAGCCTCCTTATACAACTTAAGAGCCATCTTGGCATTTTGATCATCTCCTATCTTAGTTATAAAATTTACATTTCCACCAAGTCTTGCAGCAGCGATAGCTTGGTTTGACCCTTTTCCACCTGGACCAACTATATGATTTTTACCTAAAACTGTTTCACCTTTGATTGGAATTTTGTCTGCAAAAAAACAAAGATCAGCTACAAATACTCCAAATACACATATTGAGCTCATTATTTATCAAGAACCCAAACACTACCATCTGGTTTAATTACTCCCTTTGTTAATATAAAACACCCATATGGTCTCATTTCAGAGGTTGATACTATTAATTGAGATTTTTTTGCCTCTTTATAAAATTCTTGTCTTTCAATTGAACCAATCTTCCAATTTTCTCCGGAAGTTTCTTTTACAGCTTTAATAAAATCTTTATGACAATCAGTTAATTCATCAGGTTTGTTATCAACTTGCATTCTTTTTGCAGCTGAATCAATGAAACTATCTAATGGAAAAACAGAAAGAATTGCCTTTGTAGCATCATAAATATCTACTCCATCTAATCTAATTACTTTATTATTTAAAGAGTGAGAATATGCTGGAAAATTAGCATCAGTTAAAACAAGTTTATCACCATGACCCATTGCCCTTAACTGATATAGGAGCTCAGGGCTTAAAATTGGATTAATTTTAATTAGCATTAGGCCACTATAATATATAAAAAAAAAGGGTGAAATAAAATTCCACCCTTTTAATTTTGATTTTTCTAAAGATTATTTAAAATCGTTAGCGTTTTCTGTTGTTACTAATTGTGTACCAGTATCAATATTAGGATCAATACTTCCACCGTTAGCTAGCTCAAGAGCATATTTAACTCCATACGCGCCCATGTTGTATGAGAACTGAGCTATTGTTGCAGTCATCTCTCCTTTTAGGATGCTAGTAGCAGCATCTGGAGTAGCATCAAAACCAACAACGATCACATCATTCATGTCAGCATCTTTTAGTGCTTGCATAGCACCTAAACCCATATTGTCATTAGAAGCAAAGATTGCTTTGATGTTAGGATTTTTCAAGATAATTGACTCAGTAACTGATCTACCTTTTGCAGTATCCCACTCAGCTGTTTGAGTAGCAACAAGGTTTAAACCACAGTTTTTAAATCCTTTAATTGCACCATCTCTTCTTAGTAATGCAGTCGATTGAGACTCAATCCCAGTAAGAATTGCAACATCGGATCCTTTTGGAGTTTTATCACAAATAAATTTTGCAGCTAATTCTGCACCGTTCATATTATTTGTCCCAATGAAAGTTACACCTTCATTAATTCCTTTTGTATCAACAAATACAACTGGAACACCGCTTTTAATAGCATCGTCTACAATTGGTGCAAAAGCGTTTGGATCTCCTGGTGCTAGTGCTAGTGCATCAACCCCTTTTGCAAGTTGGTCCTCGACTTGGTTAATCTGGGCTTGTACATCACCTTCTTGTGGAGGAGCAATTAAAATTAATTTTACTCCTAATTTTTTTGCCTCTTCTTCAGCACCTTTTGTTACAGAAGCCCAGAATGGGTTTCCAGAACCAGGTCCTTTAATACTGAATAAGATTTTTTTACCATGTCCGTCAGCAAAAGATACTGACCCCATGCTAATCAATAAAAAAATTGCTGAAATGAAAACAACAATTTTTCTGTTTAGTTCTCTCATATATTTACCCCTTTAATAATTATTAAAAAATTAATTTAATGAAATTTTTAAAAAAAATTCAACTGTTATAAAAGACCATCAAACTTACAGTTACAACTTTTAGGTGTGCTATTTTCTTGTACCAAGATCTCTTCTGAGAACGTCGATATATACAGCTAACACTATAATAGATCCAATTAGAACCTGTTGCCAAAATGAACTTACATCCATCAGATTAAGACCATTTCTTAAAATACCCATGATCATTACACCAGCAAAAACTCCAAGAACTGTACCTCTTCCTCCAAAAAAACTCGCCCCCCCAATAATGCATGCTGCTATTGCATCTAATTCAGATTGTAATCCAGCATTAGGATATCCCGAGTCTGTTCGTCCAGCTAAAATAAGTGCTCCAATTCCAGATAGAAATCCACAGAGTGAGTAAACTATTACTAGAATTTTATTGACGTTAATACCGGAGGCTCTTGCAGCATTAGGATTTCCTCCAATTGCATAAATCCATTTTCCTGTTCGAGTTTTATTCATAAATATCCAAAAAATTATATAAACAATTGCAATAAGAACTAAACTGACTGGTAAATATTGTGATTTTTCTAAACCAAGCCAAGTTAAATCAATCCGTCCATGACCAAGATATCTAACTTCGTCTGTAAAACCACTTATCGGGGTTCCACCTGAAATTAAATTTCCTGTACCTCTAAAGATATACAATGTTCCTAAAGTCATTATGAAAGGATGAGGCATCCTCAGGAGCGTTATTCCTAATCCATTAAATAGACCACATAGAAATCCTGCTATCAAAGGCGTTATTACTACTATGTACCAAGGCGCTCCTGCTTTAGCAACTATTGCAAGTATCATTAACGACAACATCATTATTGATCCAACCGATAGATCAATCCCTGCAGTAACTATCACCATAAACACACCTAATGCTAACATCGATTGCCAGGATATTTGCTTGAATACATTGGTAACATTTCTCCAGGATAAGAAAACATCTGGCTGTAGGAAGTGCATTACTACAATCATTATTACCAGTAGCAATAATATTCCATACTTTTCAAGGTATGGCATTATTTTTAAATAAAGCGAATTTTTTTCTTGATCTTTATTTTCCATAATTATTTTTTACCCATAATCCAACCTATTACTTCATCTCTTGAAGTTTTAGATAATTCAGACTCTGCAAAATTTGTTCCTTGGAATAAGGCCATCACACGATCACACACGGCAAAAATATCATCCATTCTATGACTGATAACTATTACTCCAACACCTGTTTGTTTTAAACTATTTATAAGATCTAGAACTTTACCAACCTCTTTAATTGCAAGTGCAGCAGTTGGTTCATCCATTATTACAACTTTAGCATTAAATGCTGTTGATCTTGCAATTGCAACTGCTTGCCTTTGACCACCTGAAAGTTCTTCTACTTTTTGATCAGCACTTTTGACATTAATTTTTAATTTACCAAGATGCGCATCAGTAAGTTCTTTAATTTTTTTATAATCTAGAAATTTAAGTAGTCCAAGATTTTTAGTTGGTTCACGCCCTAAAAAAATATTTTCACCTATTGGAAGATTGCCAGCTAATGCCAAGTCTTGATAAACCATTTCTAGACCTAAATTTTGAGAATCTTTAGGGCTTTCTAAAATCTTCTCTTTACCATCAAAGAATAATGAGCCTGCACTTGGTTTGTATAGCCCTGATAAAACCTTCATTAAAGTTGATTTTCCAGCTCCATTATCACCCACAACACCAAGACATTCTCCTGCATGTATCTTTAAATTTACATTCTCGAGAGCTGTTATGGTTCCAAAGTATTTTGTTACACTTTTTGCTTCTAGAAGTAATTGATTAATTGATGACATAAGTGAAGAAAATATAAAAAAATCAGTTAATTGCAACAGGTTTTGAGGCTAACAGATTTACCGTTTTTCTTTGAGCCCTTTTGCAGAATTTTGGAGGCATTTTTTTTAAAATTAAGTTCATATCTTTTATAACAATATCGCCCATTTCAAAAAAAGCCTGTTCTAAAGCTCCGGCTCTATGAGCTGAAAACAATATATTTTTAAGCTTTCTAATTGGATCATTTTTTTTTACAGGTTCTTCAGGAAATACATCTGTTGCGACATATATATCTCCCTTTTTAATTCTTTTTTTTAGGTCGACAAAATTAACGATTGCTGCTCTACTCATTAAAACAAAAACTGATTTAGGCTTCATTTTATTTAATAATTTTTTGCTTATTAAATTTTTGTTTTTAGTTGTGACAGTTGCTAGAACATAAATAATCTCACAATCACTAAACATTTTATTTAAATTAATAGACTTAAAACCAGCTTTTTTTATTATTTTATTTGGGACCCAGGGGTCATAAACATTTATATTTTTTGTAAATGGTAGCAGCAATGGATAAAGCGCCTTAGCTAAATCTCCAAAACCAAGTAAACCAATTTTTTTATTTGCCAAAAGGGAAGCATTCAAATTACTTTTTAAACCA
>CACBYC010000010.1 GCA_902543405.1 uncultured Pelagibacteraceae bacterium | reverse complement strand
GCTAAATAGTTTTCATATTGTTTTAAAATCATAGAAAATTTAGTTTAAATTTCGTAATAATTAATAATAAAATATAATAAATTATCACCATCAATATAGGCATAAGAAGGACAATATAGACTAGACTAACTGAGCTTAAAAAAAACTTTAAGTTAATTTGAGATAATATTATAATTAAACACCCAAATAAGAAAATATTTAGTTTATGAAATTTTAAAAAATATTTTGACTTAGGTTCAATTATTAAACTTGCAGCTATTAAAGAGATAATTAAAGTATAAAAAGGCAGTACAATTCTTTTATAAAATTCCTCACTTATTGATTTAAGCCTTCTACCCTCACAAACCTCTACATTAGAGTCTTCGACTAACCTTTTTTTAATTTGATAGTTATTAAAAAAAAAATCTTTAAAACAATTAAATATAAAATTTGTTTCGAGTTCTTGCATTTTTGGATGTGTTACGGTTTTTGTTGAAAAGTTTGATAAATCATAATCTGTTTCAGAAAAATTAAGAGTGAATGTGTTTCCTTTGTTTAAATTTGTTATACCTCCATTGTAAAGTCTCAAAAAGTATTCGTTACTTTTCCTTATTATTTTCCCACTTTCTGCAACAATTATTTTGGATTTAACTGTATCAATTTTTTCATTAATATAAATCTGTTTAAGCAATCCATTTTTTTCATACTCTTCAACAAAAATTGTAAGATTTTTTACCACATTTATAAATTTTTTTTCTGAAATTAACTTTGGTAAAAAATCTATATTTGATTCTTTTATAAAAATTCTTGCTAGCTCTTGCGATTTTGGAACTATAAATAGATTTAGTGTTAACTGTAATATTAAAAAAAATATTGAAATTTTTAAGATAAAGTTAATAAAATGAATTTTTTTTATTCCATTATTCCAAAAAACAATAAGCTCATTAGAATTGTTATATTTATTTATTACATAAAAAATTGATATAAAAAAAACAAAAACTATAATTTTGCTAAATATTTTTGGTAAATTTAGAGAAACATAATAAAAGTATACATTTAAACTATGTCCATCATCTGATACCAAGTCTAAAAAGTTAACTGCTTGAATAATCCATATAATAAAAGTAATACTTAGAGATGATATTAAAAAAAAATTTATTATATCAAAAGAAAATTTACGAAATATTAATTTATTCATTGAAATTATTGTTTTATTAAATATACAACATTATCTAATTAAAATTCAAAAAAATGAAGCTAAATTTAAATTTTGCAAATAAAGTCCCAAAAATAGCAAAGGATAATGAGATTATTCTGCTGACTCAAAAACTTACAAAAAGTAAAGAAATTAAACATTTAATTAAATCAGTATTTTCTAATAAACTTTTCTCTGAACAGAATTTCCTTCTAAAAGATTATAAAGACAAAAGTTACATATTCGTAAATTGCACTAAATCAAAAGTTTCATTAGATTTTGAAAAACTTGGCTCTAAATTATATGTTTTTTTAAAGGAAAATAAGAAAGAAAATTCATTTATTAGCTTAGAAAATAATACTTTTACTAATGTGCAATTAGAAAAACTTCTCCATGGATTACAACTTAAATCTTATAATTTTAATCTTTATAAAACAGATAAAAAGAAAAATGCTGATATAAATTTAAGTGTTGTTGATAAAAGCATTAAACAAAAAAATTTATTAAGAAATAAGTTAAATGCTCTTTTGCAAGGAGTTTTCCTTACTAGAGATTTAGTCTCAGAACCTGGCAATATTCTACATCCAGATGAATATGCAAAGAGAATTGTTAAATTAAGAAAATTTGGATTAAAAGTTAAAGTCTACGATCAAAAAAAATTAAAAAAATTAGGTTTTAATGCATTACTCGGTGTAGGACAGGGAAGTATAAGAGGTTCTTATATGGTGACTATAGAGTGGAACGGAAGTAAAAATAAATCAAAACCTTTAGCTTTCGTTGGAAAAGGCGTTTGTTTTGATACTGGAGGTATCTCACTTAAGCCTGCAAAATTTATGGAAGATATGACTTATGATATGGCAGGTTCAGCAACTGTAGTTGGTCTTATGAAAACCCTGGCTTTAAGGAAATCTAAAATCAATGCAGTTGGAGTTGTAGGATTAGTTGAAAATATGCCTGGAGCAAACGCACAAAGACCAGGGGATATTGTTAAATCTTACAGTGGACAAACGATTGAAGTTTTAAATACAGATGCTGAGGGTAGATTAGTTTTAGCAGATGCACTTACATACACTGAGAAGAAATTTAAACCAAGTTTAATTATTGACTTAGCGACACTAACTGGAGCAATAATCGTTGCACTAGGATCTGAATATGCTGGATTATGGTCAAATAATAAAAAGTTATCTAAACAACTTTTTGATGCTGGAGAACAGGTAGAGGAAAAAGTATGGGAAATGCCTTTACACGAAAATTACAATAAATTAATGAATTCAAATAACGCTGATATGCAAAATATTAATTATGTTGGAGGAGCTGGATCAACTACCGCAGCTCAATTTCTACAAAGATTTATAATTAACAAAACGCCTTGGGCACATTTAGATATTGCTGGAATGGCGTTTTCAAAATATGCTGGAGCATTAAACTCTGGGGGTGCAACTGGATATGGCGTTAGATTACTAAATAAATTTATAGAGGAGTATTATGAATAATATTGAACAAACATTATCTATAATCAAACCAGATGCTGTTGAGAGAAATTTGCAAGATCAGATTAAAAATGAATTTAAAAATAATGGATTTGAAATTTTAAAAGAAAAAAAAATTCATATCTCTAAAGATGAGGCAGAAAAATTTTATAAAGTTCACGAATCTAAACCATTTTACAACGATTTATGTGCTTATTTATCTTCTGGACCAATTGTTGTTATGAGTCTGCAAAAAGAGAATGCGGTTTTAGAAAATAGAAAATTGATGGGAGCAACTAATCCAAAAGACGCAGAAGAGGGAACGCTTAGAAAAAAATTTGGTATTTCAATTGATAAAAACTCTGTTCATGGATCAGATAGTCTTGAAAATGCTAAGATAGAGTTAGATTTTTTTTTTAAAGATTAGTTAAAAACTTATCAATAGCCTTTGGATAAATCTCATGCTCAACTTTAAGCACTTTTTTTTCCAAAATTTTTACATTATCTGATTTAAGTATTTTTACTTTCTTTTGTAAAATAACTTTACCTGAGTCTAATTTTTCTGTTACTTTGTGAACCGAAGCTCCCGCAAATTTATCTTTATTTTTAATAGCTCTTTCATGTGTATTTAATCCTTTATACTTTGGCAAAAGCGATGGGTGAATATTTAATATTGGCCTAGAGAATTTTCTTATAAAGCTACCAGATAATATTTTCATAAAACCAGCCAAACAAACTATGTCTATATTATTTTTTTTTAGTAATTTAAGTACGTTTTTTTCAAAATTCGATTTATTTTTAAATTTGATTCCATAAGTCTTTATTTTTGATTTAAATGCATATTTTAATCCCTCAGCGTTTGGATTATTTGAAACAGTTAATTTTATTTTTATTAAAGAATTTTTTTTTTTTGAGTACTTAATTAAAGATCTTAAGTTACTGCCTCTACCACTAATAAAGACAGCTATATTTTTTTTACCAGGATATTTTTCCACTTAATTTTACTTTTTTTGAATTTTTAACTATCTTTCCAATTATGTAGGGTTTAAAATTTCTCCCGAAATATTTAAATACGTAATCTAAATTTTTAGGACTTACTACTAAACAAAAACCTACACCACAATTAAAAGTTTTTAACATCTCAATTTCACTTATACCCATCTTATGTAACCATTTAAAAATTTTTAGTGTTTTAATATTATTTAGATTTATCTCTGCACCTAATTTATTTGGGATTATTCTTTTAATATTATCTACTAAACCGCCACCTGTTATGTTTGCGCATCCATTTATTAAATTATTTTCATTTATAAGAGATAATTCTTTTACGTATATTTTTGTTGGTCTAATTAATTCGTCTTTAAGAAATTTGTTTGTTTTTATATTTATTTTCTTTTTTTTTAGGAGATATCTTACTAAGGAATAACCGTTAGAGTGAAGCCCATTAGATGGTACAGCTAAGATAAGATCATTATCTCTAATTTTTTTATTAAGTATTTTTTTTTTTTCAACAAGACCAACAGCGAAACCTGCTATATCAAATTTCCCTTTTGTATATGTACCTGGCATTTCAGCAGTTTCGCCTCCAACTAATTTGCAACCAGCAATGTCGCATCCCTTAACAATACCTCTAACTATATTTTTTAATTTACTCAAATTAATTTTGCTAACTGAAATATAATCTAGAAATAAATAAGGTTTCGCCCCTTGTACAACCAAATCATTTACACACATTGCAACAAGATCTATGCCAATGGTGTCAAATTTATTCAGATCATTTGCAATCTCAATTTTTGTTCCAACTCCATCAGTGCTAGTAACAATGTGAGGGTCTTTTAGTTGTTTCGGTATTGGCGAGATTGCCCCAAAGCCTCCTATATTCTTAGAATCACCACTTTTGCTTGATTTTCTTGCTAGTGAACTTATGAACTTAACAAAACTATCTGCTTTTGGAATATTAACTCCACTCTTACTGTATGTTAATTTATTTGATGCCATATAACAAAATTATGTATTTTTTTAAAAAAAATATATCAAATTGTTTATATATATTTTTCATATTTTTAACCTTTAATTTTATAGAGTTTTCCACAAAGGAAGTGTTTGCTAAAACTTTTGTTGTTTCAAAAATTGAAGTTGAGGAAAAATATAATCTTAGTTTTAATAAACTAAAAGTTATGGATAGAGGCTTTAAAAAAGCATTTCAAGATATCTCTCAAATGATACTTGAGAGAAAAGATCTTGATAAAATCAGAAATACACCAATAAATGATATAAAAAAATTGATCGAAAACTTTTCAGTATTGGATGAAAAATTCATAAACCAAAAATATAAAAGTATTATGGAGGTAGAATTTAATAGAAAAAAATTAATTAAATTCTTAGACACTAAAAATATAACTATATCACTACCAAAAAAAATTAACGTTTTGTTTATACCAGTTATGATTGATTTAGAAACAAACAATTTTAACTATTTAAATGAAAATATTTTTGCAGAAAATTGGGAAAGCATTGAAAAAAATTATTTTCAAATTTCTTATATTGTACCAAATGAGGATGTAGAGGATTATTTAAATATTAAAAATAACTTAGAAGATATTGAAAATTACAATTTCAAAAAAATATTGAATAAATATAATTCTGAAAATTTTATAATAATGATAATTTTTAAAAGAAAAAATAATATCAAATTTTATTCAAAAATTAATTTCGATGATAAGTTTGAAATATTAAGTAAAAATTTTAAAGATAAAAATATAGATAATCAAACAGAATTAAATTCAATGATACTTAATATTAAAAACGAATATGAAGACAATTGGAAATCTATTAATAAATTGAGTCCATCTACATCTCTTCCAATCCGGTTGTCATTAGAATCGGATAATATAGAAAAATCATTAAAATTAGAAAATGCTTTGGGTAATTTAGATTTTGTAAAAAGCTATAATATTGAAAAGTTTGACAGTAAAATGATTATATATAAAGTTTATTACAGCAGTAGTCCAAAACGATTTTTAAAAGATATTTTATCTTACGATATCAATATTGACACATCCTCAAGCAACTGGAAAATAAAATGAGTGAATTAAATCAATTACTTCTAGACTTTGCTTACAAAACTAATTTTAATGAACATGATTTTTATTTATCAAAAAGTAATTCTAACGCATTTAATTTGATTAATAGATGGCCTGACTGGGATAAAAAAATATTAAATATATCAGGTGAAAAATTTTCTGGAAAAAGTCACCTAGCAAATATCTTTAAATTAAAATCTAAAGCATTTTTAATTAAGGGAAATAAGATTGATAATTCAATTTTTAAAATTCTTAAATTACATGAAAGTATAATTATTGATGATTTTGAAGAGTGTAAAGAGGAAGAAATACTTTATTCAATTTTTAATCTAATAGATCAAGATAGTAAGTATTTGTTGATAAATTCATTAAAACCAATAAATGAAATTAAATACAGACTACCTGATTTAACCTCAAGATCAAAAAATTGTCTTTATGCTGTAATTGAAAATCCAGATGATGAATTACTTTTTGCTATAATTTTAAAGAATTTTTCTGATCGCCAGATTAAGATTGAAAAAAAAATAATAAATTTCATAATTAGTAGAATTGACAGATCTTATAGAAAAATTGATGAATTTATATATAAGATTGACGAATTAAGTTTAAAAAAAAAAAAACCAATTAATTTAAAAACCATAAAAGAGATTTTGTAAATTGAATAAATATAGAACTCATACTTGCGGGGAATTAACCAAGTTAGATAAAGAAAAGGAAATTTCTTTATCTGGCTGGATTAACAAAAAAAGAGATCATGGAAATCTTTTATTTATAGACTTAAGAGATAATTTTGGAATCACGCAGTGCGTTATAGATAAAAGTAATGAAATTTTTAAGAAAATTGAAAAACTTTCTTTAGAAACAGTAATTAAAATTACGGGAATGGTTATCAAGAGATCAAATGAAACAATAAATAAAAATATTACTACTGGCGAAATAGAAGTCAAAATTAATAATTTTGATATTCTAGGGGAAACTAAAGAATTGCCAATGCCTGTTTTTTCAGATCAAGAATATGCTGAGGAAATAAGACTTAAGTATAGATTTTTAGATTTAAGAAGAAAAAAAATACATCAAAATATTATCTTAAGATCAAAAGTAATCTCATTTATTAGAAATGAGATGCAAAAACTTGGTTTTTTAGAATTTCAAACTCCCATATTAACCTCCTCTAGCCCAGAAGGAGCAAGGGATTTTCTTGTACCTAGTAGATTAAATCCTGGAAAATTTTATGCTTTACCACAAGCTCCTCAACAATTTAAGCAACTAATAATGGTTTCTGGGTTCGACAAATATTTTCAAATAGCACCTTGTTTCAGAGACGAGGACGCCAGAGCAGATAGAAGTCCTGGAGAATTTTATCAATTAGATGTTGAAATGTCTTTTGTTGAACAAGAGGATGTCTTTGGAGTAATTGAAACTTTATTTCTAAAATTATTTAAAGCATTCAGTAATAAAAAAATTCTTCATGAAAAGTTCCCAAGAATTACTTATGAAGATGCAATGCTTAAATACGGGTCAGATAAACCAGATTTAAGAAATCCTTTAGAAATTTTAGATTTAACAATTATTTTTGAAAGAGAAGATGTAAAATTTGATATTTTTAAAAAATTAGTGAAAAATGGCTCACTAGTTAGAGCGATAGTTACCAAAAATACAAAGGATAAACCTAGAAGTTTCTTTGATAGTATTGACAGATGGGCAAAAGAGCAAGGTTCATCTGGTCTAGCTTATTTTACATTAGAAAAAGATGATAAAATTAATGCCAAAGGACCAATTGGAAAATTTTTTTCAGAGAATGCATTATTAGAAATCATGAAACTAACAAATGCAAATATAGGTGATACTGTATTTCTTTCTTGTGGAAAGAAAAATGATGTAGAGAAAATATTAAGTGTTGCAAGAAATAAAATTGCTGAAGATTTAAATTTAATTGATAATGAAACATTTTCATTTTGTTGGATTATTGACTATCCAATGTATGAGATTGATGAAACTACTAAAAAAATAAAATTTAGTCATAATCCATTCTCAATGCCTCAAGGTGAAATAAATAAATTAGACTTATCTAATCCTTTAAATATTAAAGCTTATCAATATGATATTGTTTGCAATGGGATTGAGTTATCATCAGGTGCTATTAGGAACCATGTTCCTGAATTAATGTATAAATTATTTGAAATTGCAGGATATTCAAAAAATGATGTTAATAGTAAATTTAGTGGAATGATTAATGCATTGAGCTATGGGGCACCACCCCATGGAGGCATAGCTCCAGGTATTGATAGAATTGTTATGCTTTTGGCAAATGAAAAAAACATACGAGAAGTTACTATGTTCCCAATGAACCAGAATGCACAAGATTTGATGATGAGTGCTCCGTCTGAAATTTCAGATGATCAATTAAAAGAGTTAAATTTAACTATTAAAAAGAAAAAATAATTATTTCTTTCCTTTAAGGTTTATTTTTATATCTGATAAATCAACTAATTTCTTTTTATAATTACTTCTAACAAAACCTTTACTAGTAATGTCTTTTACTAATTTTAAGAATTGAGTTTTATCCTCACTATTTTCATCTGTTATGGTTTCATCAAAATTTTCAGATCCTCCAATAGAAGGAGTGTGGGCAAGATCTTCTCTGTTTAGATATGAAATTGCCAATTCTCTAAATATATAGTCTAGAATTGACGTAGCGCTTAATATTCTATCGTTTCCAAATACTTTTCCTGAAGGTTCAAATTTAGTATCAACAAAGGCATTTACAAATTCGTCTAAAGGAACTCCATATTGCAATCCAAGAGAAACGGCTATAGCAAAGTTATTCATTGTCGCTTTTACCAGTTCACCTTCTTTGCTTGTATCAATAAATATTTCTCCTATTTTACCATCTTCATACTCACCTGTATGTAAGTATACTTTGTGATCACCAATCGATGCTTTTTGGATATATCCTTTCCTTCTGTCTGGCATACTAAATCTTCTACTATTGTTATCTTTGATATTTTTAGTTAAGATTTCTTGTTTAATTTTAAGACTATTTTTTTGCTCAGGTTGAGGAAGGTCTTTTTTTACTTCATTTATCTTATTTTTTTCAATTTTTTCTAGATTTTTAGTTTTTCTGTTATCTAGTTTTACGTCCAATATTTCAAATTTTCCATCATCTCTTTTCTCTAAATTTTCAATATTTTTCTCATCAATATCATCGAGATAATGACTTACTTTAAAACTACAAGTGTAGTAAGTCTCTACTAAATATTTTGCCATTTAATTTCCTTATTTATAAATTGAATCTTAAAGATATAATGTATATAGAAATTTGAAATTTTAGTCTAATTTAATTTATACAATTTAAAATTGAAAAAAAAAAAACTTTTATGTTGACAGTATTCAAACAAATTTTTACCTGGTGGAATCAACAGACACTTGGAACAAGATTGCAAATATTTTTTTCAGGAAAATTAGTTGGGGAAGATAAAAATGGAAATAAATATTATGAAAGTAAATCAGGAAGAAGATGGGTGATTTATAATGGTGAAGTTGAAGCATCAAAAATACCCAATGAATGGTTTTCTTGGATGCACTACATGAATAATAAAATAGAAAATGATCATAATTTAAAAAAATATGATTGGCAGAAAGAACATTTACCCAACCAAACAGGATCAGAAAATTCTTATCATCCAAAAAAATATAACAATGTTATCAAAAAAAAATACAAAAGCTGGAAAAGTTAATTATATATTAGCAACAGTTTTAAGTCTTCTTATAATAAAAAACATACATGCTGAAACTTTGCCAAAAAGTGAGAGAATTGCAGAGTTAAGTGTTCTCGACAAGGTAAGTTCAAAAAACACAAATATTAAAATTCAAGTTGGAGAAGAATTTTCTTTTCAAAATCTCAATATAAAAGTTTTAAAATGTTATAATTCAGAATTTGACGATGACCCAGAAGTTACGGCTTATATGCAAGTAAAGGATACTACAATGAATGATAAAGATAGAGTATTTGTTTTTAATGATTGGACATTTGCATCAAGTCCATCGATTAGACCATTTGATCACCCAGTTTATGATGTTTGGTTAAAAAAATGTTATAGTTAAATCACTTTTTCTTTATCTAACCAGCTTACATTAAAGTCAGATGTAATAAATTTTTTGTTATTTAGTAATACCTTATGTAGTTCTATTGTGGTTGTTATTCCATCAATCACAAACTCATCAAGAGATCTTAACATTCTCTGAATTGCTTCTTCTCTATTCCGTCCATGAGTTATCACTTTACAAACCATGCTGTCGTAATAGGGTGTAATTTTATATCCTTGATAGATAGATCCATCAACTCTTGTTCTAAACCCAGACGGTTGGTGACACATACCTATTTTACCTGGTGAAGGTTGGAAATTATTGCTCGGATCCTCAGCGTTAATTCTACATTCTATAGCATGTCCTCTTGGGTTTACATCACTTTGTTTTAGTGCTGTATCTCCTGAAAAAGCAATCCAAATTTGCTCTTTTATTATGTCAATTCCTGTAACCATTTCAGTTACTGGATGCTCAACCTGCACCCTTGTATTCATTTCTAAAAAATAGAATTTTCCATCCTCGTAGATAAATTCAACAGTTCCTGCGCCTTCATACCCAATTTTACTAACCATACTAACAGTCTTCTCAAAGAGTTCTTTTCTAACATTATCATCTAAAACTGGACTAGGAGTTTCTTCTATAAGTTTTTGGTGTCTTCTTTGAACTGAACAATCTCTCTCATGCAAATGAACAGTTCTATTTTTACCTGATAAAATCTGTACTTCAATATGTCTCGGATTTTGAAAAAATTTTTCAATGTAAACTTCATCGTTTCCAAAAAATTTTTTCGCTTCTTGCTTTGCTGTTAAAAAAAGATTTTCAAACTCCTCTAACTTTTTAACAATTTTCATTCCTTTTCCACCTCCTCCACCAGATGCTTTTATTAGAACTGGAAAACCTATCTTTTCACATATTTTTTTTGCTTCATTTATATCTTTAATACCCCCTTCAGATCCCTCTATTACTGGAAGCCCATATTCTTTAGCAACTTTTTTAGCTTGTATTTTATCTCCCATCATTTTTATAAGATTAGCAGAGGGACCAATAAACTTTATATTATTTTCTTCTAATATCTTTGCAAATTCAAAATTTTCGGATAAAAAACCATATCCAGGATGAACTGCCTCAGCACCTGTAAGTTCAATAGCTGACATTATAGCAGGAATGTTTAAATAACTAAAAGTTGGTTGGTGTGGGCCTACACATATACTTTCGTCAGCCAACCTCACGTGCATACTATCTCTATCTACATCTGAATGAATAGCTACAGTTGATATTCCCCATTCTTTGCAGGCTCTAATTATACGTACAGCTATTTCTCCTCTATTAGCTATAAGTATTTTTTTAAACATTTAGTTAATTTATAGTTGCAATAGTTTGACCAAACTCAACAGGTTGGCCATCTTCAACAGTAATTTCTTTTACAACTCCATCTAGTGGACTGGGTACATGATTCATAGTTTTCATTGCTTCAACAATCATGACTGTATCTCCTTTTTTAATTTTTTGACCGATCTCAATAAATTTTTTACCGCCTGGTTCGGGAGCAAGGTAAGCAGTTCCAATTATAGGTGAAGTAATTTTTTTAGAGTTATCAACTGAAACTTCATTTTTTATGGTCTTTTCTTCATTTGGAGGAACAAAATCTTCTATATTTTTTGATATTCTAGATTTTGAAACTTTAACCTTAAGATCTTTTTCAGTATATTCTATTTCTGTAAGATTAAATTCATCTAAGTAATCATTTAATTCTTTAATAATATTTTTATTAATTTTCATTTAATAAGATTTCATGCATAGAGTTTATGGCTAAAATATAGCCATTTATTCCTAATCCACAAATTATACCAGTAACAACTGCGCTTATAAGTGACTTATGTCTAAAATCCTCCCTCTTATAAATATTTGATATATGAAGCTCTATAATAGGCTTTTTAAAAATACTTAAAGCATCTCTAATAGCAACTGATGTATGACTATATCCAGCAGCATTTATTATAATTCCATCATACGTGTTACGAGCATCTTGGATAATATTTACAATATCTCCTTCAACATTTGATTGTTTCATTTCTATATCGATCTTTAAATCTTTTGCTCTTTTTAGACAAATTTCCTCAAGATATTTGTAGTCCTTGCTACCATATTGAGTTTGTTCTCTTTCACCTAATAGATTAAGATTAGGTCCATTAATTATTATTAATTTACTCATTGAAACTTTATAATATATGAATAAAAGAAATAAAATAAAAATAGTAGTCAACGGCAAGCTTTTGTCTGTAAATCTAAAATTTTCTTTAAAAAATCTTATCGAAAAGTTAAAAACCCCTATTAATAAAGTAGCAATAGAATTAAATGAAGAAATAGTTGATAAAAAAAAATTAAATAAAATTTTTTTAAAAAATAAAGATAAAATAGAAATTGTACATTTTATAGGCGGAGGCTAATGAAATCAGATATTTTAAAAATTGCAAATAAGAAATTCAAATCTAGACTTATTGTTGGCACTGGAAAATATAAAAATATGAAAGAGTGTGCAAATGCAATTAAAATTTCAGGTGCTGAGATTGTAACTGTTGCTGTAAGAAGAGTTAATATATCAGATAAATCTAAACCTTTGTTGATGGATTATATTGATCCTAAAAAAATTATGTACTTACCCAACACCGCTGGATGTTTTACAGCTAAAGATGCATTAAGAACACTAAGGCTCGCGAGAGAAATAGGAGGTTGGAAAATAGTAAAACTAGAAGTTTTAGGAGATAAAAAAAATTTATTTCCGGACATGATTGAAACTCTAAAATCTACGGAAATTTTAACTAAAGAAGGTTTTAAAGTTATGGTTTATTGCAATGATGATCCTCTTATGTGTAAGAGATTAGAAAATTCAGGCGCTTCTGCTATCATGCCTCTAGCAGCACCAATTGGTTCTGGTTTGGGAATTCAAAATAAAACAAATGTAAAAATTTTAAGATATCAAACAAAAGTTCCTTTAATAATAGATGCTGGAATAGGGCAGGCTTCAGATGCAGTTGAGGCTATGGAGATGGGCTGTGATGCTGTACTAATAAATACTGCAATAGCAAAAGCTAAGAAACCTTTTCAAATGGCAGAGGCTATGAAATATGCAGTGATATCTGGACGAAAATCTTATCTTTCAGGAAGAATTATTCCTAATTTTCAAGGATCTCCATCGACGCCAAAAAAAGGATTAATTTAATTCTTTTTTTTAAAATTTTTTCTTTTTTTAAATTTTTTTCTTTTAAAGTTTGACTTTTTTTCTTTTGTTAACTCAAGACTTTTATCAACATTTTCTTCGTTAATTTTCTGCAAATTTTCAACTTTCTCAACTTTATCTAATATTTTACCTGATTTTGTTTTAAAATCTATGTTGTAATCTTGTAAACCTAGAACTTGATCAATATTGAAGTTGATTTTAATTTTATTTTTCTTTTTAAAATAGTTTAAATCTTCAGAAAAATATTTTTCAATGAAATTTAGTATTTTTTCATTAATACTGACATCTACTATTTTAGCATTTGTTTCAAATATCTTTATTTCAATCAATTTAATTATTTTTAAAGCTAGGGTTTCATTAGTCAGTTTAATAGACCATTTGATATTGCTCTCTCTTAACCTTTGTCTAGACATTTCAAGTAACCCAAAATTACTTATTCTTCCTATTTGAATTCTTGCCCTGTCATTTCTGCATCTCTCTTTTAATCTTCTCTCTACTTGTTTACGATTATTAAAACTAAGCATATCTATAAAATCAATTATTATTAAACCGGATAAATCTCTTATTTTAATTTGTCTTGCTATTTCTTCTGCTGCTTCAAGGTTAGTATCTAATGCAGTACTTTCAACATTCTTTTGTTTAATTGACTTACCAGAGTTTATATCTATTGAGACTAAAGCCTCGGTTGGATTTATAACAAGATATCCCCCGGAACTTAGTTTCACCTCTGTTTTAAAGATTTCAAAAAGTTTTTTTTCGATATTTTCTTTAAAAAATAATGGAACTTTATCTCTAAATTTTTTTACTTTTTTTAATTGTTTTGGCATCATAAGTTTCATATAATTTTTAGCTTTTTGATAGCCCTCATTACCTTCGACTATAATACTTAGTGTCTCATCATCATACATATCTCTTATACTTCTTTTAATAATGTCACTTTCTCGGTGAATTAATGATGGAGCAATAGAATTTAAAGCGCTATCTTTAATCGAGTTCCATATCGTAATTAAATTTTTAAGATCTCCATCTATCTCATTTTTAGTTTTATTTGATCCAGCAGTTCTAACTATAATCCCCATCTCTTTTGGGATTTCAATTTCATTTAATATTTTTCTTATCTTTTTTCTGTCACCTGGATTAAATATCTTCCTCGATATGCCTCCACCTTTAGCTGTATTAGGCATTAAAACGATATATTTTCCTGCAATACTAATAAATGTACTAAGTGCTGCTCCTTTAAAACCTCTTTCATCTTTTAAAACTTGTACCAAAATAACTTGATTAGGTTTTATTACCTCTTGAATTTTATATCTTTTTGATGGAAATTTTTTTTCGTTAGTTTTATTTTCTTTGTTTTCATACTCTGGTATCTCAACTGGATCACTTATTTTTATTTCTTCATTGCCTTCCAAGATTTGATTTTCGGTGTTTTCACTTTCTTTAGAAAGTTGTTCTCTAACTTTTTCTTCCTCCTCTTTGATTTTTTCTAAATCACTTTGTGGAAGTTGATAATAATCAGACTGAATATCATTAAAAGATAAAAACCCATGTCTATCTCTTCCAAAGTCAACAAATGCTGCTTGAAGCGAAGGCTCAATTCTACTTACTTTTCCTAAATAAATATTATTTTTTATTAAAGTGTTGTTTACACTTTCATATTCATAGTCTTCAATATGATTATCTTTTTTGAGAACAACTCTTGTTTCATTAGGATGCGATGCATCAATGTATAAATTTTTGGACATAAATTCTGATTATATTTCATTATATTAGTTTTATAAAATTCGCTGCCATAACTTTAACAAATTCAATCAATATTTTAAACTAAAATGAGTAAATTAATCAAAAAACTTCTTATAGTCTTAACACTGTTTTCTATATTAGGATTTATATTAATCTTTTCAGTTTTATGGACTTATTCAAATAAGTTGCCAGATTATAAGTTTTTAAAAAATTATAAACCCCCAGTATCTAGCAAAGTATATTCTGGAAATGGAGTTTTAATCTCTGATTTTTCTGCTGAAAAGAGAATATTTGTTCCTTACAACGCAATTCCAAAAAAAATAATTAATTCATTCTTATCGTCAGAAGATAAAAATTTTTTTAAACATCCAGGAGTTGATGCTAAAGGTGTATTAAGAGCAATAAAAAATAATATTTTTAACCTAATAAGATCAAACAGACTTGAAGGAGCTTCTACTATCACTCAACAGGTAGCTAAAAATTTTCTTTTAACAAATGAAGTAAGTCTAGACAGAAAGATTAAAGAAGCTATTTTAGCTTTTAGAATTGAAAGAGCGTTGTCCAAAAAGAGAATATTAGAGCTTTATTTAAATCAAATTTATTTAGGTGAGGGATCTTATGGTATAGCATCTGCAAGTCTACGATATTTTGATAAACCAATTGGAAAATTAAACTATTCAGAGTCTGCTTTACTAGCTGCATTACCAAAAGCACCCACTAAGTATAATCCATATAAAAATAAGGAATTAGCAACTTATAGAAGAAATTTGGTAATCAAAAATCTTTATGAGAATAATTATATATCTAAAGAAAAGTACTATGAATTAATAAGTTCAAAAATTATTTTAAAAAAAAGAAAAAGAATTTTCATAGAAGACACAAGATACTATGTAGAGGATATAAGAAAAAAAGTAATTAAGGATTATGGTTATGATAAGGTCTATAAACAAGGATTTAATATAAAAAGTCCAATCAATTTAGAACTCCAAAATTTTGCTTCAATGTCATTAAGAGAAGGATTATTAGAGTATGATAAGAGAAAGGGATGGCGAGGACCATTAGATAATAGGAACAGCAAAGATTGGAATAGTAATTTAGATAGTTTCAATTTAGAAAAAACAATTGATTGGGATATAGCGATTGTAAAAAGAATAGACAAATTTGAGACGGTGATCCAGACATCAAATAAAGAGAATGGTATAATACATTATGAGGATATAAATTGGACGAGAAAAAATTTTAACGAGATTTTTAAAATTAACGATCTTATTTATGTAAAAAAGATTTCTGATGGAATATTTAGCTTAAGACAGTTACCTAATGTTAATGGTGGAATTGTTGTAATGGATCCTTATAGCGGTAGAGTATTAGCGATGTCAGGAGGTTTTAGTTTTAAAAAAAGTGAGTTTAATAGAGTATCACAGGCTAAAAGACAGCCTGGCTCAGCTTTTAAACCATTTATATATGCACTGGCATTAGAAAATAATTTTACACCATCATCTTTAATTTTAGATGCACCAATTGTGCTTGATCAGGGAGAGGATCTTAAAATGTGGAAACCTGAAAACTATGGTAAAAAATTTTATGGCTTATCAACATTAAGAACTGGAGTTGAAAAGTCTAGAAATCTTATGACTGTGAGAATTTCACAGAATTTAGGAATAGATAAAATTATCAATTTTTCAAAAAAACTTAATATATATGAAAATCCAGAGAAATTATTATCGGTTTCATTAGGATCAGCAGAAACAACATTATTGAATATAACAAGTGCTTATAGTTCATTTGTAAATGGTGGCAAATTAGTTACACCAATTATAATTGATAGAATTCAGGACAGTGAAGGAAATACTATTTTTAAAAATGAAAAAAGGTTTTGTGAAAACTGCGATAAAATTTCCTTTGAAGGAAACAATGTGCCAACTATCAAAAGCAATTTTAAACAAATATTCTCACCCCAAACTGCATATCAAATGACTTCGATATTAGAAGGGGCAATTCAAAGAGGTACTGGAAAAAAATTGCGGGACCTAAATTTACAACTTGCTGGAAAAACGGGTACAACGAATAATAATACAGATACCTGGTTTATTGGTTTCACATCTAATTTAGTAATTGGAGTTTATGTAGGACACGATACCCCAAAAAGACTGGGAAAATATGAAACAGGATCTAAAACAGCATTACCAATATTTAAAGAATTTATAAGAAAAGCAGTAAAGAATTATGAAGCAAGACCCTTCAAAATCGCAAAAGGAATTAAAATGATGGTAATTGACACTGAGACTGGACAAAAAGCGGATTTTGGTTCTAAAAAAACAATAATTGAGTCATATAAGAAAGAAAAAATTGAAAATCAGGTATTTATTAGTAATGATAAATACAAATCAAATATATTAAAAAAAAATATTTTAAAATTTTATTAATGGAACAAGAAATCGAAAAATATAAATCTGAAGTAATTAAAATTAGTCAAAGAATTAAGGAGTTTCTTTGAAACGCAAAATATTGAACTAAAAAGAAATAAACTTAATAGTCTTATAGAAAAACCAAATTTTTGGGATGATAGAAAACAAGCAGAAAAAATATTAAAAGAAAAAAAAAGTTTTGATTATGTAATAGATTCCCATAAGCAATCAGAGAATGAGCTTTATGAATTGTATGAAATGTTTAAGTTGGCAAATGAAGAAAATGATAAACAACTAATTCAAGAGTCTCTAGATAAATTTAGTGTTCTAAAAAGAGAAATTAAAAAACTAGAAATCAAATGCTTTTTGTCCAATGAGAATGATATACTCGATAGTTATTTAGAATTTCATGCAGGTGCTGGCGGCACAGAAAGTCAGGATTGGGCTGAAATGCTAAGAAGAATGTATATGAAGTGGGCAGCTGATCGAGGTCACAAAGTTGAATTAATCAGTGAACACAAAGGAGAGGAAGCGGGATTAAAATCGTCTGTAATAAAAATTTCTGGAGAATATATTTATGGTTTTTTAAAATATGAGTCTGGAATTCATCGTTTAGTAAGAATATCACCTTTTGATTCAGGGGCTAGAAGACATACGAGTTTCGCAAGCGTTTGGGTTTATCCAGTTATTAGTGAGGATATAGATATAGAAATATTAGATAAAGATCTTAGAGTTGATACTTACAGATCAAGTGGTGCTGGAGGACAGCATGTCAACACTACTGACAGTGCGGTCAGAATTACACATCTTCCAAGTAAAATAGTTGTCCAATGTCAGAATGAAAGATCTCAACACAAGAATAGGGAGACTTGTATGAATATGCTTAAAGCAAGATTATATGAGTATGAAATTCAAAAAAGAAAAAAAAAGAGTGATAATATTGAGAGTTCTAAATCAGAAATTGGCTGGGGCCATCAAATTAGATCTTATGTTTTACATCCTTATAGAATGGTTAAAGATAATAGAACAAATTATGAGAATTCAAATCCTGACAAAGTTTTGGATGGTGAAATTGACGATTTTTTGGAAAATTCCTTATATAATATAAATGCGTAAATTAATATTAACTACAACTTCAGCAATTTTAACAATTTTAATATTTTCTATAATATATTTAAGCATTTATGGAATAAAAACTGATAATTTTAATACTTTTATAAATAATAAGGTTAAAGATTATAATTCTAACTTAACTCTTCAACTTGATGATGTATTCGTTAAGCTAAATCCTGCAAAAGGATCTATAAATATCAAAACAGACAATGCAATTCTGCTTGCTGATAATAGTTCCTTAAAAATTTTTAAGATAGATATTAAGTTAAATGTTTTAAAATTTATTAAAAAAGAAAACTCAATTAAAAATATAAAAATAGAGACTTCAGAAAACTCTATAAAAGATTTAACATCATTATTAAACTCAATAAATTACGATTTATCTAGATTCATATTTTATAGCCAGATTAAAAACGGACTAATTAAATTTAAATTAGATACTGAATTCAATTCAATCGAAGAGAAAATTAGTTCTTATACGATTTCTGGAAATATTAAAGATGCTAAGTTTAATTTAGTTGGCAATAGTAGCCTTGATAATATTAATTTTAATTTTAAAGCAAAAGATAAACTAACAAAAATTTCTAATTTAAATTTTAGATATCAGGATTTGAATTTGTTATCGAGAAGCATTGAAATTAAAAATGAAGAGCCAGGTTTATATTTTATCAATGGTGATATTGAAAATGATAAAGCACTGATAAACCCAAATATAATATTTAAATTAGTAAATATAAAACAAGATTTTTTATCTAAAGCAGATATTTCACTTAAAAGTAAAAATCTTTTCTCATTTAGTCTTAAAAAATATAAAATAATAAATTTTAAAATTGATTCAGTTATAAATTTTGATGAAGTCTATTTTAGCAACAAGTATCAAAATTTAATTTTTCTTAAGGAAGGTATAATTAATTCTAAGTATGAAAATAACCAATTTAATGCAGATTTAGAGACAAATTTTGGTTTTTCTGATAAATTAAAATTAAACAATGATTATAAAAACAACAATTTAAAAATAACCTTAAAAAGTAAAAATCAAAATATTAAAATAAATGGAAATATAAGAAACAAAAAAATATTAATAGATCCTAAAATTCTTTTAAATCTTCTAAAATTAAATCCTAATCTTCTATCTGATGGAAATGTGAACATTGAAACAGATAATAATTTCACATTTGAGGTTCAAAATAGTAAATTAAAAAATTACCTTATTAATTCAACAATTGATTTAGACAAACTAGAATTTAATAGAAAGATTCAAGATATTTTCTATTTAAACAATGTTCAAACCAAATTAACTTTTGGTGATAAGTTATTAAAATTAGACTTAAAAAGTAATTACTCAATTTTTAATAATAATCAAAATGACTCAGATAATAATATTATTGATTTAAAATTAAATAAGAATAACCCTAACAGTTCAGATGTGGAAATTTTTGTAAAAGGTGCAAATAATAATATAAATACAAAAAAATTTAAAAAATATTTAAATTTTCAAGAAGACTTTGTAAAAGATCAAAATATTAAGTTAGACTCTAATTCTAAAATTAACTTTTCTATAGATAATAAATTAAATATAAAAAACTTTGCTATAAGATCTGATATTAATTTAGACAAGTTAGATATTAATTATAAATCAAATCTTATAAAAAAATATTTGGAGAATTATGAAAATAAACTAGTTATTAAGAAAACAAAGATATTATTAGATTATGTAAATGAAAAGATTAATTTAAAATTAAATGGAAAATATTCATTAAAGAATCAAACAGATAATTTTTTTATTAAGTTTAAAGGGAATAAAAATAATTTTGAACTATATTCTCTATTAGATTTAGATAATCTCACTTTAAATATAGCTGATATTAATTACTCTAAGAAAAATAATGTAACCTCGAAACTAGAAATTTTATTAAAACAATTTAAGAATAATTTAAAACTAGAAAAAATAAAGTTTACTGAAAATGAAAATTTTATTTTAGTAAAAAATCTAAATATATCAGATAATTTTAAAATACAAAGTTTTGATGAATTTCATGTAAATTTTTTAAATAAAAAAAAAATTTTAAATAAATTTAAAATTAAAAAAAATTTAAATAATTATAATTTAATTGGATATCAATTAGATGGAGAAGAATTAGTTGAAAGACTATTGAAGAGTAACAAAAAAAATACTATCCCTAAGTTGTTTGACAATATTAATACTACAATACTAGTAAATTTAACTAAAATATATTTAGAAAAAAATTCATATCTTGAAAATTTTTTGGGCGAGTTTGATATTAAGAATAATAAGCTATTTGTTGCTAAGGCCAATGGAACTTTAAAAAACAAAAAAAAATTCTCTTATTCTTATAGAACAACTAGTAAAAATGAAAAAATTACAAATATCTCCATTGAAGAGCCAAAACCTTTTGTTAATAATTACAAATTTATTAAAGGCTTTGAAGAAGGTGAATTAAAATTAAATTCAATGAAAATTGAAAATAGCTCAAGATCAAATCTCAAAATTACTAATTTTAAAGTTAAAGAAGTTCCAGTTTTAGCAAAAATTCTGACACTTGCATCATTACAAGGAATTGCAGACCTTTTGACTGGAGAAGGAATAAGATTTGATGATTTTGAAATGAGTTTTAAAACAAAAAATAATCTAACAGAAATCGTTGAGATGTATGCAATTGGTCCTGCCATTTCAATTATGATGGAGGGTTACATTGAAAAAGATAAAGTAACAAGTTTAAAGGGAACTTTAGTGCCGGCTACAACAATTAATAAATCAATCGCCAAAATTCCTTTACTTGGTAATATTTTAGTAGGTGGCAAAACTGGAGAAGGTGTATTTGGTGTTAGCTTTAAGATAAAGGGGCCACCAAATGATTTAAAAAGTACTGTTAATCCAATAAAAACATTAACACCTAGATTTATTACTAGGACTTTAGAAAAAATTAAAGGTAATTAATTTGTAATTTTAAAGTGCTTTTTCTTTCCTATAGATAGCTTTACAAATCCTTTATTTGAGAACAAACTATTATCAATAATATATTTTTCATCCTGTATATTTTCATTATCTATTTTGATTGCCTTAGACTTAATTAATCTTCGAATTTCAGATTTTGATATATCTTCATAAACAAATGAAATTAGCTCCACAATATTTTTCGATAGAACATCATTTGAGACACGTATTCCAGGTAGATTTTCACCAGTTGAATTTTCTTTGAAAGTATTTTTTGCAAGTTTCCAAGATTTTTTTGCTTCCTTTTCTCCATACAACATTGCCGTTGTCTCATTTGCAAGCAAGATTTTTAATTCATTAATATCTTTATTTTTTACATTATTTATTTCATCTAAAGACAAATCAGTAAACATCCTTAAAAACTTTAATACATCTCTATCGTCTGTGTTTCTCCAAAATTGCCAATAATCATATGGGGATAGCATCTCCTTATTAAGCCATATTGCACCTTTCTCTGTTTTACCCATTTTAGTGCCAGATGCTAAAGTTATGAGTGGTGTAGTTAAACCATATGCATGATTTCCAGACTCTCTTTTAATAAGCTCTACTCCATTTACTATATTACCCCATTGATCTGATCCACCAATTTGAAGCTCACACTTATAAGATTTATTAAGTTCATAAAAATCATATGCCTGTAAAATCATGTAGTTAAATTCCATGTAACTTAACGATTGTTCTCTTTCGAGTCTTAATTTTACACTGTCAAAGGATAACATTTTATTTATTGTAAAATGTCTACCTATATTTCTTAAAAAATTTATATAGTTTAGCTTACCTAACCATTTATAGTTATTAACGAAAATTGGTTTTAATTTTGGATTATTTGTTTTTAGGAAGATTTTAAAAACCTTTTTTATATTATTAATATTATTTTCTATCTCTTTCTCAGAAAGTATTTTTCTTGTTTCTTCTTTTCCAGATGGATCTCCTATTCTTGTTGTCCCTCCACCTAGAAGAACGATTGGTCTATGCCCATGTTTTTGCAAAAGTCTAAGGCACATTATTTGTAATAAACTCCCAACGTGAAGACTAGGAGCTGTACTATCAAATCCAATATATGCGTTAATATTTTCTTTGTTCAATAAATCTGATAATTCTAATTCATTGGTACATTGATAATAGTAACCTCTATCTTTAAATTCTTTCAAAAAATTTTTCATAGGTTTATAATCTTACAATATACATATTTTAAAAAAAAAAAATAAGAATGGAAAAGAATTTATCTGCAGTTGGGTTTATGAGTGGAACATCTGGTGATGGTGTAGATACCTCTGTTGTAAGCTCTAACGGTAAAGACACTATTAATATCAAATATAATAGATTTGATCCATATCCAACAAGCCTCTCAAATAAAATTCATGGAATAAAAGAAAAAATTTTAGAAATGCGAGATCTGATAAAATATTCCAAGGAAATCGATGAATTAGAGAGAGAAATTACTGATTTCCATGCCAATATTGCAAATAAAATTTCAAAAAAAATTAATTATGATCTTATCGGTTTTCATGGTCATACAATTTATCATAATTCAGATGAAAAAATTTCTAAACAAATTGGACTTGGAATTGATTTATCAAAAATCACAAAAAAAACGGTTGTTTATGATTTCAGACAAAGTGATATTAAAAATGGTGGAGAAGGCGCACCCTTATCTCCAGTTTATCACC
Organism: uncultured Pelagibacteraceae bacterium; assembly: GCA_902543405.1. Taxonomy (GTDB): domain Bacteria; phylum Pseudomonadota; class Alphaproteobacteria; order Pelagibacterales; family Pelagibacteraceae; genus Pelagibacter. The sequence goes on along the minus strand of CACBYC010000010.1, from coordinate 20,507 downwards.
TAGCTTTAATAAAAGAATTATTCAATGAAAACAAAGTAAAAATTCCAATTTCAATATTAAATATTGGTGGTATTGCTAACATTACCGAAATTGACAAAGATTTTAAAATTACTAGCAAAGATATAGGTCCAGGAAATTGTTTAATTGATATGTGGGTAAGAAAAAATTCTGATAAATTATTTGATGAGAATGGAAGTTTTGCAAATAAAGGAAAGATAGATAAATTGATTTTTGATCAATATCTAGACAACTTTTATTATAGCAAAATCAACACTAAAAGATCACTAGATACAAATGATTTTGATATCTCTTTTGCAAAAGGTTTGTCTTTAGAAAATGGAACAGCAACAATTGCTGAAATAACATCTGAATTGTTATCAAAAAAAATTGGAACTTATGATATTTATGTTTGTGGAGGTGGTAGGAAAAATAAATTTTTAATAGATTCATTAAAAAAGAAAATTAATAATAATATTTTTTCTATCGACGATTTAAATATTGATGGTGATTATATAGAATCCCAAGCATTTGCTTTTCTTGCGATAAGATCTTATTATGGATTACCTATTTCGTTTCCTTTCACAACTAATTGTAGAGAACCTACTTTTGGAGGTACTATAGTTAAAAATTTTTAATTAATACAGCGCAGTTTCTTTTTTGATATATTTATTTAGAGATTTTATCAAAGCTAAATCATTTTTGGAAAAAAAATGGTTGGCATCAGGAATAGATTCAAACTCTACTTTTATACCTTTTTGTTCACTCAGTCTTTTATTTAAATCATTTATATGTTCTATTGGTACTAGTTCGTCCTTTTTTCCATAAATCATGGTTCCCGAGGTAGGACATGGTGATAAAAAAGAAAAATCATAAACGTTTGGTTGTGGCGAAACAACTACAAACCTATTTATTTCTGGTCTTCTCATTAATAATTGCATTGCTATTAAAGACCCAAAAGAAAAACCTGAAATCCAACATTGAGAATTATCAAAGTTTTCTCTCTCAAGCCAATCAAGCGCAGCAGCTGCATCAGCAAGCTCTCCTTGTCCATTATCAAACTCTCCATCACTTTTTCCAACACCTCTAAAATTTACCCTACATACTGAAAAATCATTATCTACAAACGTTTGAAAAATATCTACAACAACTTTGTTGTTCATTGTTCCACCATACTGAGGATGTGGATGTAAAACTAATGCAATTGGGGAAGTATTTTTTTTACTTTTAAAATATTTAGCTTCCAATCTTCCAGCGGGACCCGGAATAAATATTTCCACAATTTTATTGTCTACTAATGCCATTGATTATTAAACTCAAAAAAAAATAAGGTTTTTTCTATCAAAATTGAGTGACAAAATGCAAGTTTTTAAATATTGATTAATCTTGACTAAAATAGTCGGGTATATATAAGTCGCGTTAATTGCGGAAAATATGAAATTATCAAGTAAAGGTAGATACGCTGTTATGGCTCTAGCAGATCTAGCAAAATTTAACTTAAACGAGCCTGTATCATTAAGAGATATATCTCTAAGACAGGGAATATCTCTAGTTTATTTAGAGCAATTATTTTCAAAGTTAAAAAAAAATCAAATAGTTACAAGTGTAAGAGGAAATAAAGGTGGCTATGTTTTATCAAAGCAAGCCTCAGAAATTAAAATTTCAGATGTATTTATAGCTGTGGATGAAAAAATAAAAACAGTTGGTTGCGAAAAACACTCTGATAATGGGTGTAATGGCAAGTCTTCTAAGTGCATCACTCACGATTTATGGGATGAGCTAGAAGATTATATAAATAATTTTTTCCAGCAAAAAACATTAAGTGATTTAGTTAATAGGGGAAATTTAAATGGATAATAGGCAAAAGGAAATTGATAATTTAAAAGATTATAAATACGGTTTTACAACTGATATTGAAAATACAAGAGCCCCTAAGGGATTAAATGAGGATGTAATTAGATTTATATCTAATATTAAAAATGAACCTCAATGGATGCTTAATTTTAGATTGAAAGCATTTGAAAGATTTAAACAGTTAAAAGAACCAGATTGGCAAAAACCAAAATATCCAAAAATAGATTATCAAAATTTATATTACTATTCAGCACCTAAAAGCATGAAAGATAAACCAAAAAATTTAGATGATCTAGACCCTAAACTTTTAGAAACTTATAAAAAATTAGGTATACCACTACAGGAGCAAAAAAGACTTAATGGTATAGCAGTTGATGCGGTATTTGACTCTGTATCTGTAGCAACTACATTTAGAGAAGAACTTACAAAACAGGGTATTATTTTTTGTCCAATTTCAGAAGCCATACAAAATCATCCTGAATTGGTTAAAAAATATTTAGGTTCAGTGATCCCGGTCACTGACCATTTCTTTGCAACCCTAAACTCTGCAGTTTTTACTGATGGATCATTTGCCTATATACCTGAAGGTGTACGATGCCCAATGGAGCTTTCAACTTACTTTAGAATTAACGCATCTAATACAGGACAATTTGAAAGAACATTAATTGTTGCTGATAAGGGAAGCTACGTAAGTTATTTAGAGGGTTGTACTGCTCCAATGCGAGACGAAAATCAGTTGCATGCTGCAAATGTTGAATTAGTTGCATTAGATGATGCAGAAATAAAATATTCTACAGTTCAGAATTGGTATCCTGGTGATAAAGATGGAAAAGGTGGAATTTATAATTTTGTTACGAAACGTGGTTTGTGCAAAGGAAAGAATTCAAAAATTTCTTGGACACAAGTTGAAACTGGTTCTGCCATTACCTGGAAATATCCAAGTTGTATTTTGAAGGGTGATAATTCTGTAGGAGAATTTTACTCCATAGCTATTACAAATAATCATCAAAAAGCAGATACTGGAACTAAAATGATGCATTTAGGAAAAAATACTAAAAGTAAAATAATATCAAAAGGTATTAGTGCTGGTTTCTCAGATATGACTTATAGAGGCTTAGTTGATATCTCATCAAAAGCTGCAAATTCCAATAATTATACACAATGTGACTCTTTATTAATGGGCAACAAATGCGGGGCCCATACAGTTCCGTATATTAAAAACAAAAACTCAGAGTCCAATATTGCTCATGAGGCAACAACATCAAAAATCAGTGAAGAGCAATTACATTACTGTCAACAGAGAGGTTTGAGTGCTGAAGAGGCGGTAGGATTAATTGTTAATGGATTTTGTAAAGAGGTATTACAGCAACTACCGATGGAATTTGCTGTTGAGGCCCAAAAACTAGTTGGTATTAGCTTAGAAGGTAGTGTTGGCTAATGTTAAAAATAAACAAATTAAACGCAAAAATTGATAGTAAAGAAATTTTAAAAGAATTTTCTTTAAATATTAATCCTGGTGAGGTTCATGCTATTATGGGACCAAATGGATCTGGTAAAAGCACTCTATCAAATATTTTGTCAGGTAAAAAAGGATATGAAGTTTCAGGAGAAGTACTTTTTGAGGAAAAAGATTTGTTTGAGCTTGAAACAGAGGAAAGAGCTCATAAAGGTATTTTTCTTGCCTTTCAATATCCATTAGAAATCCCAGGTGTTAATACAAATATATTTCTAAAGACTTCATTAAATGCAGTAAGGAAAGCAAGAGGTGAAAAAGAGCTCGATGCCATAGAATTTTTAAAATTAGTAAAGGAAAAATCTAAAGAACTTAAATTTGATGAGGAAAAATTAAACAGACAACTGAATGTTGGTTTTTCAGGAGGAGAGAAAAAGAAAAATGAAATTTTACAAATGTCATTATTAGCTCCAAAACTTTCAATTTTAGATGAAACAGACTCAGGTTTAGATATTGATGCATTAAGAATTGTAGCTGATGGTGTCAATTCATTAAGAGATAGTAAAAATTCATTTTTGATAATTACTCATTACCAAAGATTACTTGATTATATTAAACCTGATTTTGTCCACGTTTTAATGGATGGAAAAATTGTAAAATCTGGTGGTGCAGAGTTAGCTTTGGAATTAGAAAAAAAGGGGTATGAAAATTTTCATTAGATGAAAGAGCAATTACAAAAAGATTTTGATAATACTATTAAAAATTTAAATTTATCTCAAAAAGATATTGAAATAAAAAAATTTTATTTAGAAAATTTTATTAATAAAGGTTTTCCAAATAGACGAAAAGAAGACTGGAAATTTTCTGATCTTAACCAAATAATAAAAAAAAATATTGGAGAACTAAGCTTTTATAGTGACTATACATCTACAAATAAAGTCGATACTTCTGCATTCGTAGATGGTCTAGAGCACAACAAAATAGTATTTATTAATGGAAGAATAGAAAAAATTGATTTTGATTATGAAAAAAAAGACCAAATAGAAATAATTGATCAGTCGGAAACTATCAATAAATTCAATAATAATAGCTCTTTATCTGACTTAAATAGTGCCTTTACCAACAAGTCATTTAAAATAGTGGTAAAAGAGGGTTATCAATTAACTAAGCCTCTTATTATATATCATACTACTAACTCTAAAATCTGGTCTAAAAATATCAATTTAAGATTAAATTTTGAATTATATGAAAATAGTTCGTTAAGATTAATTGATTTATTTAAGGACACATCAGAAAAAAATTTCTTAAATATATTTTACAATTTTGATTTAAAAGAAAATTCTGTTTTAAAAAACTATAAAGTAGACAAATTAGAAAACAACAATATTAAGTACTCTTTTAATAATATCGATCAAGACAAAAATAGTATTTCAGAAACATTTATTTTGTCTTCAGGATCAAATTTTTGTAAGAATGAAATTAATTGTAACTTAAATGGTGAATATTCATCAGCTTTTGTAAATGGTATTTTCTCTATAAACAATAATAAGCATCATGAAATCAGAACAATAATAAATCACTTAACTGAAAACACAAAAAGCTATCAACTTATAAAAAGTGTTTTAGAAGATAGTTCAAGAGCAGTTTATCAAGGAAAAATATTTGTTAACTCTAAAGCACAAAAAACAGACGGTTATCAACTTAGTAAAGCAATATTATTAAATAAAGATTCCGAGTTTAATGCTAAACCAGAACTGGAAATTTATGCAGATGACGTAAAATGTTCGCACGGTTCTGCATCTGGTAGTCTTAATGAGGACTCGATATTTTATTTGATGTCTAGAGGATTAAATTACCAACAGTCGAGAGAACTTTTGATAAATGGTTTTCTGCTAGATGTTGTTGAAAAAATCACAGACCCTGAAGTAAAAAATCTAATTAAAAATATGATTGGAATTAAGGAATGAAAATAGAAAACATAAAAGATGAGTTTCCGATATTTGATGAAAAAATCCAAAATAATGATTTAGTCTATTTAGATAGTGCTAACTCATCTCAAAAACCAAAGGTAGTAGCAGATAAAATAAATGAATTTTATACTAAACAGTTTTCAAATGTTGGAAGAAGTGTCCATTATTTAGCAGTTGCAGCGACAAACTTATATGAAAATACAAGATCTTCTGTGCAAAAATATATTAATGCTAAAGATAAAAATGAGATAGTTTTCACTAAAGGAGCAACTGAAGCTTTAAATTTAGTAGCTAACACTCTAGGGCAAAAATATCTTAATGAAGGTGATGAAATTTTAATTACAGAGCTAGAACATCATTCTAATTATGTGCCTTGGCATTTCTTGAGAAAATCAAAGAATATAAAAATTAATTTTGCAGAGGTAAATGATGATGGAGACATTTCTCTGGAGGAGATTGAAAAAAAAATCACATCTAAAACTAAAGTAATTGCAATTACTCATCTATCTAACGTTACCGGGGCAATATTGCCTGTTAAAGAAATAACAGATTTAGCTCATTCAAAAGGGATAATAGTTGTCATTGATGGTTGTCAGGGAGCTCCTCATCTAAAATTAGATATGCAAGACCTAGATTGTGATTTTTATGCAATATCATGCCATAAAATGTACGGACCTACTGGACTAGGTGTTTTATACGGTAAAAAAAAGTGGTTAGAAGAGCTACCACCCTATCAAGGTGGGGGTGGAATGATTAGAGAAGTCAAAAAAGATAAAATCTCTTATGGAGATTTGCCGAATAAATATGAAGCAGGCACCATGGCTACAGCTCAAGTTATTGCATTTGATCAGTCAATAAAGTTTATGGAGAGTGTTGGAATAGAGAATATCATGAAACACGAAGCTGATTTAGTTGAATATGGTCAAGAATTGTTACAAAAAAATAATTCTGTTAAATTGATTGGTAGTCCAAAAAATAAAGGTGGAGTTTTATCATTTACTTTAGAGGGTGTTCACCCACACGACATTGCAACAATACTTGATGAAGATGGTGTTGCAATCAGAGCAGGTCATCATTGCTGTCAAATATTACATGATAAGTTAAATATACCTGCTAGTGCAAGAGCGTCGGTTGGAATTTATAATACTAAAGATGACTTAGATAAGTTAAATGACTCTATTAATAACTGTAAAAAAATATTCAATTTAAAATGAACTTAAAAGAGCTTTATCAAGAAATTATTTTAGAACATGGAAAAAATCCAAGAAATTTTGGTAAAACACATGAATTTAATAAAGATGCCAAAGGTCATAATCCATTATGTGGAGACAATGTTCATGTTTATCTTAAATTAAATGGACAAAAAATAGTCGAGGATATTTCATTTGAGGGAAGTGGATGTGCTATTTCAATGGCATCGGCTTCAATCATGACCGATTTAATCAAAGGCAAAAATGAACACGAGGCTAAAGAGATAGTTGAGGATTTTTTAGGAATGATAAAAGAAAATCCAGAATTAAAATCTGAATACTTAAAAGAAGACGAAAAAACTAAATTAATGTGTTTATCTGGTGTTAAACAATATCCAATGAGAGTTAAGTGTGCAACATTATCATGGCATACCTTTGTATCTGCATTAGACAACTCAGAGGAAACCATTAAAACCGAGTAGTAACTTTATGGAATTAAAAGAAAAAGTAATTGAAGAAATTAAAAAAATTTACGATCCTGAGATACCAGTAAATATTTACGAACTTGGATTAATATATGACATTGCCGTAGATAATAAAAATATTAGTGTAAAAATGACACTTACTACTCCAAATTGCCCAGTAGCTGAAAGTTTGCCTAAAGAAGTTAAAGATAGTATTATGCAATTAGAAGAAGTTGACAAAGTAGATTTAGATTTAGTTTGGGAACCACCATGGGATAAATCTATGATGTCAGAGGCAGCAAAACTAGAATTAAATTTATGACAAAACAAGTTATATCATTAAGCGATCAAGCAGCAGTGAGGATAAAAGAAATTATGTCTTCTGCTGAAAATGACTCTATTGGAGTTAGAGTTGGAGTAAAATCAGGTGGATGCGCAGGAATGTCTTATATTATGGAATACACAAAGGAAATAAATCCTAATGATGAGGTTATTGAAGATAAAGGAGTTAAAGTATTCATTGATCCAGCAGCAGTAATGTATCTTTTTGGAACTGAAATGGATTATAAAAAAGAGGAATTTTCTTCTCAATTTGTATTTAACAATCCAAATGAAACTGAAAGGTGTGGTTGTGGAGAGTCTTTTAAAGTTTAATTATTGGTAATAGGAAATAAACCAATACTGGCCTCTTTTATTCATAGAATAAGTCTTATTTTTTCTTCGTTTAGGCTTTCTAATTTGAGGCTTATTATAACCAATAATATTCTTAATTGTTGATATGAACTTAATCATACCTTTTAATAACAAAATTGAACGAAATTAGAATTCTAATATGGGAATACCTGCTATTACTACAGGTAATCCCATAAAAAAAAGCCTTTTAACAGCTGTAGTACATATCGAATTCAATAGGGTGCGGCGTATGTTCAAAATTATGAATTTCTTCATATTTAAGTTCAATGTACGCATCTATTTGATCATCAGTAAATACATTACCTTGAGTTAAGAAACTTCTATCTTTATCTAAAGCTTCCATTGCTTCTCTTAAAGAACCGCAAACAGTTGGCACCTTCTTAACTTGCTTTTCTGATAAAGCATAAAGGTCTTTGTCGAATGATTTACCTGGATCAATTTTATTTTTTATTCCATCAATTCCAGCCATAAGCATAGAAGCAAATGTTAAATATGGATTTCCAGACGCATCTGGGAATCTGATTTCACATCTTGCACCTTTTTTACTTAATGTTATTGGAATTCTGCATGAAGCAGATCTATTTCTTGCAGAGTATGCAAGTAAAACAGGAGCCTCAAATCCTGGTATTAATCTTTTGTAACTATTTGTAGTAGCATTAGCAAAGGCATTAATTGCTTTTGCATGCTTCAATACTCCCCCAATATAGTAAAGTGCAGTTTGTGATAATCCAGCATATTTATTTCCAGAAAATACAGGAGTTTTCCCTTTCCAAATTGATTGGTGAGTATGCATTCCAGAACCATTATCTCCTTTAACTGGCTTAGGCATAAAAGTTGCAGTTTTACCAAAAGAGTGAGAAACCATTTGAACTACATATTTGTAAAGTTGAACGTTGTCTGCTTGATCAACCAAAGTTCCAAATAACATTCCAAGTTCATGTTGGCTCGGAGCAACTTCATGGTGGTGTTTTTCTACAGTAATTCCAACATCTCTTAATCCTTTAAGATATTCACCTCTCATGTCTTGTGCGCTATCGACTGGTGGCACAGGAAAATATCCTCCTTTTACTCCAGGTCTATGACCCATGTTTCCATTATCGTATGATTTTCCTGAATTATATGGACCTTCTGAACTATCAATTGAAAAACTTGTTTCATTCATATCGTTCTTAATTCTGACGTCATCAAAAACAAAAAACTCAGGCTCTGGACCAAAATATGCTGTATCACCAATTCCTGTTTTCTTTAAATATGCTTCAGCTTTTTTTGCAATTCCTCTTGGATCTCTTTCATATGGATCTCTCTTAACAGCATCTAAAATATCGCAAAATAAAATTAAAGTATTATGAGATGTATAAGGATCTATTACTTTTCTACTTAAATCAGGCTTTAATATCATGTCAGATTCATTAATTGCTTTCCATCCTGCAATTGACGACCCATCAAAAAATACACCGTCATTTAGCATTCCTTCATCTACAATTGTTGTATCCATTGTTAAATGTTGAAGTTTACCTCTCGGGTCTGTAAATCTAAGATCAACAAACTCAATATTCTTAGACTTCATTAATTTTAGTACGTCCTTAGCGCTCATATTATCTCCTATAATTTTTTAATTTTCTTATCAGTTAAGAAAAGATAAATAATGCCTATTAAATAGATATCACTTATGCTTTTTTTACATGTATATTAACCTTAAAAAATTGGAATTTTCAATCAATCCTAAGTTGCAATAATGAGTTTATTAAATAAAGAGCCAGTTAAAAGAGCTGAAAAAGCATTAAAAGAATTCGATGAGACTTTATCAGTCACAGAATTAGAAAATACAGCTAGAACAGCAGTTGATGCAGCAAAATCTTTAAATTGTGAAGTAGGCGCAATTGTAAAAAGCTTACTTTTTAAAAATGGCGATAATTATTTTTTATGTTTAGTCTCTGGTGACAAAAGATGTTCATTAAACAAATTAAAAAAGTTTTTTAATAGTAAAGATTTAAGTATGGCATCACCTAATGATGTGAAAGAACAAACTGGATATACAATTGGAGGAGTATCTCCAATAGGACACACTAATAGCTTGCAGATATTAGTTGATAGTTCTTTGAACAGATTTAAAGATTTATTTGCAGCTGCAGGACATCCAAACTGTATTTTTAAAATTAATTTTGATGATCTTATTAAAATAACAAATGGATCAATAGAAGATATTATTGAATGAAATCTCCAAACGCTACTGATTATTTAATTCTTACTTTTTTAGCCTTACTTTGGGCTTCAGCTTTTTTCAACATTAAAATTGCAACATATTCTTACGGACCAATTACCATAGCTTTTTTAAGAATTTTTTTTGGTATGATACCATTATTATTACTTTGTTATTTTAAAAAAATAAAAATTGAAGCGTTTTCTAAAGATTGGAAATGGTTTGCAGCAATTGGTATTATTAATTTAGTTATACCTTTTTTCCTAATAGCATACGGGGTTCAGAAAGTTCAAAGTAACTTAGCTGCAATTTTAATGTCAACTACACCTATAAGTGCAACAATACTTGCACATTTCTTTGCAGAAGGAGAAAAAATTAACATAATAAAAATATTTGGAATAGTATTAGGTTTTTCAGGAATTGTTTATTTATTCTCAGAAAATTTACTTATAAATAATGAAAATTTATTTTCTGCTCTTATGATTCTATTGGGATCCACTTTTTATGTAATTGGAGGAATTTTGACATTAAAAATTAGTAATAAGAAAAATGAAAATGTAACTGCATCAATTCTTATTTGGGGAGCTATAATTGCTTGTCCAATATCACTGATAATTGAGCAACCATGGAATTTAAATCCATCATTAGATTCTACATTATCTTTGATTTATCTTGGTATTTTTCCAACTGGAATTGCATGGTTATTAAGATTTATGATTTTAAAGAAAAATGGCTTAGTTTTCCAAAGTCAGGTAGCTTATCTAATACCGATTTTTGGTGTTATTTTAGGATTTATTTTCCTAAACGAATTAGTAACATCTAAAATTTTAATTGCCCTATGTGCTGTTGTCTTAGGAATTTATTTTGTAAAAAAGGCAGGAGATAAAAAAATTCAGAGTATATAAAAATAAATAATTCTAATTTATTTTTAATTTTTCAAATTTTTTTGATTTAACTGATTTTTGTGCAGCTTCTGCTAAAATTATAGACTTTCTTCCATCTTCAAAAACTGCTCTGGGTTTGATATTTTTTTTGCAAAAGTTTGCAAGGTCAGATAGTTGGAACCTAAAAGCTTCTGCATATCTTTCTATAAAAAAATGAAGGAGAGGGGATTTATTATTTGTCGAATTTTTTAAAAAGAGATTAGTTTCTGTATCTCTTTTATTATCTGATATCATCATTCCTTTTGTTCCAAAAAGCTCAACTCTTTGGTCATAACCAAAACTACAATGTCTCGAATTAGTTATAATGCATTGCACTCCTTTTTTTGACTTAAGCACTGTAGTAGCAAGTTCATAGTCTTTTATTTTATTAAATCTTTGGTCTGATATGTTACTGCCAGTAGCAAATACTGATATAAATTCATCAGAACCCAAGTAGTATCTTGCCAAATCAAAATCATGTATCATCATATCTTTAAAAATTCCTCCAGAACTTTTTAAATAAGATAACGAAGGAGGAGCAGGGTCGCGACTAGTAATAATAATTTTCTCTAGTTTACCTATTTTATTTTTCAATAAATTCTTTTTAAGTAAATTATGTCCAGGATCATATCTTCTATTAAATCCTATTTGAACTTTAGGATTAAGTTTTTTAATTTTTGTTAAAGATGAATTAATTTTTTTTAAATTTAAATCTAGTGGTTTTTCACAAAATATTACTTTTTTATATTTTACACCTTTTTCAATAAATTTTAAATGTGTAGAAGTAGAAGAGGCTATAAAAATACAACTAATTTCATTATCTTTAAAAGCTATATCTGGATTATTTATTGAAATAGCATTAAATCTTTTTGAAATTTTGTTTAATAAATTTTTATTTAAATCAAAAACATATTTTAAATCAAATTCACTATTTTTTCTTAAATTATCAGCATGCATCTGGCCAATTCTACCAAGGCCAAACAGAGCAGTTTTTATTTTATTTTTACCCATCTTTTTTTTCTGTTTGAAACTTTGCATGCTTCAATAAATTTTGCAGTTTCCAGTCCTTCGTCTTCATTGGGGTAAAAATACCTTTTTTTTGCATTATTTTTCAAAGAATTTGCAAATTCACGATAAATATTTGCAAATGCATCCAAATAACCCTCAGGATGACCAAATTTTAATCTAGAAAATTTTTTAGACAATTCAGCATTAAAAAAACCTCTTTCAATAAATTTTACTGCACCGTTAGATGGATTAAGTTTTAAATAGTTTGGATCGTTTTGAACCCATTCCAAACTTCCTTTTGTTCCAAAAATTCTTATTCGTAATCCATAAACTCCACCTCTAGCCATCACACTTGTCCAAAACATTCCTTTAGCTCCATTTTTAAAATTGATCATTACTTGAGCATTGTTGTCCATTTTAACTTTATTTGAAACTTGTTTAATATCTGCAAAAATAGTTTCACCTTTTAAACCTGATATATAAGTTGCTATATGATATGCATGGGAGCCAATTTCGTTTAAGACCGCTGAAGCTCCAACAATATTTTTATCTATTTTCCATTTAAACTTTTTCTTTGCATTTTTTTGTGAAATACTCTCTCCATCTGACCAATCCTGAACGTATTCAACGTTTACGTATTCAACTTTTCCAATTTTACCTTTTTCAACCAATACTTTCGCCTCTCTAACCATAGGATAAGCAGAGTAATTGTGTGTCAAAGCATACTTAATTTTTTTATTTGATTTTATTTTTTTAAATAATTTTTTAGCTTGAGTAAGATTTCCAGCAAATGGTTTATCAGAAATTACATGTATATTTTTATCAATAAATTTTTCTGCAATAATTTGGTGACTTGAAGGAGGTGTCATTATTGCTACAACATTAATACCATCTTTTCTTGCCGCTTCTCTTTCAGCCATTTCTCTAAAATTTGAATAGCATCTCTCTTTTAAAATACCTAGGCTTTGACCAAAGCTTTTAGATAGTTTTGAATTTCTCGAAAAAACACCAGCAACTATCTCATATTGATTATCAAATCTTGATGAAATTCTATGAACATGACCAATCCAAGATTTTGGACCACCTCCAACTACACCAAGCTGAATTTTTTTTCCTTTAATTAATCTCATGATTAAATATATCTTAACAAATAAAAAATTTATGTCAGTAAAATTAGGTATAGCACCAATTGCTTGGAGTAATGATGACATGCCTGAGCTAGGCGGAGATACTCCTCTAGAACAATGTTTGTCAGAGGCAAGTCAGGCTGGATTTGTTGGGATTGAGTCAGGTGGTAAATTCCCAAAAACATCTGAGGAATTATTACCAAAATTAGAAAAGTATAACTTAAAATTATGTTCTGGTTGGTATAGCGGAAATCTAAGAAAAAATTCTGTTGAACAAGAAAAAAATTTAATTCAAGACCAACTTAAATTATTTAAAGATTGTGAAGCTCCATGTATCGTTTTTGCTGAAGTTTTTGGTTCAATACAGGGTGATCCAACAAAAAAACTTTCCAATAGACCAAAGATGACGGACCAAGAATGGAAAGATTATTGTACAAAAATTTCTGAGCTTGCAAAGTATCTTGAAGATGAAGGTATGCCTTTAGCTTATCACCATCATATGGGTACAGTAATAGAAACAGAAGATGAAACTATTAGATTACTAGAAAACACAGATGATAGTGTAAAATTAACTTTAGATACTGGTCATATGTTATTTGCTAAGGGCAACTCAATTAATATAATTAATAAATTTAAAGAAAGAGTAATCCACATACACTGCAAAGATATTAGAGAAGAAGTATTAAAAAAAGCCCTTTCTGAAGATTTGAGTTTTAGGGACGCTTTTTTAGAAGGTGCTTTTACGGTACCTGGCGATGGGTGTATCGACTACAAACCTCTGTTTGATATTCTAAAAAAAAATAATTATCAAGGTTGGCTTGTGGTAGAGGCTGAACAAGATCCTAAAAAAGCTAATCCACTTGAATACGCTATCAAGGGTTACAAATATATTACTGATACTTTAAAGAAATCAAATTTAGAGATTAATAATCTATAATTTTACTTTTTTACTTTCTTCAAGTTTACCATCAAAAAAATCAAAAATATTTTGAATAGTTTCTTTTGCCATTCTTGTCATGCATTCCTCAGTAAATGCTGCAGCATGAGGACTAAGGAAAACTTTGTCATTTTTTAATAAAGGATTATCAACCTCTGGAGGCTCTACCTCAAATACATCAATTCCTGCTCCAAAAATCAAATTTTCATTCAATGCCCTATCTAAATCTTTTTCATTTATAATACCGCCTCTTGCAGCATTTATGATGATGCAGTTTTTTTTCATCGTTTTTAAAAGTTCGTAATTTATAATATTTTTAGTTTGATCAGTTAAAGGTATATGGAGTGAGACAGCATCCATACCTTTAATAGCCTCTGATAAATCTTCAACTTTTTTACCACCCATTTTGCTTATTGTTTCTGAATCTACAAATGGATCGTAAACAAAAACGTTCATTTCAAACCCTAAACATCTTTTAATCAACGCTTTTCCTATTCTTCCAAATCCAGCAATAAGAATGTTTTTATCCCAAATCTCTATAGTTTTTGGCAATTTATTTCGTTCAGTAAATTTTCCACTTTTGACTGAATGGTCATACATACTCTTTCTTTTTGAGATACTTAAAAGCATGAAAAGAACATGTTCTGCAACTGCCACAGCATTTGCTGTTGCGGTTATTGCTACGTCGATGTTTCCTTTTTTACAGCTATTTAAATCAATATTATCGTAACCAACTCCATGTCTTGAAATTATTTTAAGGTTTTTTGCATTTTTAATTGCCTCAGCAGGTAATATCGAAGTTCTTAAAGAAACTGCATCTGCATCTACAATTTTTTGTTTCACATTTTCAACACTTAAATCTTCAACAACCTCGTAACTATAGTCGCTATTACTTTTTAATAATTCCATACCTTTTTCATGAATAGGTTGGACAATGAGAATTTTTTTCATAATTTTAAAAAAAATTATATTAGTCTAGCAAGATCTCTTTTACTATTTCTAAATGTTGGAAGTGGATATTTAAAAGCATACTTTCTTGGAATACATTTATTCTTTGCCTTTTCCCACAAAGCAATCCATTGCTTATAGTTGTGGATAGTAATATTTTTTTTATTTTTACTTCTTACATAAAAATTGGGCAAAGGTTTCCTACCAGATGGGGTTCCAGCTCTATTGTATCTTAAATCAGCGCTAATTCTAAAATCATTGGATCTATTAGGCAATGAACAGTGAATGGAGTGTTTGTGCAAAATAATAATATCGCCAACATTAGCCTCCAGAAAAACTGGCTTGTAATTATTAAGTAGTTTACTATCTTTTATTTCTACCTGACCTCTATATCCTGATATATGATTCAATAGTCCCAATTTATTAATTTCTTTTACTGTAATCATGCATCCATTTTTTTTAGTAGTTTTAGTAAATGGAATCCAAACAGTTACCATATCAGTTAATCTTTGTCCCAAAGATGATAATACTGCTGCATCCTGATGCCATGGAGTTCTACCTGAGAGACCATCGTGAACAGAATGTTTAGGTAATTTATTTTCGGGTTGTTTAATTCTTGTATTTTGAACTGGATTTGAAAGAATTTCTGGCCCTAATAATTTTTCAACCACATCCAAGATTTTTTTGTGATTAATTAAATTCCATAAAGATTGAGATGCAAAATAATCACTATCTTTCTTCACGTGATCTCTTGGAAGTCTAGTATTAAAATATTGATCAAGATCATAAATTTTTAGTTTTGAAATGTATGTATATTTTTTTCTAAAGCTATATTTAAAAATTTTTTCTTTCATATGCACAGGAGCAAATTTATGAACTAAATTGTCCATTACATATTCCATGTCATTTAAAATTGGTTTTAAATCTTTGTTGAAATTAAGAACATTTCTTACTCTTAGGAAGCCATCTCTATCTAAAATACTCTTTAATTTAGTCTTAATTTCCATAGTTATTAATATTTTAGCAAATAATTCGAATCATGAAAAGATGTAAGCATTCTTTTTTTCGTCGCAACAATATGTGGATGATATTCAAAATTTTTATATTTCCATATCACTGGCTTGTTAAGAGCATAACTTCCATAAATAAAAAATCTTTTTGGACAGTTTTTTTCCTTAAATCTATTTACTCCGTGATAAGAATTTGGAGTAGATTTAAAGAAAATTACACTTCCCTGTTTTGGTGTGAATTCCTTTAATTTATCAAGTTCATTAATCTTAGGAAACCTTCTAAAGCTTTTTCTAAGGTTTTTGTTTATTTTTTTCTTATATAAAGTAAGTGATCCTCCATTTTTTTTTGGTATATCGGTTAAATAGATCAAAAAATTATATAGCCTATTCACATCATCTCTATGTGGTCTCAATCTATATCCTCCTTTAGATATTGAGAAATCAATATCTAAATTTAAATTTGGGTTTTTATAATCTTTACCTAGTAGTTTTTTTAGCTCTTTGGAATTTACTTTTCTTTTTAGTGTATATTTTTTTTTATTAAATTTTTTTGGTTTAAACAAACTTTCCCAAGTATTTGCCTTAAATTCTGTTTTAAATTTTTTATCAATTTTTTTATAAAAGGATTTTGTATTGAAAGTAGCAAAAAGTTTTTTTGAGATTTTAGAACTTGAGATATATTTGTTGAAATTTTTTGATCCTTTATTAATCCTGCTTCTGCCACCCATAATCATATCATCAAAACTTTTTGAATTAGTTATTTCTTCAATTAAAGAATTACACACTTTTTTACTGATTATTTTTTCTCCAACAATGACCGGGAAGTTTGATTTAATTTTCTTTAGTTTACTAATTTTCAGCATTTAGCTGTACATGCCCTCTTTTACTTTAATCATTTTGTACATAAGGTCATTTAATGGTGTGGCTATTCCATGTTTTTTTCCTATTTTAGACACGGCGCCACTTATGAAATCAATTTCAGTTTTTCTTTTATAAAGCACATCAAAAGCCATTGAAGACTTATTTGTTTGTTTTGAATCAACAATTTTATTAAACATAAATAAACACTCATCTTCAGAAACATTAACGCCATCTGCTAAAGCAACGTCTCTTGTTTCTAAAATTATCTCTTTACCTAAACTTCTAGAAACGTCGTTGGCATTATTATTTATGTAAAGATCAGTATGATGTAAATCAAAAATAGCTGAAAGTGGGCCTATTGCGGTTAAAGCAAAAAGTTTCATCCATTTTCTTTTTTTTACATCCTCAGCAGCAATCATTTCCAAATTATGAGCAGTAAAGGTGTCTGCAATTTCGGTTATTCTATTAGTTATTCCACCATCATATTCTCCAATCCAAGAGGGTAGAGAAGCATGATTCATAATATGACCAGGACCTAAGATATTTGATGCTTGAGTTGTTGTTCCCCCGATTACTTTTTCATCGCCAACAAAACTTTTAATTATAGCTTCATGTCCAATTCCATTTTGAAAAGACATAAAAACTGTTTTATCGTTAATAATATTTTTAATACTTTTTAAAGCAGGCTCTAGAGCTGTCGCTTTACACATCACTATCACAGCATCAACTTTTCCAATTGTAGATGGATCTGATGTTGCTGGTACTTTTATAAATCTATCACCACCATGACCATCCATCTTTAGACCATTTTTATTTATTTCATCAACATGCTCTTTCCAAACGTCAATGAGCGTTACATTTAGACCTTTTTCTGCTAGTAAGCCTCCAAATAGACAACCCATTGCCCCTGCACCAAGAACTGCAACTTTTAAATCTTTATTATTCATTTTTAAAGTCGAAATATATTTATGTAAAAAAATTATGCAATATATTATGTAACTAATTTATATATGGAATTAAAAATAGAAAAAGGAATTTTCAAAAAATTTAAGTTAGAAGAAATATCAAACGCATTAAAAAAAGGTCTGTCAAAGAATTATGACAGTGTAAAAGCAGAAGTAATTGATTGTCCAAATTTAAGAAACTGGGATTGTCCGTCTGAAGGTATGAGTGGTAACCAAAGGATAATAGATGTTGGAGGGGAGCCTTACATGCATGATCCTAAATATCTTGGAACAGAATTTGATTATTTTGAAATCTCTAAAATGATTGGATCAGAAAGATCGTATGCACTTGGCGCAGGATCTGGTGCAATGTCTTGCCTGGATGGACACTGTGGAGAATTAGTTATAAATGAAAACTTTATTACAAAAGAAAATAAATCTTTAATTGCTAGGGTAGGAAAAGATAAAGAATGTATAGTAGAGGACTATACCGCAAGCAAACATGGCGGGCTGGGTAATGTTTATTATTCAGATGGTGTTAAAGGAAAAGTTATATATTTAAAGATAAAAAAAAGAATTGGAAAACAAGGTTCATTACCTCAATCAATAAGAGCAGTACTTTCAGAAAATCTTAAAATTGGGAATAAAGATCATATTGCTCTTGCTGGTGTATTTAGAGTTTTGAATGGAAAAATAAGATCACATGTACAACCAGATTATAAGGATATAAAACATGAATATTATGACCCACAATTGATGAAATGCACAAAAGATTTTCTACAATTTTATGAGCCTGTTGGACCAAAATTACAATGCTATACTGTTTTATGGACTGGTGATCCAACGGGAGGAGAATTAAATTTAAGAGAGTCCGGTGAGCATACTCACTTTCACTCATATGAGCATAAGAATGATGCTGGACATTATCATTTTGACGTTTCACCAGATGAAATTGAATATGAAGGGTACTTTAATATTGCACAAGAAGTACATAGAGTGAATAATATCTATAAAGAATTAAAAAATATAAAATGAAAAAGATTTATACTTGGGCCGCTCAACCTGCTAACAGAACTCTTACAGTTGATGATCTTAAAAAAGCAAAAGGAAAAAAAAAATTTAATCAAGTCACAGCTAATACAATAGATGAAGCTGAGGCCGCAGAGAAGGCTGGGTTTGACATGATAATCTGCAATGCTTTTAATGTGAAACATGTGAGAGAGGGATCAAAAAATCTATTTTTAACTGCTGCGTTAGTATTAAATAAGTTTGTCACTTCGGAAGATATCATGAGAGGAGCGTTTGAAGCCCTAGAAAATGGAGCTGATGCTGTAATGACACCTAGAAGTATGAAGATCATAGAAATGCTGGCTAATGAGGATGTTCCAGTTATGGGACATCTTGGTTTAGTTCCAAGAAAATCTACGTGGATTGGTGGTTTAAGAGCAGTAGGAAAAAATAGTGAAGAGGCACATGAACTTTTTTTAAAATTTAAAAGATTAGAAGATGCAGGAGCTTTTTCTGCCGAATGTGAGGTTATCCCAGAAAATGTAATGGGAGAAATCTCAAAAAGAACGAATATAGTTACAGTCTCTTTAGGTTCAGGAAAGAAAGCAGACGTAATGTATCTGTTCATGGAAGACATATGTGGAGATACTTTAAATCCTCCAAGACATTCAAAAGCTTATGGAAATTTATTAAAATTAAAAAATGAAATAAAAGTTGAGAGAGTTCGAGCTCTTAAGGCATTCAAAAAAGATTCAATGGCAGGAAAATTTCCAGGAAAAAAACAATCTTCAAATTTAAATAAAAAAGAGTTCGAGTCTTTTCTTGATAAACTTGATTAATAAGTTTCAGATTCCTTTTTGCTTATTGAGCCTTTCATTTTTTCAACAATTGCTTTAGCACCTGCGCTCATTGCTCTTTGATCTGCACCAATAGTTACAAAGTTAAAACCTTTATCGATCATTTTTTGTGCGTACTCTGGTGTTCCATTATGAATTCCTGCAAATATATTATTTTTTTTGGCATGCTCTAATATTCTTAATATTTCTGAATAAGCTTTTGTATCTTCTGCTCTGTCAAACCCAGGCTTTTCTCCTATTGCTAAACTTAAATCAGCTGGACCAATATATATTCCATCTACGCCATCTGTTGACATAATCTCATCTAATTTATCTAATGATTCTTTTGTTTCAATCATAGCTAATTTTAAAATTTCATCATTTGCATGGTCGGCATAATCAGCTCCACCATAAATCAATCCTCTAACAGGACCAAAACTTCTATATCCTCTTGGAGGATACATACAAGCTTGAACAAATCTTTCCGCCTCTTCTTTGTTACTTACCATTGGACATATAATTCCATAACAACCAGCGTCTAAAATTTTCATTATTTGGCCTGGCTCATTCCAATTTACTCTAGCAAGAGGAGTTACATCAGTTGATGAAATTGTTTGAAGCATTGGAAGTGCATTTGTGTAATCAACAAGTCCATGTTGCATATCTACAGTTAGAGAGTCCCAACCTTGATGTGCCATAACTTCTGCTGATACAGTGCTTGGTATTTGTAACCAACCATTTACAACAGGCTTACCATCAGCCATCATTTGTTTGACTTTATTTTTTCTCATTAATAATTGAGACCGAAGTGAGTGTACTTTACGTTCAAATAATCTTTGATAGCCATTGAACCACCTTCTCTTCCATAACCTGTTTGTTTTATTCCTCCAAAAGGTACTTCAGCAAATGCAATTGTTGGATGATTCACTGCGCATGTTCCAGTTTCCATTTTTTCCGAGACTTTGTGCGCTTTTTCTAAAGAATTAGTGTAAATATAGCTTGCTAAACCAAGGTCATTGTCGTTTGCTCTTTCCACAACTTCATCTGTGTCTTTAAAAGTAAGCAATGGAACTAAAGGTCCAAA
>CACBYC010000009.1 GCA_902543405.1 uncultured Pelagibacteraceae bacterium | reverse complement strand
GCTCATAAACTTCTTTAAAGAAAGCATTTGATGCAGCATTCTTTTTAAGAGTTGCTTGAGCAGCGTTCATGTACTCAGTGAAATAATCAGCTGGTGTATCCCAAAGTTTTACACCGTGATTTTCAGTAAGATCGATTAACGCTTTACCATTTTCTACAGCTCTATTAGTGATGTTTCTAGTGATCATCGCTTCAGACGCAACTTCCATTGCATATTTTTGATGGTCAGTTAAAGAATTGTAAACATCTCCATTAATATATATATCACCATTTACTACGTTTTGGTGTAATCCTTGTAGATAGTAGTTTTTAAGAACTTTTTGAAAACCAAAAACTGAGTCTGGTTTTGGACAACACCATTCAGCAGCATCAATAGTTCCTTTTTCAAGTGCTGGTAAAATATCACCACCTGATAAAGATACTGATGCAATTCCGATATCTTTGTATGTTTGTCCTGGAATTCCTGGAGGAGTTCTGAATCTGTATTTTCTGAAATCATCCATGTTTTTGATTGGCTCTTTAAACCAACCTAATGCTTCAGGTCCTGATGATGCCATCACGAAACCTTTAACATTCATTCCCATTTCGCTCCATAATTGGTCGTATAATTCTTTACCACCATTATCGAAATACCAAGCTAACCAAGATTTAGTGCTTAGACCAATTCCTCCACCAGCAACTGGCGATCCAAATAACATCGCAGCTGGGTGATAGTTTGACCAGTAGTGAGTCCATGCTGCACCACCATCTACTAGACCTTTGTCAACAGCTTCTAGTGTTTCTTTCATACCAACAACTTCACCTTTTGAAAGAAGCTCAAACTTTAACTCTCCACGAGTTAGTTTTGTTACTCTGTCAGTCCACATTTTTACGATTTGTCCATCGTATGATGTTTTAGGAAAAGTAAGTTGGATTTTTAATGTTTTAGCAGAAGCAGATCCAATTACTGAAAATGCAAATACTAAAGCTAAAATCATTGAAGTGATTTTTTTCATTATTTATCCCTCTCTTTATTGTTATTAAGTCTTAATAATGAGCGAAGTAAATCTCATTGAATGACAAATGTAAAACGATTAATTGTTGCATTTTTTATACAACTAGAGGTTTAATAGTAGCTATTTCTTACCCTTAGGATCAAAGGGATAATCCCAAGCATCTCCGCCAATTTTTTTAGATATACCTGAATAATCTGTTTCGCTATCACCTCCTTCACAAAATTCATTAAATATATCTAAGGCATGTTTTCCTAGAGGTGTAGAAGCATTTACAGATTTTGCAGCATCATTAGCTAACTTTAAATCTTTAGTCATCATGGCTGCAGAAAAGCCTGGTCTATATTTGTTATTAGAGGGAACGCCATCTGTTAAATTTGGCAGCGGTGTATATGTTGATAAAGCCCAATTATTTCCAGAGGCATTTTTCATAATTTCATGAACTTTTTTTAAATCCATTTTTAGTCTTTTCGCTAACATTAGAGCCTCTGATGCTGCTATCATTGAAATTCCTAAAGACATATTATTACAAATCTTTACTCCAACTCCACTTCCTTGTGGTCCAGCATGTAAAATTTTTTGCCCCATTATATCCATTAATGGTTTAGCTAAATTTACAACTTCATCATCTCCACCGACTAAAAAATTTAATTTACCTACTCTTGCTCCCATAACACCTCCTGTAACAGGCGCATCAATCATTTTAATTCCTCTATTCTTTGCTTCCTTGCCTAGTAATAAAGAAGTTTCAATATCAATTGTTGAACAGTCAATTATGAGAGCATCCTTTGAAATTTTATCAATAATACCTTTGTTTCCTAAAAAAAGAGATTTTACATGTTTGCCTTCAGGCAACATTGAGATTACAAAATTTGCACCTTCAAGGACCTCATCTAATGTATCAACCACATCTAAATTCGCATCCTTAGCTTTTTTTATCATTTCTGGAGAAACATCGTAAGCTTTAACTTTTTTACCAGCCTTAACTAATTGAGCTGCCATTGGGTTACCCATGTTTCCAACACCAATAAAAGCTATTTGATCTGTCATATTTAAATATCTATATTTGATTTTCCTCTATTAATCAAAACCGTTTTACTTTGAGTAAAATGATTTATCATGCTATCAAAGGCGTACTCTTTTCCTAGCCCACTCATTTTTAAACCACCATATGAAACATTTGCTCTAGGCGCCACACATTGATTTACTTGGACAAAACCTGCATCGATTTCTTCAACAAACTGTAAAGCTCTAGATAAATTTTGTGTCCACAAAACCGCTGATAATCCAAATGGTGTATCATTCGCACTGTTCATTACTTCATCAAATGTTTTAAATGGTATTGCACAAGCAACAGGACCAAATATTTCTTCTTGACAAACTGGAGAGCTTACTGGAACACCTGACATCAATGTAGGTTCATAGAAGAAACCATTTTTATAATCACCACCTGTTATTTGATTGCCACCATGCACAACATTGGTTGTAGAGTTTTTTTTGGCAATATCCATATAATGTAAAGTTCGTTTCAGTTGTTCTTCGGAAATAATTGCTCCAATGTCAGAACTTTCATCTAGAGCATTACCCATTTTTAATTTACTTAATTTTTCAGCAGCTCCACCCAGTACTTGATCATAAATTTTTTCCTGAATATAAACTCTTGAACCAGCAGTACATGCTTGTCCTTGTCGAGTATATCTCATTCCATCAATAACCCCTTGAATTGCAATATCTAAATCTGCATCACTCATTATTATATTTGGATTTTTTCCTCCAAGCTCTAAAGTAACTGGACATAATTTAGGAGCTGCTTTTTGCGCTATAATCTTTCCTACAGTAAAAGATCCAGTAAACGTTACTTTTCTTACTTTTTCATGAGTTACCAGAGGTTCGCCACACTCTTCTCCATAGCCTGAAATTACATTTAAAACACCAGGAGGAAGTTCTTGTTGAAATATCTCCGATAGTAGAAGAGCACAAAATGGAGCTTGTTCAGCTGTTTTTAAAACAACACTATTTCCTGCTACAATAGCTGGAGCAATTTTTGCTACTGTTAAAAATAATGGCGCATTCCAAGGTACGATTGCACAAACAACCCCAATTGGATCTCTGGTGGTATAATGAATACTATTTGGAATATTGGTTGGATAATTTTCTCCTTTTAACTCTCCAGACAAACCAGCAAACATATTTGTAAGTTCAATGGAAGCACCTGTTTCTGGTATAGCCTGTGTCCTTAAAGCATTACCTGTATCTAATGATAATAAAGTTTCAATTTCTGACTTTCTTTCCTCTAATCTTTTTGCTCCAGCAGCAACCATTTTTCCTCTTTCCCTTGCTGGTATTTTTTTCCATTTTTGAAAAGCTTTGTGTGCTGACTCAACAGCAATATTAACATCATCTTTATTACATTGAGGTGCAGAACCGATATTGTCTCCTGTGCTTGGATTTAATACTGGTATCTTATTATTTGTTTGAGCAGATATTAGTTTGCCATCAATTAAAATTTTATCAGTTAATCTTTTTGCATTATTAATTGCTTGTTCAAGATTTTTTTCAAAGTTACTCATTATCTAATTCTCCTCTTCTAACTTTAGAAGAGAGCCATCCACCATCTATTTTTATTTCAGAGCCATTTATGAAATCAGAATCATCGCTTGATAAAAATACTGCTGCTCCAACTATATCTTTTGGTTCTCCCCATCTACCTACTACAGTTTCTTTCCCCCAGGCTTCACCATGTTTTGGATCTTCAGCATATTTTTGATTAAATGAGGTAGATATTAAACCTGGACAAATAGTATTTACATTAATATTTTTTCCAGTTAGATCGACTGATAACGCTCTTGTTAAGCCTAAGACACCGCTCTTTGCAGCTACATATCCTACCCTATCTGGTCTTCCCATAAAACTTGCTATCGACCCAAAGTTAATAATTTTACCTTTTCCATTTTTAATCATATGAGGAATTACAGCCTGACTAGCAAGGAAAGGTGCTGTGAGATTCACAGAAATCATATCATCCCAATCTTGTTTTGTATGATCTAAAAGTTTCTTAACATGTCTAATTCCTGCATTGTTTATTAGAATATCAATTTTACCGTAGTGTTTGATAGTTTGATCCACCATCTCGTTGATGCTCTTTTGATTTGAAACGTCAGTTTTTATAGTTATTGCTTCACTGCCTGCCTCTATAATTTTTTTTTTAGCTTTTTCTGAATTTTCAATATCTATTTCTGCGATAACTATCTTTGCACCTTCTTTTACAAGACCAAGACAAATTTCTTGTCCTATTCCTTTTCCTCCGCCTGTAACTATTGCTACCCTATCTTTAAGTTTCATTTCCCAAATGATTGACGTTATTTTAAAAAGGAAACTAATGCTTTTTCCTCACTAATCCAAGCTTTAATTCCTCCATCAAGAACATAAACATTTTTAAAACCAAGATCTTCTGCAAAAGCATTGCCTAAAATTGATGCTGTTTCACCATCATGACTAACAAAAACAATTTCAATATTTTGAGACTCTGCTCCAGCTAAAGCTCTTACTCTATCCATAAGGTAAACATTAAATTTACCATTTTTATCAAAAGCTGTTTCTTGAAACGACTCTTTAATTACACCAGTTTTAATCCATTGGTCTTCTGTTCTAATATCTAAAACTACTGCATTTTTTTTCAATAAATTGTTTAATTCATCAGATGTTATTAAATTATAATTTGGATCTAGAACATCAATAATCTTGAACTCAAAAATAAGATCGGAGTTTGGCGGTATTATATTTCCAGCGCCTGTTGCTCCATATGCTAGTTCAGCAGGTATTTTAATTTTTCTGACAGTTCCTTTATTGGCTCCAACTATACCCATTTCAAAACCAGGTATAACTTCTTTCATACCTATTTGAACAACTAAAGGTCTATCTTTTACAACGTTGGTATCGAAAACTTTTCCATCAACAAAAGAACCTGTGTATTCAATTTGAACCCATGAGTGATTAATAATTTTTTTTCCTTCACCTGGCTTATCAAGAATAATTTTTATTTCTGCGGCAAAAACATTACAAATTAAAAAAAAATATATTATTAGAAATTTAATTTTATTCATTTAGATTATTTTTAATTCTTTATAATTAGTCTTCTCAACTTTTAGGCAAGTTTTTCTATATTTTGGCATTCCACCAGGATAAGGTAAAAAAGACTTCGACTTGCCAGGTATATTGTCGCCTTTATACCACGAGCTTTTTGCTTTCATAAATAATGTTTTTTTAACTGAGCTCATAATTTCTTTTTGCCATTTTTTTGCTGCTTCATTTGTACTTTCTATACTTTGTCTTTTATTATTCTCCAAAAACTTAATACATTTAGTAATCCATTCAACATGCTGTTCTATTTGTACTGGTACATTTGTTAATACTGAGGGACTTCCTGGACCACTAACTATAAACATATTTGGAAAGTTAGGAACAAGAAGTCCTAAAAAACTTTTAGGTCCACTTTTCCAATATTTAGTCAATTTAATTCCCTTTTTCCCAGTTATATTTAATTTTTCAATTGAACCTGTCAGAGCATCAAATCCTGTTGCAAATATAATTTTATCTAGTGTGTATTCATTTTTTTTTGTCTTTATTCCTCTTTTGGTAATTTTTATTATTGGGTTTTCTTTTAAATCAACTAATTCGACATTTTTTTTATTAAACATCTCATAATAATTTGTATTTAAGGTTGGTCTTTTAGCAGTAAATGGGTGATCAAAATTAGTAAGGATCTTTGCATACTCTCTATTTTTAACTGTTGAGTATATTTTATTTTCAATAAATTTAACTGCTGTTTTATTTGCTTTGATGGTTTTTACTATGTCATTAAAAGTTGCTCTAAAGGATAAAGTTCCATAATGCCAAGATTTTTCATATATCTGATTTCTTCTAGCTTCGTTAAAATCAAATGCAGATTTTTTTGGAAATTCAAAAGGATGGCCACCTGGTGTTCTTTTTAAAAAACTTCTTAATTTATTGAAATTTTTTTTATAGTTTTTAATGTTTGTATTTGATAATTTTCTATTTCTTGCTGGAATACTAAAATTCGGAGATCTTTGGAATAAAACTAATTTTTTTGCTTTTTTGGCAATTTCAGGTGCGATCTGTATCCCAGTAGAACCTGTTCCTACCTGTCCAACAATTTTATTTTTAAAATTAATATTTTTTTTGGGCCATCTTCCACTGTGGTGTAGTTGACCTTTAAATTGGTTTATTCCTTTTATTGCAGGTAAATTAATTGAGGAAAGGGACCCAACTGCACAAATTAAATATTTTGCAAAATAAGTTTTCTTATTGCTCGTTTTTACTTTCCATAAGTTTTCTTTTTCAAAATATTGTGTAGATATTACCTTTTGTTTAAAAACTATGTTTTTTTTAAGATTATATTCTTTCGAAAAATATTTGAGATATTTTAAAATTACTTTTTGTTTAGGATATCTTTCTTTCCAAGTCCAGTTTTTAAAAATTTTTTTTGAAAAAGTAAAACCATAGGTAAAACTCTCTGAGTCACATCTCGCCCCTGGGTATCTATTCCAGTACCATGTACCTCCTAGATCATCTCCTTCTTCTAGGACCAATGTGTTTAATTTTAATTTATCTCTCAAACAATGAAGTTGATATAGTCCTGAAAATCCAGCACCTATAATTAATGCGTCTAAATATTTCATATATAACTACTCAATGTTATTATTTAATTTATAAAGTATATGTTAAAAGATTTTTAAAAAAATTTAATTATAAAAATATTATGGAAAACTTTGATTATGTTATTTTAGGTGCTGGATCTGCTGGATGTGTACTGGCAAATAGATTAAGCGCTAATCCAAATCATAAAGTTTTATTGATCGAGGCTGGAAGTAGAGACACAAACCCTTGGATCCATATTCCAGGTGGATATTTTAAAACAATGTTGAACCCAAAAACGGATTGGTGTTTTCAGACGGAAAAAGAAGAGTTTTGTGATAATAGAGAAATGGTTTACCCAAGAGGTAAAACTTTAGGTGGAAGTTCCTCAATAAATGGAATGCTTTATATTAGAGGTCAATCGAACGATTTTGATTATTGGAGACAGCTTGGTAACGTTGGTTGGTCATGGGAAGATGTGCTTCCCTATTTTAAAAAATCTGAAGATTTTCAATTTGGTGAAAATGAATTTCATGGATCTGGTGGTCCTTTGGCAGTTCAGCAAATAAGAGGAACTTTTAAAGTGTGCGATCTATTTATGGATGCAGCAGAAGAATTTGGTCACAAAAGAACTGATGATTTTAATAATGGTGACAATGAAGGAATGGGTTATTTTCCTTTTACCGTAAGAAATGGTCTAAGATGTAGTACTGCCGTAGGCTATCTCAATCCAGTTAAAAAAAGAAAAAATTTAAAAGTTGTTACGAATGCTCATGTTAAGAACATTGAGTTTGATAATAAAAAAGCAGACAAAGTGAATTATTGGATTGGTGAGAATGTAATTACTGTTAAAGCAAATAAAGAGGTAATTTTAAGTTCTGGGACTATAGGCTCACCTCATATTCTTCAAGCTTCAGGTATTGGTCCAGGTGAACTTTTAAAAAAAAATAATGTAAATGTAGTTAAAGATCATCCTGGAGTAGGTATGAATTTAACAGATCATTTAATGTTAAGACCAGTTTATAAAGTTAAAAATTTAGAAAGCTTAAATGATATCTATTATAGTATGACTAAAAAGCTTATGACTGGACTAAAATATTTCTTATTTAGAAAAGGACCACTAACGGTTGGGGCTAGTTATTTATGTGGCTTTGTAAAAAGTGATGATCATTTAGCAACTCCTAATTTGCAATTCCATGTATCTCCAGCTAGCACAGATGTCTTAGGCAAAGGCTCCCTTCATAAATTTACAGCATTTACTCCTAGCATCACAAATGTAAGACCAACTAGCAGAGGTTCAATTAAATTAAAATCATCCGATACAAGAGTATCTCCAGAAATTAAGATGAATTACTTATCTACAGACGAAGACAGAGAAATTGCAGGTAAAGCATTAAAAATCACAAGAAATATTGTTATGAATTCAAAAGCTTATAAAGAATATGAGCCTGAAGAATATAGGCCTGGAATTCATATTACGGATAATGAGGAATTGGCTAAAGAGGCTGGAAAATTTTGTAGTACTATTTTTCATCCTGTGAGCACATGTAGAATGGGGACTGACGAAAATGCAGTTGTATCTGACCGATTAGTCGCTCATGGCTTAGAAAATTTAAGAATTGTTGATGCATCTGTCATGCCATCAATAACCTCAGGAAATACTAATGCACCTACTATTATGATTGCTGAAAAAGCAGCAGATATGATAATAGAAGATGCTAGATGACCGAAGAAATAACAATTTTTTTTCAAATAATATTTATAGATTTAATTTTAGCTGGAGATAATGCCATTATCATTGGAATGGTTGCCTCTAAGTTTCCACCAGAACAAAGAAAAAAAATTATTTTTTGGGGCATTGGTGGAGCAGTAATACTAAGAATTTTATTAACACTTTTAACCGCTTATCTTTTACAAATCACAGGTTTAAGACTTATAGGTGGTCTGTTGCTTCTTTACATAGTTTATAAACTTTATGTCGATGTAATTAAGAATTCAGGTGGTAGTGAGGAAAATATTAAAGTTGATAACTCATCAATGTTGAAAGCAATTTGGACCGTTTTGCTAGCTGACTTTACGATGAGTTTAGACAATGTGCTCGGTGTTGCTGGTGCTGCCAAAGATCATTATTATCTATTAATATTTGGTCTTGTTTTATCTATTATTTTGATGGCTACAGCTGCAACATTAATTTCCAAATGGATAAAAGATTATAAATGGATAGCATGGGTTGGTTTATTTGCTATATTGTTTGTGGCAGTTGAACTAATTTACACAGATTTAAAACTTTTTATTTAAATGTATTTAAAAAAAATTAATCTTAAAAATAAGTATGCTCTTATAACAGGGGCTGGTAAAGGCTTAGGAAGAGCTTGTTCTATTGCAATGGCTGAGGCTGGTGCAACAATAATAGGACTAAGCAGAACTTCCTCGGATTTAGATAAACTAGAAAAAGATATAAAAAAAGTGAAAAGTAAATTGATAAAAATAAACTGTGATGTAATGGATTACAAAGATTTAAGTAAAAAATTAAAAAAAATAAAACTAATAGATATTTTAGTAAACAATGCTGGGACTAATATTCCAGAACCGTTTGATAAAGTAAAACAAGAAAGCTTAAATTATTTGATAGATTTAAATTTAAGAGCTGCATTTAATGTTGCTCAAATAGTTGTAAAAAAGATGATAAAAAATAAGAAAAGAGGTGGATCTATTATTAACATGTCATCGCAACTTGGTCATGTAGGTATGTCTGGTAGAAACGTTTATAATATGACTAAATTTGGTATTGAAGGACTAACTAAAGGTATGGGTGTAGAGCTCGCCACAAAAAATATAAGAGTAAATACCGTAGCGCCAACCTTTGTTGAAACACCTATGGTGAAAAAATTTTTTAAAAATAAAGATTTTAAAAAATTAGCACTAGGAAATATTCCTATGGGTAAAGCCGCAAAAGAGAGTGATGTAGCAACTGCAGTTTGTTTTTTAGCTTCAGATGCTGCAGCAATGATAACAGGAACATCTATAAAAATAGACGGTGGGTGGACCGCAAAATAATGAAAAAAATATTGCTTATCATAGCAATTTTATTTCCAACAAACATTCTGGCGATTGAATTTACTGGTAAGTTTATTCAAGGACATTATATTTTAGGTAAAACTGATCCAAGTTCAAAAATTATAATTGATAAAAAAAAAATAAAAGTATCCAAAAATGGTTTCTTTGTATTTGGTATAGATAGAGATAGAAAATACGATATATTAATTACAAAAATTTCAAATGGTAAAACTAAAAAAATCACTAAACGTGTATTTAAAAGAAAATACAATATTCAAAGAATAGATGGATTACCTGAAAATAAAGTAACACCCCCAGAGTCTGTATACAAAAGAATAAAAAAAGAGAATGGAAAAATAGGTGAAGCAAGAGCCATAAATTCAGATTTAAATTATTTTAGCAATAAATTCATTATGCCTGTTAAAGGAATAATTAGTGGAGTTTATGGAAGTCAAAGAATTCTAAATGGTAAACCAAGATGGCCTCACTATGGAATAGATATTGCTGCAAAAAAAGGAACGCCAATAAAGTCATCTGGAACTGGAATTGTTACAATGGCTGAAAATGATCTTTATTATACTGGTGGAACAATCATAATGGATCACGGCCATGGCATATCAACAATCTATTCACATTTAGAAAATGTAATGGTTGACGTTGGAGACTTAATAAAACAAGGTGATATAATTGGTACAGTAGGTTCTACTGGCAGATCAACAGGTCCTCATCTAGACTTTAGAGTTAATTGGTTTCAAACTAGACTTGATCCAATGACAGTTATTCAATAATCTATTAATATGAAAAATGATATCCAATCAGTTTCAAAAAGATTAGTTAATGCCTACAACAAAAATAAATTAATTAATCCAATACCAGAGAAGTTTTGTAAAAATATTAAACTTGCACATAAATTAAGAATGTTATGCGAAAGTAAAATTAATGATAGCAAAATAGGATTTAAAGCAGGTGGAACTATTTTTGCTCTGTTAAAAAAGTTAAAAGAAAAAGAACCTTTCCATTCAACAGTATTTCAAAAAAACCTTATTAAATCAGGAGGTAAAGTTAAGGTTAATAAATATGCTCTAGGTGTTGAAGTAGAAGTTTATTACATAATTAAAAAATCCTTTTTTGGTTTCAAAGGTAGGCTAAATCCAAAAAATGTCACAAAATTTATAACCCATATGGGTCCTTGTATTGAGGTAGTAGGTTTTAGACAGAGGAAAAAAGGTATTAAGTTTTTAGGTGATTTATGCAGTGATTTTGGAGTAAATATTAAATTTATTACGGGACCAAAAAAGAAGTTTAAAAAATTAAATTTAAATAATTTAAAAACAAATTTAAAAAATAATAAGGGTTTAAATATCAAAGGTAATACAAATACTGTTTATATAAACCCTATTAATTCTCTAAAATTTGTCTTAAATAAAATTAGGAAAGAAAAAGTAAAATTAGAGAAAGATTTCTACGTGTTCACAGGCTCAACGGTAGGAGTTGTTCCAATAAAAAATAAGGGCGAATATATAGGCAAAGTTAATAAAATCGGATCAGTTAGAACCACTATCAATTAATGGGTCTTCATTTTTCCTCAGAAGAATTCAAAAGTAGAAAAAATAAAGTTATTACTAAATTAAAAGAGGAAAAAATAGATGCCTTGGTTATGTTTAGACAAGAGTCTATGTATTGGCTGACTGGTTACGATACATTTGGTTATGTTTTTTTTCAGTCCTTAATATTAGACCAAAAAGGTAATTTAATATTATTAACTAGAGCTCCTGATTTAAGACAAGCGCAAAATACTTCAAATATAGAAAATATAAAAATTTGGGTTGATAAAGATGATTCCAAGCCCACAGAAGATCTAAAGCAAACCTTAAACGAACTTAACTTAAAAGATAAAAAGATCGGTATTGAGTATGAGGCCTATGGACTTACCGGACGTAATGCAATTAATTTAAATAAATCATTAAAAAAATTTTGTTCTTTATATGATAAATCTGAATTAATAACAAAACTCAGAGTAATTAAATCTCCTGAAGAAATAGTTTATGTTAAGAAAGCAGCAACCCTTGCCGACAAAGCTTTAGATGAAGTTTGGAAATTTGCTAAAAAGGGAGTGAGTGAAAGTAAAATTCTTGCTGAAATGAATAGAGTAATTTTTGAAGGAGGTGGGGACTATCCTGCAAATGAATTTATAATAGGTTCTGGTAAAAACGCACTACTATGTAGATATCAATCAGAAAAACAAATACTTAATGATGTAGATCAACTAACTATTGAATGGGCAGGTACGTATAGACATTATCATTCTGCAATGTTCAGAACTATACCGATTGGAAAAGCAAATCCCAAACATTATGAAATGCATGAGGCTTGTGAAGAAGCACTAAAAAATTGTGAAAATACATTAAAACCTGGCAATAAAATTGGAGAGGTTTTTGATATGCATGCAAAAATATTTGATAATTTAGGTTATAAAGATTGTCGGATGAATGCATGTGGATATTCATTAGGTGCAACATTTTCCCCTAATTGGATGGATTGGCCAATGCTTTACACAGGCAATCCTTATGTAATCCAACCAGGAAATGTTTTCTTTATGCACATGATTCTAATGGATAGTAAAAATGAGTTAGCTATGAATCTAGGTGAGACTTACATTGTTACTGAAAAAGGAAATGAAAGATTAGGTAATCAAAAGACAGACTTAGTTATTCTCTAAGTATTAAACAATTTTAAAACCCAGTTTGGTCATAATAATAAGTTATCTAATTGAAAATATTATTTGTAAAAGATAATTTATTAATACCATATCTCATGGTGAAAAAGAGGCCGATATCGCATCGGTTAAAAGCGAGTTTTGGAAAAACAAACAAGGAGAGTGTATGAAAAGAATGCACAGAGTTTTAAGTTCGTTTAGCCGAGGCTCAAAGAACGCTAGGCTAAATCAATTAATGTTTCGAAATTTGAAAACCGTAGAAACTAATGCCAACGGTACAAGTGGATACGTTATCAAATCAGGAAAAAATTCTGGGGAAACATTAGGACACTTAAGAAAAGAGAGTAAGAAAATATAGCTTAAAGAATGAGATATGGGGCATTTAAAATAACTGCCCCATATTTTTTCTTTCTATTTTACAGGGGTCATAATTTTTTGACCTTCAACTCCCATAGCAACAACAATTGCTTTTACAGGAACATCTCCAATATTTTTTGATTCATGAGCCACACCTACATCTTCAATAAATGCATCTCCAGCTTTATATACATAGCTTTTGCCACCTTGAGTAAGTTCAATTTCTCCTTGTTGTATCATTATTAAAACAGGGAACGAGTGAGTATGCGGAACTACTGGACCTCCTACGGGCACAGTAAATTCAAAAGCTGTGATCTTTGCTTTTCCGGATGGATAAACAATATCGTTACCCATACCAGTCTGACTAGTTGATAAAATTCTTTTTACATGACCATCAGCAAAAACAGAGCTGTTTAAACCAAATGATACAAATAAAATTAGAAAAAATTTTTTCATAAAATACCTTTCTGATTAATGAAGTTAAACTATCAGGCGATAGAAATTAATATATATGGCAAAATGTAATCTATTTACTCCACTCAACTTTAAACATAGCTTCGTTGCGTCTCATCATAGGAAGCGTAAAAGGCCCATTATAGGTCGCTCTTATTGGAGGTCCTTTAATGATTACTTTATCCTCTAAGAGTTTTTTATTAAGAATTTCCTTATGTTTGAAGAAATTATTATCTGAGGCTCTTCCAGAATATTCTATTACAGCAAAAAAACCTTCTTCTATTGTTGAGATTTTAACATCTGAATTTGTGGGTATAGGCGCATTCTCTTTTGTAAATTTTGATGGAAGATAAAATTGCATATAGTATCCATTATCCTTCTCACCCTGTGTTACTGGCACAGTCATTTTAATTT
This sequence comes from uncultured Pelagibacteraceae bacterium, assembly GCA_902543405.1. Classification (GTDB taxonomy): domain Bacteria; phylum Pseudomonadota; class Alphaproteobacteria; order Pelagibacterales; family Pelagibacteraceae; genus Pelagibacter. The sequence continues at coordinate 37,034 of CACBYC010000009.1, read as the reverse complement.
CTTGAGATTTGTTATTCTGACCTGAGATATATTTAAAAAGTTTTCTAAAACTACTATCATCATTTCTACTTACAACCTCGACAACTAAACGGTCTTTATAATGTCTCACTTCGTATATTTCAGATTTATATACTACATCATATTGAGATTCCTCATAAGCCATTGAAGTAGAGTAAGGTAAAATACAGAATATATAAATCAAAAAAGATATCGATGTTATTGATTTTCTCATTTAGTTAGATCCTAACTCTTGCAACCTATCAGATAAATAAGTTTGCTCACTATTATTTTCTGATGCAAGTTTGATCATTGCATTCACAACTATATCAACTTTTATTGGAGTATATTTTTTAAATCCACCAAAAAAAAATAAGGATAGAAATTTCATCACTGGAATTCCTAAAACCTCAACAATTCTAAACTCTTTTCTATTGCCAACTAAAAATGAGGGTTGAATAATGCTTAGGTTAGAAAACCCAATCTTTTTTAGCTCCTCCTCTACTTGACCTTTATTTTTTAAATATGTGCTTGAGGCTTTTGGGTTTGCTCCAATTGAGGAGACATAAATAAAATTACTAATTGAATTAAATTTTGCAATTTTTGCTAATTGTACAGGTAAGTCATATTCTATTCTTCTATATTCGTTTTTATCGGGTGTGTCTTTGTGAGTTGTACCAATGCAAAAAAAACAATCATCACCTGTTAATTTTTCTTTTAAAGTGTCTAAATCTAAAAAATCTGTATTGATCACTTCAACTTTTGAATTATCAATAGAAGGTAATTTTCTAACGAATATTTTTATTTTGTTGTAAGTATTATTGTTGATTAAATTATCTAGTAAATTAGATCCAATTAACCCAGATGAGCCAAATAAAACAGCAGTTTTCATTATTATTTTAAATACTCTTCTTTCATAAATTTTTTTATTCTATTTGCTCCTTCAATTATATCCTCAGTGCTTCTAGCGTATGAAAACCTTATTGTAGAATTTCCTCTTTTTTGATCGAAATCAAGTCCAGGAGTTATTGCTACTCCTGCTTTATCAAGCACTTCTTTACAAAAGTTAAGACTATCTTTCGAATACTCTGAAATATCAATGTAGATATAAAAAGCTCCATCTGGGGGAGAAAATTTATTTAAACCAGCCTTAGGTAACTCTTCTAACAAAATTGATCTATTTTTTTTATAAACCTCTACATTTGTATTTAATTCCTCTTTTGCATCCATTGCTGATAGAGCAGTTAATTGACTTACATGAGGAGGACAAATAAAAAGATTTTGAGATAGTCTTTCTACTTGTCTCACATGGTTTTCAGGAACAATCATCCAGCCTACTCTCCAACCTGTCATAGAAAAATATTTAGAAAATGAATTTATAACATAACACTCATTTGAAATTTCTAATGCAGATGTAGGATTATTTTCATATTGAATTCCATGATAAATCTCATCGCTAATAAAACTCACTTTATTTTCATGCGCAGTATTAATAAGTTCTTCTAGTTTTTTTTTATCAAGCATTGAACCAGTTGGATTTGCAGGAGAAGCAACTAATAAACCATTTAAATTATTTTCTTTAATATCTTTCGGTATAGGCTGAAATTTATTTTGGAACTCTGTAAAAATATCAATTGGAATTAAATCTTGAGACTTTAAAATTTGTCTATAGCTAGGATAGCCTGGAGCGGCAATGCCTACTCTATCTCCAACATCAAATAATGCTGCAAAAGAAAGTATAAATGCTCCTGAAGATCCAGTTGTTATAATTATTCTGTCTGGGTTTAAATCAATATTGTACCAATCTCCATACAATTTAGAAATTCTATTTCGTAATTCTGGCAAACCTAAAGTAACTGTATAGCCAAGATCATTATTAGAAATTTCATGTGAAATAAATTGTTTGGCACACTTTGGTGCCGGTGTTCCTGGTTGACCTACTTCCATATGAATTACATGCTTGCCATTAGCTTCTGCTTTTCTAGCAGACTCCATTACATCCATTACAATAAATGGGTCTACATTACTTCTTTTAGATTTCTTCATTTAGTTTCTATTTCTGGATTAAATATTATAAACTGATCTTAAATACTCTTGCTGTTTTTTCGTCTGAAATATTTAGAATTTTAAACTTGGATGTTTTTTCTAACTTTTGACCTTTATTAGTTACAAAAGATTTCATTTTTTTTACTTCGCCTTCAGGCATTTTTCTAGTGTATTTTAAAGTATGCTTTTTTGATCCTATAATAAATATTGTTTTCATAAATATTAAGTTAATATATTACAAAGTATCAATTGATCCAATAATATTTAAATTCTTATCGGTTATTACTATTTCTCCTGAAGAAGTCCCTATATTTAGCATTGAGGATATAACAACAAAATGAGTAACAAAAATTATATTTTCTTTACCATTCCATTGATTAATAAACTCTTTTAGTTGAGTTATTTGCCTCTCTTCATTTGCTTCAAATCTAATATCATAAAAAGAATTTAGTGCACTAAATGTTTGATAATTTTTAAAAGCAAATTTAGCTGTATCTATACATCTGCACCATTCACTTGAATAGACATTTTCAATTTTAATCTGGTTTTTATTAAATATACTTCCAATAAATTTTGACTGTTCAATTCCTCTTTGATTTAAATTTCTTTGGGTAGAACAATCATTTAAATCAAAATTTTCTGGATCTCCATTCCCTGGTGCAAGCGCATGTCTAATAAAAATTATTTTTCCTCCCTCTTTTAAAGAATTAAGGACTTCTTCTGCAGAATAAGCAGAATTAACTGCAAAAATATTAATAAAAAATATTATTAGTAGTTTTTTCATTTACACAGATTGGTTTTTAATCAACTCTTTAATCTGTGGTATCATTATTTGTGGTGACCTCATGGACGGATAAATCTCTTTTACTTTTTCATAACTCTTTAAAGCCTTTTCATAATTTTTTAACTTAATTTGAACGAGACCCTGTCCTGATAATGCTCCAAAATGTCTTTTCTCTAGTTTTAATACCTTGTCTATATCATTTTGAGAATCTTGATATTTGCCCATTAAATAAAAGACAGTTGCTCTTTTATTCCAAGCTTCTGCCCAAGCAGGATCTTTTTTAATTACTGTTGTGAATATATCTACAGCAACTGAATATTGCTCTTGATTCATAAATTTTGTTCCTCTTGATAGCAAAGAAGTTAAATTTTGATTAGTGGGATGTTTTGTCCAAATATCCCAAATTTTCATCTCTGTATCAATTGCAATTGAGTGGTTTTGAATTTTTAATTTTTCAAATAAGCTATTTAATCTTATTTCATTTTCATTAGAGTTTGATGAGGTACTAATAAAAAAAATAGCAAGAAAAATGGTAATTATTTTTTTCATTTAGAAATTATTTTCCACCAACAACCATACCTTCAACCATCATTGTCGGTGAATTCGTTGCATAGTTAAATTCTAAATCGTCGGCTAAAGTTATATTTTTAAAAATATTATTTAGGTTTCCAGCAATTGTAATTTCACTTACTGGATATGAAAACTCTCCATTCTCAATCATAATACCAGATGCTCCTACAGAATAATCACCATTAATAATATTTGTACCATGGCCGATAGTTTCTTTGATATACAAGATTTTATTTTCTGATTTGATTAGATCCTCAAATGTTTTTGATCCATTTTGAAAATACAAATTTGTTGTACCACTTGCCCTACCATTAGACTTTCTATTTATTTTTTTCCCATTATAAGTATCAATTAAATAGTCCTGAAGAATACCGTTCTTTATCAAATCAAGGTTAACTACTGCTATACCTTCGCTATCAAAGTAACGAGATCCATTGGCCTTTCTTATATTGCCATGATCTAATATATTTATTTCAGAGTTAAAAACTTGTTGATTTAACTTATCTTTTAAAAATGTTGTTCCTTTTGCTATTGCACTTGATGATATTGCACTTGCAAATATAGATAGAAAATTTTTTGAAATTCTTTTATCAAATATCAGACTAATTTTTTCACTTTTTATCTTTTGTGGATTTAATTTCTTTACTGCATGCTCTGCTGCAATAGATCCAAGTTGTTTAGGTTTTAAAATATCACTGTAAAACCTTTTACTTGTATATTCATAATCTCTTTCCATGCTTCCGTTGCTTTTTGAAACAACTTCACAATATGCAGTAAATTGTGAAGTTTTATATCCATCAGCAAATCCATTTGAATTAGCTAATAAAAAATTTGATTTGTTCTCACCAAATCCAGATCCATTAGTATTTATTATTTTATCATTTGAAAAAGCTTCCTCTTCTGCCTCTTTTATATAATTAATCTTGTCTTCATTGCTTAAATGAGTTTCATCATACAAGTCTAAGTCTTTTAATCCTTTAAAATGAAGGTCTTTATCTGGTAATGAATTATATTCATCCTCAGGAGTAATTTTCATTGTTTCAATACATCTATTTACTAAGTCATCTAAATTACTTTCTTTTAGATTTGATGAGGCTATAGAGGACTTTTTTTTACCTAAATAAGTTGTAAGGACTACTCCAAGATTTTCAGACCTTTCAGATCCATCAAGTTTTTTATTCCTTACATTTACATTTTCAGAAACAGAACTTTGCACTAATATGTTTGCACCAGATGAACCTAATTTTTTTGATTTACTAAGGCATCTATCTGCAATTTTTTTTAGATACTCTTGATCTTTAATCATTTTATTAGAGTTGAGTTCCACCAACAGTCATATTATTTATAAGCAAAGATGGTTGTCCAACACCTACTGGTACACCTTGACCAGCTTTTCCACATGTACCAATACCAGGATCTAGCATCATATCATTTCCAACCATTAAAATTTCTTTTAAAGAAGATGGTCCATCACCAATTAAAGTAGCTCCTTTAATTGGAGATCCAATTTTTCCATTTATAATCTCATAAGCTTCTGTACAGTTAAAAACGAATTTTCCAGAGGTAATGTCAACTTGACCACCACCAAAACTTACAGCAAAAATACCTTTATCTACTGACTTAATCATTTCTTCTTGGGTGTTTGACCCACCTAACATTATCGTATTTCTCATTCTAGGCATCACGACATGTTTATAGCTCTCTCTTCTTCCATTTCCTGTTGATTTTGTATTCATAAGTCTTGCATTAAGCCTATCTTGCATGAAATTTTTTAAGATACCATTTTCAATTAAAACTGTTCTTTCTGTTGGCGTTCCTTCATCATCAATATTTAAACTACCTCTTCTATTATCTAATGTTCCGTCGTCGATTATTGTAACTCCATCACTCGCAACTTTTTTACCAACTAAATCATGAAAAGCTGAAGTTTTTTTTCTATTAAAATCTCCTTCTAGTCCATGACCTACAGCTTCATGAATTAAAATTGCAGGCCAACCAGGTCCTAAAACAACTTTCATTTCTCCTGCAAGAGAAGGTTTACTTTCTATATTCGTGCTTGCAATTCTAAAAGCTTCATCACAAACTTTTTTCCAATTATCATTTTTAAGATATTCATCATAATCTTGTCTTCCACCAATACCAAAAACACCAGTTTCTTTTCTACCATTCTTTTCAACCATTACTGACATATTTATTCTAACTAAAGGTCTGTTATCTGATAATAATTCTCCTCCAGATCTAATGATCTCAACATTTTTCTTCTCTGCTAGAAGGCTTGCTGTTACTTGTTTAACTGAACTATCTTTTGATCTGGCATACTCATTCATATTGTTCAGCAATTCTATTTTTGATTTCATTGACTTGCTCTCAATTGGATCAACATCTTTATAAAGCTTCTGATTAGTTTTTTTTATTTCTGAATTATATGTTCCGCTATTATTTTTTAAAGTTGACTTAAGATTTTCGCTAGAATTTTTTAATGATTTTTCAGAAATTTCGTTTGAATGAGAATAAGCGACTGTATCACCTGTTACAGCTCTAAAACCATAACCTAAGTCAGATGTATAATTTGAACTTTTAATTTTGTTATCATCTAATACAATTGTCTCAGATTTTGTATCCTCTATATAAAGCTCACCATCATCACAATTATTTAGAGTTTCAGAAACAATACTATCTGCTTTTTCTGAAGTTAATTCTGAATTTTTTAGTAAAGAAGACATTAGCTATATTTAAAGGTGAATTCTATATTATCAAGAATGATATGCGCGATTATTGATCACATCAAGTAAGGCTAATTACTTAATTTTCCTCAAAAAAAAATCAGTTAAATGTTTAATAGTTGCCTTTGGATTTTGCTCTGGAATGAAGTGACCTGAGTTTATAGGATAACCTATAACTTTTTTTTGAGTATATCTTTGCCAAATTTTTATTGGTTTGAACTGTTTTCCAATTACTCCCTTACTTCCCCATAACACTTGGACTGGAATATTTAGTTTTTTCTTTCTATCTTGTTTGTCATGATCCAAATCAATAGTCGCAGACGCCCTATAATCTTCACAAGATCCATGAATTCTTTTTGGTTGCTTGAAACATTTTAAATAATTTTCTTCAACTTTTCCAAATTTGTGATTACCTGACCATTTATCTAAACAACTTTTCATCCATTTACGTGGATCACTCATTATCATTCTTTCGGGCAACCACTTTGGTTGTATTAAAAAAAACCAATGAAAGTAAGCTTTTGCGAAATCTTTCGTCGTGAGTTCGTACATATCTAATGTTGGACAAATATCTAAAACACTAAGAGCTATTATATTTTTTCTATGGTCTCTTGCTAACCTGTGAGCAACTCTTCCACCTCTATCATGTCCCGCAACAAAAAATTTGTTAAACCCTAATTTTATCATCATCTGTTTCATGTCACTTGCCATTTCTCTTTTTGAGTAGTTGTAATGTTTGCTATCTGATGCTGGAGCAAGACTATTTCCATATCCTCTTAAATCTGCAGCAACCACTGTAAATTTTTTAGATAACTCAGGGGCTGTTTTGTGCCACATTAAATGTGTTTGTGGATATCCGTGTAGTAAAAGTAATGGTGGACCTTCACCACCAACTCTACAAAAAACCTTGCCCTTTTTTACCTTTACGTACTTTGACTTAAAACCATTAAACATGCCTAATAATATGTATTTTTTAAATTAAAGCCAATGAAAACGCTGCATCAATATTAATAATTAATTTGAATTTGCTTTGAGCCCCTGTATAAATTCGGACTCGTGAGAATTGAAGAAGAACTAAAATTAGACTACTCAGATGTACTTTTTAGACCTAAGAGAAGTACTCTTCAAAGTCGTAAAGATGTAAATCTAAAAAGAACTTATAGATTTAAGTATAGTAATAATGAATGGTCTGGAATTCCTATCATGGCCTCAAATATGGACGGTGTTGGTGAACTTGGTGTAGCTGAAAAGCTTTCTGAATACGGAATGATCACATGTTTAACTAAACAGCATAACATTCAAAAAATAAAAAAATTCAAAAAAATAAAATCTATTCATCCAAATATTGCTTTAAGTATAGGAATAAAAAAAGAAGATTTTGAAAATTTAGATAAAATTTTAAAAGAATATAGTTTCATAAAATTTATCTGCATTGATGTTGCTAATGGTTATTCTGAACACTTTAGTAAATTTTTAAAATCCGTGAGAGATAAATATCCTACTAAAACTATTATTGCTGGTAACGTGGTAACGGCAGATATGGCACAAGAATTAGTATTATCAGGAGCAGATATTGTAAAAGTTGGAATTGGACCAGGTAGTGTTTGCACTACAAGAATTCAAACAGGTGTTGGTTATCCTCAGTTAAGTGCTGTCATTGAATGTGCTGATGCTGCCCATGGTTTAGGGGCACATATTATTGCTGATGGGGGTTGTACTTGCCCGGGTGATGTCGCAAAAGCTTTCGGTGGTGGTGCAGATTTTGTGATGCTTGGAGGAATGTTTGCTGGTCACGATGAAGGTGAAGGTAAGCTAATAAAATCAAATGGTCATAAATTTATAGAATTTTATGGATCAAGTTCTGACATAGCAAATAAGAAACATTACGGGGGTTTGTCTGACTATAGAAGTAGTGAGGGTAGAACAGTGAGAATTAAATATCGTGGAAAAATTAAAGATACGATAAATAATATTCTTGGTGGTGTCAGAAGTAGCTGTACTTATGTGGGAGCCCCTTCTCTTAAACAACTTAGTAAATGTACTACTTTTGTAAGAGTAGCTAAACAATTTAACGATACCTTTACTAAGTAAGGATGAAAGAATACAAAATCGCCTCAATTGCTGGAGATGGTATTGGAAAAGAGGTTGTTCCAGAAGCTTTAAAAATACTTAAAGAAGTAGCAAATCAACATCAATTTAAATTAAAGATAGATGAATTTGATTTTTCATCATGTGATTATTATGAAAAGCATGGAAAAATGCTACCTGATGATTGGAAACAACAAATTGGTAATCATGATGCAATATTTTTTGGTGCAGTAGGTATGCCAGATAAATACCCAGATCATATTACTTTATGGGGTTCCCTACTACAGTTTAGACGAGAATTTGATCAATTTATCAATTTAAGGCCAGTAAAATTATTTAAAGGAGTAAATGCACCCTTAGCAAATAAAAAACCTGGTGACATAGATATGATGATAGTGCGTGAAAACACTGAGGGCGAATATTCTTCGGTAGGTGGAAAAATGTATCAAAATACTGAAAGAGAAATTGTTATACAAGAAACTATAATGTCAAAACATGGAATAGATAGAGTTCAAAAATTTGCATTTGAATTAGCAAAAACAAGAGATCGAAAAAAATTAACTAATGCCACAAAATCAAATGGTATTTCTATAACCATGCCATACTGGGACCAAAGATTTTATGAAAATAAAAAAGATTTCCCTGAGATTAAAACAGATCAATTTCATATCGATATTTTAGCTGCAAGATTTGTTTTAACACCAGAGTGGTTTGATGTTGTTGTAGCATCAAATTTATTTGGAGATATTTTATCCGATTTGGGTCCAGCATGTACGGGAACAATTGGTATAGCTCCATCAGGAAATATTAACCCAACAAATAAACATCCTTCTTTATTCGAGCCTGTTCATGGATCAGCACCTGATATTGCTGGAAAAGGTATTGCAAATCCAATAGGTCAAATCTGGTCTGGCGCTATGATGTTAGATTATTTAGGCGAAAAAGAAGCTGCCACACGAATAGTAGGTTCAATCGAAAAAACTTTGCTAGAAAAGCAAAATAGAACCCAAGATCTAGATGGTGATAGCAATACAAAAGAATGTGCAAATAAAATCTTAGATAATATTAATTAACTTAGGTTGTTAAATATTGAATAGCAAAAAATATGGTAACAAATGATGCAAAAGTTGAGATAAATAAAGCTTTTATTATATTTTCAGGACTTACATTATAAGCAGAGCATAATACTACAGCTGTATGACCACATGGTGCAACACTAACAAAAAAAGCACCAGGAATTTTTTCAGGTTGTCCAGCATCAAATATGATAAAGCCAATTATCAAGAGGATGATTGGTGAAACAACTAATTTTAATATAGATATAGAAGCAGTTAATTTATTAATAACTTTATGTGTGTAAAAAGATAAGGTGATACCAATTGCAAAAAGTCCTATAGGCGAAACACAAGCTGCCAAAACAGAAAGTACGTAGTCTATTGGCGTATCGTCGATATTTATCTTAAATACAAATAGTAAAAGACCAATTAAGATTGAAAATATCATTGGATTAAGAACTATGTTCTTTATAAATATGGTTAATCGAATATTTTTTTTAGTAGTAAGTTCTAAAAAAAAAGCAATTACAGATAATAAAATAACCCCATCCATTAATATTATACTTGTTACTTGAGTAATTACTTCAGTTCCAAAATAGATTTTTGTAATAGGTAATAATAATGTTACATGATTTGATAGTGCTACCATCAATGCCCATATAATAGATTCTGGAATAGGTCTTTTAAAAAACTTTGATGTTAATAAAAATGTTAAAAACCCAAGACTTCCTTGCATTAAAAAATATGAAACTATCTGTTTTATATCGACTTGGCCGATTTCACTTTGAGCAACAAATTTAATTATTAAGGCAGGGACCGCTACATAGAATAAAAACAAATTTAAAACTTTTGCATGACCTAAATCAAAAATTTTAAGTTTTCCAAAAACAAAACCAAATAGTGTGATAAAAATAAAAGGTGTTAACCCAAGAAATATTGAATACATTTTATTAAAGTATTGTTATTCTATGAAGTATTCTATTGCCTTTAAACGGTGTAGCCTGGTGCAGCATGGCTCTATTATCCCAAATAGCAAGCTGATCTTTTTCCCATTCTAATGAATATTGAAAAGTTTTTTTTGTCTGATGATTGAATAAGAATTTCTTTAGTTCTTTTTTCTGTTTAGTCATATGCGTATTAAATTTTAAAAAGTGCCCAGGGCTACAGTATATAGTTTTTTTATTTTTAATAGTTCTTATTATTTTATGTCTGGAAATCAGTTCTTTAGATATTTTTCCTTTTTCTTTTTCTCTCTCAACTGTTGTAATTGATATTGGTCCATGAGAAGAATAGATGCCTTTTAATTTTTTAAGCTTATTTTTATAATTTTTTGACAATTTTTCATAAGCTAAGTACTGCGAAGAAAAGTCAGTATTAGCAACACCTTTTTTAGGTACCAGTTTTGAAAGTAACATCGTGTATCTAGGAGGTTTTTTTGTATAAGAGGAGTCTGTGTGAAATTGTTCGCCAAAGCTAGGCCCTTTGTCAGTAGATTTACGTTGTACAACAGTTATTTGAGGATATTTTTTATTTAAACCTTTCAATCTTGGATAATTAGCTGGTTTACCAAATTTTTTTGCAAAATTAAGATAATTCTTAGAAGTAAGTTTTTGTTTTGGAAAATAAATCATTCCATACTTATCAAGTGTTGATTTGATTTCTTTTAATTGCTTATTATCAATTTTATTAAGGTTGCAAATAATTTCTGCAGCCCTATTTTTTTTTGAAATTATCTTTAACATTAAATATTTTTTATATTTTTTTGATTTAAAGGTTTTTTGATTATTGTTACAGGGTATTTTTTCTTTTCAACTTCAATAGATAAATTTTTATTAATCAAGTCTTCAATAGAATTTCCAGAGTTGACATAACCAAATGAAATATTTTTTTTAAAATTAAATGAATAATTTCCTGATGTTGTTCTGCCAATTATTTTATCATCTAAGTAAATTGGCTCTTCATGAAGTAACAAAGGTTCTCCAGGTATGTTATCTTTCAATACCATCATGGCTAATGATTTTGTAGGGTTTTTATCTTTAATTTTTAATAATGCTTCTTTTCCAACAAAATTTATATTTTTTTTATAACTGATTGCAAAATTAAGTCCTGCTTGATATTGATTTTCTTCAGGTGATATATCATGTCCCCAATGTAAGAAACCACTTTCCATTCTCATAATGTCCATAGCATGCGCACCACAAAGTGATAAGCCATGATTTTTACCCTCTTTAATTATGGCTAAAAATAATTTTTTGCTTTCATCTATGTTTGTATATAATTCGAATCCTATTTCACCTACATAAGATAATCTTTGAGCCCAAACTTTAACTCCGTCAATAGTAACGAATTTTCCATGACTAAACTTTATACCTTCATTTGTAAAATCGTCATTACTGATATTAGATAGTAATTTTCTTGAGTTGGGTCCGTATAATCCTAGGCATGTTATATTTTCTGTTACATCTTTAAAATTGATCTCTTCTGAAATATGTTTTTTTATATGAAATTTATCATGTTCTCTTGTTGCTGCTGGACCTATCACTCTAAAATGGTTTTTTTCAAGACAAGTAACAGTAACATCGGTCTCTATTCCTCCATCTTCATTTAACATCTGGGTATAAGTTGCTCTACCCTCAACATCTTGTATGTTTGCTGTACAAATTTTTTGTAATTCTTCGTGAACATTTTGCCCTTCAAGGTCAAATTTTGAAAAAGGAGATAACTCAAATAATCCAACATTTTCTCTAGCATTTTTAGTCTCATGCTCAGCTGATGGATACCAATTTTGATAACCAAAACTATAATTGTAATCAGCCTTTTCACCTTTTAACGCATACCACATAGGTCTCTCAAAACCACCCGAAGTTCCAAAACAAGCACCTAATTTTTTTAGCTCCTCTTGGTAGGGTAATACAATTTGGTTTCTTGATGTTTTATGTTGTTTAAATGGCCAATGCATTCCATATAAGTCACCAAGTGTTTCTGTCACTCTTTCCATTATAAATTTTTTTGATGAATGAAATTTTTGAAATCTTTTAATATCTAATGAAAATAAATCTTCATTAATGTGTCCATTAATCATCCATTCTGCAGTAACTCTTCCAGCACCTCCTGAACTTGCAATTCCAATACTATTAAAACCACAACATGTAAAAAGTTTTTTAATCTCAGGAGTTTCACCTAAAAGATATTGAGTATCAGGAGTAAATGATTCTGGGCCAGAGAAAAATTTTCTAATTCCTGCATTTTCCAACATAGGCAACCTGTGAAATGATTTTTGTAAATAAGGTTCGAAATGATCAAAATCATCTGGTAATTCACCAAAAGAAAAATCATCTGGTACAACACCAGTATTTTTAAAGGCAGGTTTTGCATTTGGTTCAAAAATTCCAACTAACATTTTTCCTGCGTCTTCTTTAAGATAGAGACAATTATTATAATCTCTTAAAACCGGTAAGTTTTTTGGTAAATCTTTCATTGGTTCTGTGATCACGTAAAAATGTTCATTTGGATACAATGGAATACTAACATTCATTTTTTCACCTATTTGTCTAGACCACATACCTGTTGCTAAAACAACATATTCACAATCAATTTTTCCTTTATCGGTCTCAACTCCAACTATAGAATTATTTTTAACAAGAATTTTTGTTACAGGTGTTTTTTCAAAAATTTGTGCTCCTTCCATTCTAGCAGCTTTTGCTAAAACATTGGTTACTCCTACTGGATCAGCTTGACCATCTTTTGGCATAAAAACACTTCCAATAATGTCCTCATTATTTACAACAGGATATAAATTCTTTGTTTGTTTTTTATCCAAAACATGCACTTCAACATCAGATAGTTGAGCGGTAGTTGCTTGTCTCAATAACTCTTGCATTCTCTCTTTTGTGGTAGCTACTGTAATTGCACCATTCTGTTTTAACCCTATAGATAATTCAGTTTTCTTTTCTAATTCCTGATAAAGATCCAAAGTATATTTTCTTAACTTTGTAATGGTAGATGAAGCTCCTAATTGACCCATTAAACCAGCTGCATGCCATGTAGTTCCAGATGTTAATTGGTCTCTCTCTAATAGAACTACATCTTTCCAGCCAAACTTAGCTAGATGATATGCACACGAGGTTCCAGCTACGCCGCCTCCAATAACTACAACTTTAGTGCTTCTGGGTAAATCTTTATCCATGAATATATTTTTAAAGTATAATAATACTTAAAAACAAACAATGTGGTCAATGTGAATTGGTCGTTTAATACCAAATTTTTCGTCTATTTCATGCTGGTGAATATGGTGTGAATGAACAAATACAGGAATTTGTAACTCGCTTGGTGTTTTTAAAGTATAAATAAAATTTGTTCCTCTAAATTTACGATCAACGACTTCTAATTTTAAATTACTTTTATCATCATGTTCTAAATCTTCTGGCTGTAATAAAAGTTTTACCTCTGACCCATTTGGATAGTGTTTAACAAAATTACCTTTAATTGTTCCAAGATCATTATTTTCTAAACTATTTTCGCTTGTAACTTTTGCAGGAATTAAAATTCCTCTATTTAAAAAATTTACAACTTCTACTGAATTAGGAAAATGATAAACATTATAAGGATCATCAAATTGTTTAAGTTGTTTATTTAATATTATTCCACATTTACTTCCTAGGTAAAACGCTTCGTAAGAGTCGTGTGTTACAATTATAGTTGTTATTTTAGATTTACTTAATAATTGTTTTAATTCGACTTGAATTTCTTCTTTAAAACTTTGGTCAACATTGGATAAAGGCTCGTCTAATAATAATAAGTCTGGATTCGAAACTAAAGCTCTTGCTAGTGACGATCTTTGCGCTTCACCGGCACTTATCTCATGTGGATATTTATTTAATATTTTTTTTAGATTTAAAAATTCTACTATTTCTTTTGCATTTATTTTAGTTTTTTTTTTATTTTTTTTTTCTGTTCCAATTAATATATTTTTTTCGACATTGTAATGTGGAAATAAACTATTGTCTTGAAAGGCAAGTGAAATATTTCGATCCTCTGGCTCAATGTGAATTTTTTTTGAAGATATAGTTTTATTATTGATAATTATAGAACCATTATTAATCTTTTCTAATCCAGCGATTGTTCTTAAAATTGTAGTTTTTCCTATTCCTGAAGGTCCTAGAAGACAAATAATGTCTCCTTCGTTTTGAACTGAAAAAGATACATTTTTTACTTTTGTTTTTCCACCTGCTTTGAAATCAACATTATTTATTTCTAAAAAGTTATTAGCCATTATTCTCTTTTAAAATATAATTTGAAGTTATTGTAATAAAAAAAGCAGCAATTAAAATTAAAAATAATGATGGTACTGCTGCTGCTTCAAGCATATCCTCTGAGGCTGAGATATAAGCGGTAGTTGCGAATGTTTCAAAATTAAACGGGCGTAGAACCAAGGTAATTGGTAATTCTCTAATTATTTCAAGAGATATTAAAATAACTACAAATAACAATGAATTTCTTAAATATGGTACATGAATATTCATAAACGTTTTTCTTTTTGAATAGCCAAGGAGGTATGCACTCTCATCAACTGAAACATTTATTTTTTCATATCCTGATTTTATTCCATTAAAAGCAAGTGAGTAAAAACGAACAAAATAAACAATAACTAAACCTAAAATAGATCCAATAAATAATTTTTTAATTGATAAAAAGCCTAATGATTTAATTATATTTTCATCAAACCAGGCAATAAAAGTTATAAAAGCAACGGCTAAAATAACACCTGGTATAGCATAACCTGAAATCGACAATGTGGATAAAAAATTTAATGTTTTATTTCTCGAAACTCGATTTCCATAATTAGAAATTAAAGCAAACATTATTAGAACCAAGCTTGATAATCCTACTAAATAAAGTGTATTTAATAAAAGATTTATTACATTTATGTCAAAGAAATTTTCAGGAAATTTTATTGTCCAATAAAGCATTTGCCCTAATGGAAATAGAAAACTTAGAAAGAACAATAAAAAACAAAACAAAAATGCAAAAAAAGAATTTGTTCCAGAAAGTTTTATTTTTTCTTTTTGTTTAAAACCGCCTCTTGTATCCAAGTGATATTTCGCTTTTTTTCTAGATAGATTTTCAGTCAGAAAAAGAATAAATATAAATAACAATAGAAAAAATGAAATTCTATTAGCAAAAGCTAGATCATCAAAAGTTATCCAAGCATTATATATACCTGTTGTTAGTGTATTAACTGAAAAAAAGTCTACTGCCCCAAACTCTGCTAATGTTTCCATTGCAACTAAAGAGAGGCCAGCAACTATTGCAGGTCTAGCGGCTGGTAATATTATTGAATAAAAAGATTTAAATTTTGAAAAACCTAAATTTCTTCCAAGGTCTATTAAATTTTGTGATTGATATAAAAAAGAAGATCTTGCAAGAATATAAACATAGGCATAAAGAGAAAATGAAATAGATAATATTAAACCAAACATTCCATCAAACTTTGGTATACTTTTATTGTACTCACCATCACCAAATAAAGTCTTTAATATTGTAAATGCAGTGCCATAATTGTCAAAAAATGCAAATAATGAATATGCATAAATATAGGGTGGTATAGCAAAAGATAAAATTAATGCCCATTTAAAGAAGTTAACACCTGGGAATTTGTAAAAAGAGACTACGTAAGCAGATCCAACACCTAGAAAAAAAGTTAGTATTAAGACACCAACTAAAAGTGATAAAGAATTAAAAATATATTCAAACAAAAAAGTTTTTTTAAGTATGTCAAAATATCGAGAAGTATCCTCAAAAAAGCTTAAAGAAACTGTCAAAATAGGGATTATAACAAGTAAGGAAATAAGCAGAGAACTTAAAAACCAGATATTAAATTTGTTTGAAAACATAGAGATAATTGTAGTTTAAATGACCCATATAGTCTCTTTAAATATTTTTAAAAGTGCCTACGAAGGATGCATAGGTACTTTAATTAAGAAAAGTCAGATATTGAATACCTTTGAAATGTGCGGAAAATCTTTAGTACTTATCTCTGATAATTTCCTTTTATTTATTCTTTTGTTAATTTTTTTACACTCCTCAGCACATGGTACGCATGCATTGGCTGATTTATTTAAATTAACTTCAGACATAAATTTTTTTTTAACTTTCAATGTTACTTCCAACCAGCAGCTGTCATTACCTCTAGGGCATCAGCTTGCTTTGCTCCATAACTAGCAACACTTGTTGTTAGATCTTGTTTAAAATCTAAACCTAAGTTGTTTACTACCAATGGACTTGGTGAAACTCCAGCTATCATTGGAAACTCAAACGTATTATTTGTAAAGTGTTCTTGAGCTTCTGGTGATAATAAGAAATCAACAAGTGCAATTGCATTAGTTTTATTGGGCGCTCCTTTAACTAAAGCTGCACAACTTATATTCATGTGTGTTCCTCTATCATTCTGATTAGGGAAAAAAGCTTTAACTTTTTTTGCAGCTTCTTGTTGTTCAGGTCCTTTATTACCAGATAACATCAAAGCTAAGTAATAAGTATTTGCAACAGCAATATCAGCTTCTCCTGCTGCTACAGCCATAATTTGTGCTCTATCATTTCCTTTTGGATCTCTTGCCATGTTTGCAACAACTCCTTTAGCCCACTCACCTGCAGCTTTTTTTCCATTATTTTTAACTAATGAAGCTACAAGAGATTTATTATAAATGTTGCTAGAGGCTCTAATTGCAATTCTGCCTTTCCATTTTGGATCAGCTAAACTTTCATAAGTTAACCCTGATAACTCAGCACCACTTACTCTTTCTGGTGAGTAGTAAACAATTCTTGCTCTTTTTGCTACTCCAACCCAGTGTGTAGTTCTAAAACTTTTTGGTACAGATGATTTAATTGTAGATGAAACTAATCCTGATTGAGTCATTCCTTTTGCTTTAAAAGCTCCACATCTTCCAGCGTCAGCTGTTATATAAAGATCAGCAGCAGAATCGGCTCCTTCTTCGATCATTCTTTTTTCTAAAGCACCAGCTTTACCATTGATTAAGTTTACTTTAATTCCTGTTGCCGTTGTAAATTTACTATAAAGTTCTGCATCAGCTTTATAATGTCTTGCATTAAAAATATTTACCTCATTTGCTATTGCAAAGGACGATGCAAATAAGGATAAGATTAATGCGGAAATTGTCATTTTTTTCATATATCTCTCTCTTTTAGTTTTTATTAGTTATAATGATTTTGATAACTATTCGCAATGATAATGATTATCAATCGCATTAATGACGCACTTAACGTTGCTATTATTGATATTTTAAGACTTAAATTCTGAGATTTTACTATAAAGAAAGTTTCTGAAGGTTGTCACTCTAGCTACATTTTTCAAAGATTCTGGAAAGACAAAGTGAGCCTCTGTTATCGGACCCTCAACACTTGGTAGAACTTTAATTACATTTCGAGATAAAGAAACTAAATAATCTGGAAGAGCCGCAAGGCCTACACCACTTTCGACTGCTAACAGTAAACCCATAACGCTATTTACTTTCATAACAGGTTTTCTTTTTTTATTATCTTTTATACCAAGTTTTAATGCCCAATCTGGGTTAAACACTGGTGATGGGGCTCCTCTACCAAATGATATAAAGTTATGCTTGCTTAAATCATTAATAGATTTAGGCATACCATGTTTTTCAAGATACTTATTTGAGCCATATATATGGTAATTTATATCCATTAGTTTTCTTTGAATATAATTAAGTTGTTTTGGTCTTCTCATAAATATTCCAATATCGGCTTGTCTTGTGCTTAAATCTAACTCTTTATCGTCAAAAATTAATTCTATTTCAATTTCTGGATTTAATTGCATAAACTCTTGAATTCTCGGTGTTAACCAGTGAGTACCAAAACTTCTAACAGTTGTAATTGTTAGTTTTCCGGTTGGTTTATGTTTTTGATCCCCTAAAGTTGTTTCTACCTCTTTAAGTTTACTGATAACTTCATGTGCAGTTTTATAAACATATTCTCCATTTTCAGTTAAAGTTAATCCTCTTGCATGTCTTTCAAATAACTTTACTTTTAAATCTTCTTCTAAAGATTGAATTTGTCTACTAATTGCAGATTGGCTTAGATTTAGAATTACAGTAGCGCTTGTAAAACTACCGGCTTCAGCTACTGCATGAAAAATTTTTAATTTATCCCAATCCATTATTTATTTACATCCACTAGAATTCTATTTTTCAATTTTCCTTCGAGCATTTCCGGAAATACAGTCAATAGTTCCTCAAGCCCAACTATTTTAATTGATTTTTCGATAATACTAAAATCTACTAAATTTGGTACTTCGCCCCATACAAATTCTTTTCGTTTGTTGCTTACATTAACTGAGTCTACGCCCCATAGTTTTACAGCTCTGATATAAAAAGGAACTACAGAAGTATTTAATTTGTTAGTTCCACTTGCATTACCACAGACAGCTACAATTCCTTTTAATCTTGTTTGAGATATTGCATTTGCTAAAATATTTCCACCAACAGTGTCAACAACACCATCCCAAGTACCTTTGCCAATTAATCTTGGCTCACCTTCAAATTCTTTACGATCTAAAACAGTTTTTGCTCCTAATTCTTTTAAATAATCAGCTTTTTCTGGTTTTCCAGTGATTGCGGTTACATTGCATCCCATTTTAGATAAAATATTTACAGCAACCATCCCTACTCCACCTGTTGAACCTGTTACAAGAACATCATTAACTTTACTTTGAAGTAATAATTCTTCTTTTGCTTTAACGGCAAAGGCACACAACATTGCAGTAAAACCTGCTGTTCCCATCATCATTGCTTGCTTTAAATCAATACCTGAAGGTTTCTTGATCAGAAATTCTTTTTTAACTCTTGCATATTGAGAAAAACCTCCATGAAATAATTCTCCAACTCTGCAACCTGTAAGTATTACCTCATCACCTTCTTTAAATTCATCTGACTTACTTTCTGCAACTGTGCCTGAAAAATCAATTCCAGGAATTCTTGGAAACTCTTTAACTAATTTTGCTCCATCTTTTAAAATCAAAGCATCTTTATAATTTAAATCAGAGTATTGTATTTTAACTAAAACTTCACCTTCGTTTAAAAAATCAAAATTTAGTTCTTTTACTTCTTGAGAAAAATTTTCACCCTCTTGGTTTATAACCAGAGCTTTGAAAGTTTCAGACATGTATAATTAAACTCTATTTTGCAATAAATCGCAAATATCTATTCTGATAACTAAGATCGTCTTTAAATTGACCTAAATAAAAATTAGTAACAGTTGTAGCTTGTTCCTTTTTAATACCTCGCATAGTCATACACTGGTGAGTTGAGTCAATTGTTACTGCAACGCCTTTTGCATCTAGCGATTCCATTAATGTATTTGCGATTTGAACTGTTAATCTTTCCTGTGTTTGTAACCTTTTTGAAAAAACTTCCACAACTCTTGCAATTTTGCTAAGTCCAACGACTCTTTCATTTGGAATATAAGCAACATGTGCTATTCCAATAATAGGTGCCATATGATGTTCGCAATGACTTTGTACAGAAATATTTTTTTGAACTACCATATCGCTGTAGCCTTCAACATCGCCAAAAGTTTTACTTAAAATTTCTTTAGGATCCTCTTTGTAACCTTTAAAGTACTCTTTGAATGCTTTCGTAACTCTTTTTGGAGTTTCCAATAAACCTTCTCTAGATGGATCTTCACCTAGCCATTTTAAGATTTTAACAAACGCTTCACGTGCTTCTTCGTCTGTTACAATCTCAGTATTTTTGTTATTTTCGTTTTTTACTAATTTCATGATGGGTTTT
Source organism: uncultured Pelagibacteraceae bacterium (assembly GCA_902543405.1). Lineage (GTDB taxonomy): Bacteria > Pseudomonadota > Alphaproteobacteria > Pelagibacterales > Pelagibacteraceae > Pelagibacter. The sequence continues at coordinate 16,951 of CACBYC010000009.1, read as the reverse complement.
TATATATATAAATCCTTAAATTTAAAATATTTAATATATTCAGTAATATGTTAGATATTGCGACTTATATATGTTTAAAAAAAGAGAAAATGTCGCTGATATAGAAGAAGGTAACCTATTATCCCCAAAATTCGATAATGATGGTTTAATCCCTGTAATTACAACATGTGCAAAAACCAAAGAGATTCTAATGCACGGTTATATGAATGTTGAAGCTTTAAAATTAACAATAGAAACAAAAGAAGCTCACTACTGGAGCAGGTCTAGAAAAGAAATTTGGCATAAAGGAAAAACTAGTGGCTTTACTCAAAAAGTAAAAGAAATAAGAATTGACGATGATCAAGATGCAGTTTGGATAACTGTAGATATTGGTGATGGTGCAAGTTGCCATGTTGGTTACAGATCATGTTTTTATAGATCAGTACCTACAGGAAAAATTGAAAATGGACGTAAAGTAGAAATGAAATTTGAAGAAGAAAAGAAAAAATTTGATCCAGAAGTTGTTTATAAAGGACAACCTAATCCCACTAAAATTTAATGAGTGAGACTCAAAAAAACGTTCTTGGTGAAGATCTAGAAGAATGTTCTAAAAATCCATTAACTGGTTGGTTCAGAGACGGTTGTTGTAACACAGATGAAAACGATCGAGGTTTACATACAGTTTGTGTAAAAGTTAACGATGAATTTTTAGAATGGTGCAAAGAGGCAGGTAACGATTTAATAACACCTCACCCTGAATTTGGTTTTCCTGGATTGGTAGATGGAGATAACTGGTGTGTATGTGCCAGTTGGGTTGCAAGAGCTTTAGAGGCGGGAATTGGATGTTCTATATATTTAAAAAAAACTCATGTTAACACATTAAAGTTGGTACCAATTGAAACTTTAAAAAAATTTGCAATAGATCTATCTTAATTACATATTTCCGTACTTAGGTCCACCCCCACCTTCTGGCGTGACCCATGTAATATTTTGTGACGGCTCTTTTATATCGCAAGTTTTACAATGAATACAATTTTGAGAATTAATCACAAATTTTTCAACATCATTTTCTTTTTGAATTTCATAAACTCCAACTGGACAGTATCTTTGCGCAGGCTCATCGTATTTACCTAAAGTATATTTTATTGGTAAATCTTTATCTTTAAGTTGAAGGTGTACTGGTTGATTTTCAGCATGATTAGTTCCTGTAAGATAAACTGAACTAGTTTTATCAAATGTAATAATATTATCTGGTTTTGGATAATCTATTTTTGGCATTTCATTTGCTGGTTTTAAAGTTTCGTGATCAGCATGTTTATGTTTAAGTGTAAATGGCAATCTTCCTTTAAATAAAATTTGATCAATTCCTGTAAATATTATTCCAAGAATTAAACCCCAGCTAAAGCTAGGTTTAACATTTCTAGCCTCATATAACTCTTTATAAACCCAACTTTTTTTGAATTTTTCTTCATAAATAGATAATTCTTTGCTTGATTTTATGTGATCAATAATAGTTTCTGCTGCAATCATTCCACTTTTCATTGCAGTATGTGATCCTTTAATCTTTGGCATATTTAATGTGCCTGCATCGCAACCAACTAATAATGCACCAGGCATAAACATCTTAGGTAGACTTTGAAATCCTCCTTCTATAAGTGCTCTTGCTCCATATGATATTCTTTTACCACCTTCTAATATTGATCTAATCGCTGGATGAGTTTTAAATTTTTGAAATTCATCAAACGGTGAAAGATGAGGATTTTTATAATCAAGACCAATGACATATCCTAAAAATATCTGTTTATTTTCAGCATGATAAACAAAACTTCCACCATATGTACTATTATCTAATGGCCAGCCTGCCGTATGCATCACTAAGCCTTCCTCGTGATTTTCTTCTTTTAACTCCCAAATTTCTTTAAATCCTATTCCATACTGTTGTGGATCTTTTCCTTTATCTAAATCAAATTTTTTGATTAATTCTTTACCTAAATGTCCTCTACACCCTTCGGCAAAAACTGTAACTTTTGCATGAAGTTCCATTCCCGGTTCATAACCGTCTTTTTTATTTCCTTCTTTATCTAAACCCATATCTTGAGTTGCTACACCCTTAACAGAACCATCTTCATTATATAAAACTTCACTTGCCGGAAAACCTGGGAATATTTCAATTCCAAGACTTTCAGCTTGCTCTGCTAACCATCTACATAAATTAGCAAGACTAATAATATAATTATTATGATTTTGTTGCACTTTAGGTAATAACCAAGTTGGCCAACTTAATTTTTTTGTCTTTCCTAGAAATAGAAACTTTTCTTTATTAACTTTTGTTTTAATTGGTGGATTAAGATCTTTCCAATTTGGCAATAGTTCATCTAAGGCTCGTGTTTCAAACACGTTCCCGGATAAAATATGTGCACCTATTTCAGATGCTTTTTCTAAAAGGCAGACATTAATATCTGGATTTAACTGCTTTAATTTTATAGCAGTTGAAAGTCCCGATGGCCCGCCACCTACGATTACTACATCGTATTCCATCACTTCTCTGGACATACTAATTTCTTACAGTATTTGTTATTTTTGTATAGTGTTTAATTTGTTCAGTTCCTCTAAGAATTGAGGAAGTGCTTCGAATAAATCAGCTTCCAGGCCGTAATCTGCGACACTAAAAATAGGTGCTTCACCATCTTTATTTATAGCAACAATAACTTTACTTTCTTTCATTCCTGCTAAATGTTGAATGGCTCCAGAAATTCCAACTGCTATATATAGATCAGGAACAACAACTTTTCCTGTTTGTCCCACTTGATGTTCGTTAGTAATATATCCAGCATCAACCGCAGCTCTTGAGGCTCCTATTGCAGCATTTAATTTATCCGCTACATCAGTTATCAGTTTGAAATTTTCTCCACTTTGTAAGCCTCTACCACCAGAAATTACTATTCTGGCAGTGCCTAATTCAGGTCTATCTGATTTAATTTCTTCTCTATTAATAAACTTAGTATTCTCAGTTAGATCTGCTGCATCGATTTTTTCTATTTCTGCAGATCCACCAGTTGTTTCAGCTGCTTCAAATGATGTTGGTCTGATAGTGACACATTTTTTTTCGTCATTACTTTTAACAGTAGCAAATGCATTTCCAGCGTAAATTGGTCTTAAAAAAGTATCAGGAGAAATTACTTTTATAATATCGCTTACTTGTGAAATATCTAACAACGCTGCAACTCGTGGCATAAGGTTTTTTCCAAATGTATTTGCTGAGCAAATAATATGTGAATATTTATCAGCGTGTTTTAAAATTGCTGCAGTATAATTCTCAGCAATATAATTTTCATAAATTTCATGATCTATATGAAGAACTTTTTTTACTAAAGGAACTTCAGATAAAGATTTTGCAACATTATCTGCCTTACTTCCAATTAACATTACATGAAGATCTTGATCTATTTGTGATGCAGCTGTAATCGCATTTAAAGTAAATGGTTTTACTTCTTTGTTGTTATGCTCTGCTATTAATAAAACTGACATTAAATTACCTTAGCCTCATTTTTTAATTTTTGCACTAATTCCTCAACACTAGCAACTTTTATTCCCGCTTTTCTTTTCGGTGGTTCTTCAATCTTAATATGTTCTATTCTAGGGTTAGTATCAACTCCTAGATCTGACGCATTAATTTGTTCAATAGGTTTTTTTTTAGCTTTCATTATATTTGGCAGTGACGCATATCTTGGCTCATTTAATCTTAAATCACACGTAACAATAGCTGGTGTATTAACTTCTATAGTTTCCAGACCTTCATCTACCTCTCTAGTAACTTGTAATGATTTATCGTTTACCTCAATTTTTGAAGCAAAAGTTGCTTGTGGCCAATTTAAATGTGCCGCTAACATTTGACCTGTTTGATTGCAGTCATCATCAATTGCTTGTTTACCCATAAATACTAAATCTGGATTTTCTTTTTCAACAATTTTTTTTAATATTTTAGATACTGCAAGAGGTTCAATGATACCATCAACCTTTACATGAATTCCTCTATCCGCTCCTACCGCTAAAGCTTTTCTAACTGTCTCTTGAGCTTTCTCTTCACCAACAGTAACTGCTATTATTTCTGTTGCTTTACCTGACTCTTTTATTTTTACAGCTTCCTCAATAGCATTGTCATCTGGTGGGTTCGTTGACATTTTAACGTTGTCAGTAACTACACCACTACCATCCTCTTTAACTCTAATTTGAACGTTATAATCAATAACTCTTTTTACAGCGACTAAAATTTTCATTAAGCTCTCAATAATTTATTTTCTGCATCGTAAGGACTTTCTTCTAAAATTGTTGCCTCATGCATTTTACCAAGTATATCAATCCTTAGTTTTTGTCCAACATTTGCTAACTCAGGTTTAACCATTCCTAGTGCGATAGATTTTCCTAGTCTAAATCCAAAATCACCACCAGTTGCACGTCCTACAACACTACCATTTTCATAAATTGGGTTGTTTCCTAGTACATCCGCATCACTAGTTTCGTGAACCTCTAGAGTAACAAGCTTATTATCAAAGCCTTTTTCTCTCCATTTATTTAAAGCATCAAGTCCAATAAAACTTCCTTTGTTTGGATGAATAAATCTATCTAAACCACTTTCGTAAGGTGAATACTCAATTGATAATTCAGTTCCAACTAGTTTATATGATTTTTCAACTCTTAAACTGTTCATTGCTCTAATACCATAAGGTTTTAAACCTAAGTCTTGACCTGCATCCATAAGTTTATCGAAAATATGATTTTGATATTCAATAGGATGATGAAGTTCCCATCCAAGCTCTCCAACAAAGTTAACCCTCATCGCATTAACAGGTGCAAAGCCAACGTCAACTTGTTTTGCACTTAACCATTTGAAATTTTCATTTGAAAAATCATCATTTGATACTCTTTGCATTAATTCTCTTGCTTTCGGTCCTGATACTACAAGTACACCTTTACTATTTGTTAAGTTCTCAAATTGAACTGACCCATCTTTTGGCATCCAACCAAATATCCAATCGTGATCCAATCTTTGATATGCTCCAGCAGAAACAAGATAAAAACTATTATCCGACTCTCTCATTATTGTAAATTCTGAGTGAACACCTCCCTTTGTATTCAATGCATGACACAAATTAATTCTACCAACTTTTTTTGGTAATTTATTAGCTACCAACTTATCTAAAAATTCTTCAGCTCCAGGTCCTTTAATTCTGCATTTAGCAAATGCGGTCATATCTAGTAGTCCAACATTTTCTTTTACATTTTTGCACTCTTTTTCAACCGCCTTGAACCAATTAGATCTTCTAAATGACCAATCATCCTTTTGTTCCATGCCATCAGTTGCAAAAAAGTTTGGTCTTTCCCATCCAAATTTTTGACCAAAAACTGCACCAAGATTTTTCATTCTGTCATAACACGGGGCTGTTCTTAAAGGTCTTGCAGCTGGTCTTTCTTCATCTGGAAAGTGAGTTATAAATACATGACTGTAAGCTTCTTCATTCTTCTCTTTAAGATATGTTTTTGAGCAATAATCTCCATATCTTCTTGGTTCTACTCCAAGCATATCAATTGTTGGTTCACCATCAACAATCCACTCTGCTAATTGCCATCCAGCTCCACCAGCTGCTGTAATCCCAAAACTATGACCTTCATTAATCCAAAAGTTCTTTAATCCCCATGCTGGACCAACTATCGGATTTCCATCTGGCGTATAACAAATTGCACCATTATAAACTTTTTTAACGCCTACCTCTCCAAATGCTGGAACTCTATGAATAGCTCCTTCAATATGAGGAGCAAGTCTATCTAGATCTTCTTGGAAAAGTTCATACTCAGATTCCTTTGAAGGACCATCTACATAACAGGCAGGAGCACCATCCTCATAGGGTCCTAAAATTAAACCACCCGCTTCCTCTCTCATGTACCATCTGCTATCGCTATCTCTTAAAACTCCCATTTCTGGAAGTCCTTCTTTTTTTCTTTTTTGAATTTCTGGATGTGGTTCTGTTACAATATATTGATGTTCAACTGGTATTACTGGAATATCTAAACCAACCATCTTACCAGTTTGTCTAGCAAAATTTCCTGAGCATGAAATTACGTGTTCACATTCTATAGATCCCTTATCTGTTTCAACAACCCATCCATCTTTATTTTGTTTCATCGCCAGAACTGTTGTATTTCTGTAAATCTCAGCACCTCTATTTCTTGCGCCCGTAGCTAATGCTTGCGTTAAATCTGCTGGTTGAATGTATCCATCTTCGGGATGTTGTATTGCTCCAATTAAATCATTTGTATTACACAAAGGCCAAATTTCTTTTACTTGGTCTGGTGTTAAAAATTTTACATCTACTCCGATAGTTTTTGCTACTCCAGCGTATTGATGATACTCATCCATTCTATCTTTGTTGTCTGCTAATCTAATATTTGAAACAACACTAAAACCGACGTTCTTGCCTGTTTCTTCCTCTAAACTTTTATAAAGATTGACTGCATATTTATGTAACTGGCCAACTGAGTAACTCATGTTAAATAATGGAAGTAGACCAGCTGCATGCCATGTTGAACCTGAGGTTAATTCCTTTCTTTCAATCAAAACAACATCAGACCAGCCCTTTTTAGCTAAATGATACAGAGCACTAACACCAACAACTCCACCACCTACTACTACAACTTTTGCTTTTGATTTCATCATGCGATTTTTACTAAATTTTTCTTATAAACTAAACATAATTCTAATAGGGATAATCATCATCATCGTCATCTCTCCAACCCATTTGGTACATTAAATATGCGGCAGTTATTACACTCACCACTCCTGCAGCCATACCAAAATTTACTCCCATAGTTTGTCCAAAATAATACCAACCTATCTGAGTGGCACCAATCGGTGGGATACAAAGAATTGCCATAAGTATTGCAATTCGTACTGGAAAACTAGGTTTTTTCATTAAATAGAGGAGCCCATTGGCATTGGTTGAGATACTGCAGTAGTGAGCCAACAATTTTTTAAAAATCCATCAACTTCGTATTTTTCAACTTGCCATTTGAATTTGTAATATTTTTTATCCTTGTCCATAATGGTTACTTCAAATGTTGAAACACCTTTTGATTTATAAACTTCTACAATTTCATAATTTTCGTGGTTTAAAAGCATCGAATAAGAATCGGTCTTAATCATGTTTTTAAATCTCTCAATAGGTCCTGTAACTCTTTGATTGTTTGGGTGAGCAAAAAACCAGGTTTGAATAATACCACTGTCTTTTTCAGGACTATCGTTCTTCATTAAAGCATTGAGTTGTATCTCAATAACTTCTCTGGGTTTTATCTCTGGGTTTGGTTTTCTTATCTCAGCGGATAATTCATTTAAAGAAAAAATTAATAAAAAAAAGATACTATAAATTACTAGCTGTATTTTTGACATCTTCCAAAAATTCAATTCTTTTTTCATTTGAAACAAATGGTACAGCAAAATATCGTTTATAGGTAATGTCATAAATACCACACTTATTAAAAATACCTTTTTTTATTCTTCTAAGGGGTAAATTTAAAAAAAAATCTGTAATTGAAAATCTTGGGGAGCCATATGTGCAGAAAATTATAGCTTTTTTACTTTTTAGTTTTCCAACAGCATATCCATGGTTTCCGATAAGTTTCTTAAAAGAAAAAGCCCAAGGTGGCGCTAATACTTTATCTATCCAACCCTCTAATATAGCTGGCATTCTATAGTTCCAGATAGGTGCTACAAGAACAATTAAATCAGTTTCATCTATTTTTTTTCTGTGATCTAAAACTACTTCATCGGCTTTTTCGCCAGCATATACTGGGTTAAACTTTTCTTTATATAAATCTATACATTCTACTGAATGACCTTTTTCTTCTGCTGATTTTATAAAAGCATCTTTGATTGCTGAATTGAAAGATTTTTCATTGTAATGACCATAAACCAAAAATACTTTTTTCATTAATCTTTCAGTACTGGAAAAACTGGATTAGATTTTTGAAAAAGTTTTTGATATTCCTGCTTTATGCATCTGTTAGAAATAAATTCAATTTTTTCATTGTCAGCAATCACTTTAGCCTCATCACTATGAATTCCATATTGTAACCATAATACTTTAGTTCCTTTTTGAATTGCTTGTTTTGCAATTCCTTCTGCTTCGTTTGAGGGTCTAAAAACATCAACTATATCTACATCTTCTTTGATTTTATCCAAGCTTTCAACCATTGGTTCACCATTTACAACTTCACCTACTGCAAAAGGGTTTATGGGTATCACTTTATAACCAAAGTTTTGCATATACTTCATGACTACATTTGCTGGCTTTCTTTTAAGATTTTTTTTATCTTCCCCTTTTTTCTCAGAACTTACGCCAATCATTGCTATGACTTTTGATTTTCTTAAAATAGATTTAATTTGATCATCATTCATAATTAAAATTAATTATTATTTATTTTTCCAGTTAGGTTTTCTTTTTTGTAAGAAAGCTGATATTCCTTCCTTTGCATCTTGTGAAGCCATATTCAAAGTCATCATTTTACTTGTAAATTTGTATGCATCTCCTAATGGCATTTCTAATTGTTTATAGAAAGCTTGCTTACCAATTTTAATTGTTAAATTTGATTTTGAAGAAATGGTTTTTGCAATTTTTAAAACTTCTGAATTAAGTTTTTTGCTTGAAAAACAATCATTAATTAAACCAATATCTTTTGCATATTTAGCATTTATTGGCTCTCCAGTTAAAAGCATCTTCATCATGATTTTACGAGTTACTTTTCTACTCACAGCAACCATCGGAGTACTGCAGAAAAGTCCTATATTTACTCCTGGTGTTGCAAAGGTGGCATTTGTTGTACTGTAAGCAAGGTCACAACTTGCGGCTAACTGACATCCAGCTGCATAAGCTGCACCATGTACTTTTGCAATAACAGGCTTCTTTCCTTCAACAATTTTCATCATTAATTTTGAGCAAAGATTAAATAATTTTAAGTGATTTAATCTATTTTTAATTCCACCAACCTCTTTAAGATTATGGCCGGCGCTGAATCCTTTACCTGATCCCTCTAATATTATTACTCTTGTATTATCATCCTTATCTAATCGAGTAAAAGTATTCAAAAGATCCCTTAAAGTTTTAAATGAAAGTGAATTATAAGTTTTAGGATCATTAATTATTATATTTGTAATTCCGTTTCCTAATTTTTTTGTTTTTACATTCATATTGTAATTATTTTAACTCACCATCTTCACGCATTTTAGCTCTAATTTTTGTGGCAGAAATTTTTTGTATTTCTTCAGACAACACTATCTCCTCAATTTTGTAACCAACTCCTCTCCCATAACAAATATTTGTAATATTTGGCACCATCATTATTTTAAATCTTCCTTCAAATTCAGGATTTAATTTATTTTCAATATTTTTTTTTACCGTTTCAAAGTCGAATGGATTGTCATCAACTCCTTGAACGTCTCTTATTTGAATACACACTTGACCGGTCTTTTTGATGATCTCTTTAAATAAAGTATAGTGACCCTCATGAAATGGCTGCCATCTTCCAAGCATTTGTGCTGTTGGTTTTTTATTATCCCATTCATAACTCATTATGATATCTCCTTTATTATTTTATCCGCCCAAACACTAGCATCTTGAGTAGTTACATGAAAATCATATTTTTCTGGTTTGACAAACATTTGATTAGTATCGTCAAACCTTCCTTCTTTAATCGTGTCTACCCAAATAACAAAATCTGCAGGGAATAAACTTCTTGCTTCTGGAGTTGGGCAAATAAAATCTGCCACAACATAATTTCCTTGATTTTTCAGCTTTAAAGCAAAGTCTGCCATTCTTTTAGCTTGTCTTTTTCTACCCTCCTCAGAAAAATCCCAATCATTTGCTTCTTTTCTAACTTCGTCAGCATTTAATCTTTTTGCATTCAGTTTTGGAGCAAGTTCTTCTGCCAATGTTGTTTTGCCAGCCCCAGGCAAACCCATAATTAAAACTATTTTCATTAAATTTGTTCTAAAGGATGATGAGACATTAATTCTAATCCATTTTCGCCAACTAAATATTGTTGTTCTAATTTCACTCCCTCATGACCTCCAACTTCGCCGATATAACTTTCTAGGGTAAGTGTCATATTTTTTTGAAATATACCGCTTCTTTCTCCACCATCAGTCGGATATCTAATTGCTGGCCACTCATCACATAAACCTATTCCATGAAGCATGACTGAATATCTATTTCCGTAATATTTTTCAGGAAGTATCCATGCCTTTTCAGTAAATTCTCTAAATGATACTCCATCTTTAATTAATCTTGAATTATAGTCAATCTGCTCAACTGCTGTTGAATAAATTTTTTTTTGATGTTCATTAAATTTATTTCCACAAACAAAAGCTCTAGAAATATCTGCACAATATCCATAAGGGCCTACCATATCTGTATCAAAGGATACGATCTCACCATCTTGAATAATCTTATTACTACTTTCTTGCATCCAAGGATTGGTTCTAGAGCCTGAAGATAATATTCTACACTCTATCCACTCTCCACCATTTTCAATGTTCGTTTTATGTAAAATCGACCATAACTCATCTTCAGTAATTCCTGATTTCAAATAATCTCTCATTTTAATTATTCCAATATCAGCAACATCTAAAGCTGCTCGCATGCATTTAATTTCTTCAGACGATTTAATAACTCTAGCCTGTTCAAGTATTTTTTTCGCTTCTAAAACTTGAATTCCTTTTTTATTAAGCTCATTTACGGCTGGACCATTGATTACATCAATTGCGATTTTTTTACTTTTAAAATAAGAGTTAGATAAATCATTTACTTCATTGACCCATTTTTTAAGTTGCAACTCTGATTGGTCACCATTGCTAAAATAATCCCAAGTAATTGCTGGTCTTATTTCATCTATTAAATTGAGACCTTTAGATAATATTTCACAGTTAAAATATTCATATAATATTGTTGGACCATCAACAGAGATAAAACAATATCTTGTAAGATTATGCATATTATAAACACTCATATTCACAGTATCTAATGCATACCTTACATTTACTGGATCAAATAAAATACATGCCTCTATATTATTTTTCTTTAATTCATTTCTTAATCTGTCAAGTCTATAAGATCTAAGTTCGTCAAAATCTATTTCATCTTCTCTTAATCTTTTTTTTGAAATATATTTCTTAATTGGTTGGTTTTCTGAAAGAATTTTTCTGTTAAACTTCATCTCTATAACATCTGTACACCAACTCCTGTTTTTGGATAGGTGTATAAATTATAATTTGCACAAAGCTCATCTCCTGGTTTCAAATCTTTTATTGAAACCATAAAAAAATATTTTGCGTCTGGTTTCTCTCTTAAATTATAATACATGTTTTCTAAATTATCATCATTTTCGTTAAATTTTTTTGCTTTTGCGGTAGGATCAATTGGATCACCAAATCTTAATGTAGGTAAAATATTTGATACCATTCTTTGAACTGTAGGATTGTCAGAATGATTATAAAAACCACCTAATGGAGTTCTTATATATTTATTTTCAAACTGCTCATCTCTTATGTGAGTAATTCCGATAAAAGTATTAGCTTTAATTTCTTTGGTTGCGAATAATCCCAAACCTTCGATTGGTGAACTTTTTATTGTTAATGCATCTGGTAAAGGTCTGTACATATATTTCGCACTTTCTACACAATGTGAGTTGCCACCCACTTGTGAAATTGATGTGTTGGATTATCCATATCAGGAGAAAAATTTCCACCATTATATGCATGTGAGTTGCGGCCTAATTGCATTCTTTGAATTATACCAACATCTTCTTTTTGAATATCTTCCCACAATTTATGATTTTGTTTTCTTAATGATTTAAATTCTAATGATTTTGCAGCTTTTTCACCTACATAATATATTTCCATGTGCTCTAAAGTTTTTTTATGACTAATGGGTTCTAACCAATATGCGTAGAAATGATCTTTATGTATACCTAACATAACATTGGGAAACAAAGCTACATACTCTGCAATATTTTCTTTTTCTTTGGGCCAGTTAGGAAAGCAAGGAAATTTTTTCTTACCTTTAAATTTTGGATTGTAAACAACTGTGCCTTGGCCTGCAAAGCGGTTTGGTAATCCTTGAATATGATAGTGATCTTCAATTTTTGAATAAGAATTTAAACCTGGATGAACCCATGGCAAATGATAACTTTCACAATAATTTTCAATTGCAAATTTCCAATTACATTTTGCATTTATTTTAAAATAACCAAAATCATTTGCATGATTAATTAATTTTCTATCTTTTTTTTTCCAAAATTTAGCCCACCTATCACTTAAGGGTTTAATATATTTTTCAAATGGAATTTCGTTGTTACTAATATTAATAAAAATTAAATCTAACCAAACACATGATCTTATTTCTTTTAAATTGTTTTTATTTTTTTTAAATTTTGGGCTACTATGTTGGTTCATCCCACCTATATGAGGTGTTGCAATTAGCTTTCCATCTGATGTGTATGACCATGAATGATAAGGACATCTGATTACATTTCTAATATTGCCTTTTTTGTTTACTAGCTTTACTCCTCTATGACTACAGACGTTATGAAAAACTTTTATCTGATCTTTTTTATTCCTTACTAAAAATAATGGCAGTCCTAACAAGTTAAATGGTTTTACATCGCCGATATTTGGCAAAGAACTTGCTACTCCTATTACAGTCCATTTATTTTCAAATATTTTCTCTCTTTCTATTAAAGTATAATCTTTACTTGTATAACATTCGTTGGGGAGTCCATGTGCTTTTGAAATTGGTTTCTTAACTATATCTAATTTTTTTTTATCTATAATTTTATAAATTGCTGACATTTTATTTTGTCACTTCATATAGACCAAGCCATGCATTTACATCTTTACTAGCAATATAATCAGATTTAAAAAACTCTATTTCTTTCCATTTATTTTCATTTTTTAATTGTTTGATTTTTTTATCAAATCCATATTCCTCATATATTCCCTCGTTAATAGTGAAACAAATTAGACCTTTATTTTTAGTAATTCTAATAAACTCATCTAATGCAGGTGGTTTTACATGTCCAAAAGTAAATGTGCCCACACACATTAAAGCATCATATTGATCATCCTTTTCCTTGATTGGTTTATTTAAATCTACTTTATCTAATTTTTTATAAAGGTTATTTGGAACCAAATCTAAAAGTTTTTGGGATAGATCGGCACCAAAAAAATTAGTGAAACCATACTTTTTCAATTCTACACCAACCAATCCAGTTCCACATCCAGCATCATAAATATTAATATCTTTTTCTTTTTGATGTTTATTGAAAACTTCTGCTGTTTCCTTTGGGCCAGTATAATTCCATTCAACCATATCTTTATCATATTTATTATCCAAACCCCATTCGTCATAAAAATCCATCACCTCTTTTGTTTCTTTTAGTTTATAAATTGGAACTTTGTTACCTACATCTTTTTGGGCCATTACCCTCTCATTTTTTCTCCACTTGGATCATAAAGCGGTTCTTTGATGATTGAGCAATTGAATAAATCTCCGTTAATTTCAACTTGTATTCCATCTTCGGATGACAAATGTTTTTGATCTATATATGAAAAAGCAACACTCTTATTTACAAAATGAGCAAATCCACCTGAGGTTATATATCCAATGCTATTATCGCCTTTCATCACAGCTTCATTGTTTGTGACATCAATATCGTTTGTTTGAATAATTAAAGGAACCAATCTATTTGAACTGTTATCAATTTTAGCTTTTTCTTTGCCTATAAATTCTTTATTCCAATTAATAAAATTATCTAATCCAGCTTCTTTGGCAGTAAAATCAGGTCGATAATCTAAAGTCCATGCACCCCAGTTTTTCTCTAATCTCATAGACATTAAAGCTCTTCCACCAAAAGGTTTAATATCAAATTCTTTTCCAGCCTCTATTAACTCTTCATAAAGTTTTATTTGGAAATGTGGTGCAACATATATTTCATAACCAAGTTCACCCGTGAATGAAATTCGGTTTATAATTGCTGGAACACCTCCAACAAACATTCTTCTTGAGTCTCTAAATCTAAATTTTTCATTAGATACATCGTCTCTAACTATTTTTTCTAAAACTTTTCTCGAATTAGGTCCTGCTATAGATATTCCATGAAATTCATCTGATCTATTTTTATATTCAACATTAAATTTATCTAAATGGCTTTCAAACCAACGTCTATGCATTTCTTGAGCTGCACCTGAACCAAAAACCATAAATTCGTTTTCATCAAGGCATGAAACTGTAAGATCGCCACATAATTTTCCTCTATAAGATAACATTGGAGATAACGATATTCTTCCAGGATTTGGAAGCTTACCTGCCATAATATGATCTAAAAATTTTCTTGCATCTTTTCCTTTAAATTGATGTTTTGAAAAATTAGCAACTTCAATAAAACCAACATTTTCTCTTACATTAATAACTTCTTTGGAGACATAATTATGCGATCTAGATCTTTTTATAGTTGGCTCTTCGTATGCATCTTTTTTATCATTTGCAAACCACAAAACATTTTCTAAACCAAAGCTGTCTCCCATAACCGCTCCTTGTTCTACAAACCGATCATAAAGAGCTGTTGTTTTTTGTTTTCTTCCTTTTGGTAAAGTTTCATTTGGAAATGTCATAATAAATCTTCGTTCATAATTTTCAGAAGATTTAATTGTTCCGTATTGAGGTGATGCATAATCTCCAAATCTTGCAACATCCATTGCCCAAACATCTATTGATGGTTCTCCGTCAATTATCCATTCAGCAATACATTTTCCAACTCCTCCTCCTTGACAAAAACCAGCCATTACACCCACTGCTACCCAATAATTTTTCATTCCGGGAACAGGACCAATTAATGGTGATCCATCAGGTCCAAAAGTAAAAGGCCCATTTACAATATTTTTAATTCCTGCCTTTTCTAACGCTGGCATTCTTTCAAAACCTATTGCTAATCTATCTTGAATATTATCTAGTTTTGGTTCTAATAACTCATGACCAAAATTCATAGGTGTTCCTTCAACCTTCCATGGTGTTGATTTTGGTTCATAAGTTCCAAGAAGCATTCCCTTTCCTTCTTGTCTAAAATAAATGTTACCTTCAAAATCAGTTCCAATAGGAATTCTTTGATCACCCATTGCTTCAATTTCTGGAATAGCTTCAGTGATTAAGTAATGATGCTCCATTGGTTGAACTGGTAGATTAATTCCTGCAAGCTGTCCAACTTCTCTTGCCCATAAACCTCCAGCGTTAATAACTATTTCAGCTTTTATATTGCCCTTGTCAGTTATCACATCCCAACTTCCATCCTCTTTTTGTTTTGTGTCTTTTACAACTGTATGTGTATAATATTTTCCACCATGAACTTTTGCTGCTTTAGCAAAAGCATAAGTCACACCTGATGGGTCTACTTCCCCATCAATTGGATCCCACAATGCTAGAAGGTATCTTGATGGATCAATTAAAGGATTTTTCTTTTTTACTTCCTCTAAAGAAACAAACTCTTGGTCAAGACCCATATATCTTGCTTTAGACCTCTCTCTTTTTAAATAATCAGCCCAAACATCATTTGAAGCCAAATAAAATCCCCCACTTGATTTGAATCCAACTGAATGGCCAGACTCTTTTTCAATTTCTTTGTACAATCCGATTGTATAAGCCATCATTCTAGAAATATTTGGGTCAGATGAAATCACATGTACATTTCCAGCTGCATGCCAAGAGGATCCAGATGTGAGTTCATTTCTTTCAAGAAGAATACAATCTTTTAAACCAAACTTTGATAAATGATAAAGAATGGAACAGCCTACTACGCCGCCACCTATGATGACTACTTTTGCATGATTTTGCATGTTAGTATTTTATTTGTTTATTGACGTCTTTCAATGTCTTGTCTGTCCCATGGTGAAAATGTTTAGTCATATCTGGCATGTACTTCATGGCAATTGGTTTTTTACCAACTGCAACAGCCATTTCTCTAACATGATGAGCTTCAGCACCACAACAAATACCGATTAAATTAATTTTTTCTTTAAGACATTCTTTTGCAAATTCAGCCATTTCAAATCTGTTACAATATAAATTATCTAGAGCAACAGGGAATGCATTTCCTCCAGGAATGCAGTCACATCCGTGATCTGTTTGATTCAAAAATCCTGGTTCTTCCTCTGTTGTTCTATATGGAACAGGAAGACCTGCAACATGACAGGAAACTTTTTTTCTTATTTTTTTTAAAAGTTTCATGGTCATTTCTGGACCTCTGTAACAATTCAAACCAACAACATCAGCACCAAGATCTTCAATTATTTTACATGCATCTTCAGCAGTGTGGCCATCTCTTGTCAAATCACCACGAGGTATTGCATAATTGGCAACTGCAATCAAACCTTCATCCTTAATTGCTTTTAAAGCTATCTTCATTTCATCTACCCAATTAATTGTTTCTGCGACTACAAAGTCAACTCCTGCCTCTTTTGCCCAAAGCACTTGCTCTTCGTACATCTTTTGACATTCTTTGAATGAGTTTTTGTCTTTTGGATCAAAAATATTTGTATTAGCAACATCTCCACAAACCATTAAATCTAAATCTTTAAATTCTTTCGCAGCATCCTTTGCAATTTTAAGTGCATTTTTTTGCATCGGCTCTAGCAAATGTTCTTTTCCAATAATTCTTAATTTCTCTCTATGTCCATAATAGGTGAAAGCTTGAACAATATCTGAACCAGCTCTAATAAATTCTCTATGTAATTGTGTAACTACATCAGGATGTTCTAGCACTACTTCTGGCACAAATGGACCTGCAGAAAGATATCCTCTCCTTTCCATCGCAAATAAATATCCCTCTGCGAATATAACGGGACCCTCATCTAATCTTGATAATAAATTTTTATTCA
>CACBYC010000008.1 GCA_902543405.1 uncultured Pelagibacteraceae bacterium | reverse complement strand
ATCAATTACTGCTTGATCCTGTTCCCAAGGTTTTTCAGTTAATGTGCCAAATATTTTCTTTAATAGAGACATAATGTTTATATAGTTCCTATATATAATTTTACAATAATGAAAATAAAAACCTCAATTGCAGTATTAACTGGATGTTTAACAATATTCTTTTTTTTGATGCTTCCAGTATTTCTTTCTATGAAAGAGCAAAAAGACCAATCAGTCGCAGCATTTAAGGGCTCAGATTTTGAGCTTAAAGACATGAACAATAATATTATAACTCAAGAATCTTTTGATGGACCTTTAACTGCAATTTTTTTTGGTTTTACAAATTGTCCTGATATTTGCCCAATGACTTTAAATAAAATGGATATCGCATTGAATAGAATAAAGAAAAATAAAAAAAAAGATTTAAAAGTTTTTTTTATTAGCGTTGATCCTAAAAGAGATACTCCAGAAGTTATTAAAGATTATCTAGGAAATTTTGAAAACGAGTTTGTTGGAATCACAGGAGATCCGGGTGAAATTTTTTTATTGTCACAATCATGGGGAATAATCAGTCAAAAGATTTTTTTTGAAAATGGTGATTACAATGTTGATCATAGCTCACCCGTGATTCTCCTTAAAGATGGAAAATATATTGCTAAAATTTCTCATAGAGACGATATTAAAAAATCAATCAAATTAATTAACAAATATTTATAAATGCAAAATATAACTAAGTATTGATATTGACGATATTACTGCTGTCTCTGATCTGAGAATATTTTCATTTATTTTAAATGATTTTACACCTTTAAAATTTAAAATATTTTTCCTTTCTTGTTCTGAAAAATCACCCTCAGGTCCAATTATAATACACAATGATTTACCTCTGTCTTTATTTAACTCAATTTTTTTATTTTTAGTATTTAGGTCGGTAAAAATTAAATCTATTTTATTTTCATTTTTTTTTAAGAAACTTTTCAAGTTTTGAGGTTCTTCTAAAGATGGAATGTTTATTCTATTTGACTGCTCTGTTGCCTCTATAATTATTTTTTCTAATCTCTCAGAGTTAATCTTTCTGACAATTGTTCTATCAAAAATAATTGGAATAAATTTAGTTACACCCAATTCAGTAGCCTTCTGTATCATGAAATTTGAATAATTTGACTTGATTGGCGAAAATGCCAACCAAATATCTATCGGGTTTTCTTTATTTCTTAATTTTTTTTGAATGCTAAATTCAACTTTGCCACTAATAATATTATTAATTTTAGCTAACCACTCACCGTTTTTATTAAATAGTGAAAAATTTTCACCAATTTTAACTCTCATTACTTTTGTTAAATAGTGTGATTGTGGTTTTTCAAGCCTAGAATTAAAATTAAGAGATAAACTTTCAGGAAAAAATATTCTAATATTACTCATATCAAGAAAGTAATTTATGAAAAATATTAAAGCAATAATTTTCGATGCCTATGGAACTTTATTTGATGTCAATTCTGCAGCAGAAAAATGTAAAGATAAAATTGGCAGCAAATGGGAAAATTTTTCAGATTATTGGCGAACAACTCAACTAGAATATACTTGGCTTAGAAGTTTAATGAAAAGACATAAAGATTTTTGGAAAATTACTGAGGATAGTTTAGATAAATCAATGAAAGTTTTTAATATTAATCCCAATATGAAAAGTGAATTACTTGATCTTTATAAAATTCTTTCCCCTTATCCAGAAGTAAAAGAAACTCTAAAATTATTAAAAGATAAAAATTATAAACTATCAATACTTTCAAATGGAACTCATTCCCTTCTCAATGAATTGGTCTTCAGAAATAATCTTAAAGTTTTTGATGATATTTTTTCAGTAGAAGAAGTTGGTATTTTTAAGCCAGACTCAAAAGTATACGATATTCCAATTAAAAAATATAAGATTGAAAAAAGTGAAGTCGCTTTTTTAAGCGCAAATACATGGGATGTTTCCGGTGGTGGTAATTATGGTTTTAATGCTATTTGGGTGAATAGAAATAATATTATTTTCGATAATCTAGATTACTCTCCTGAAAACCAGATAAATAATCTTAAACGCTTGCTTGATATTATTTAAACAAGTCATTATTTTAAAATTATGACAAACATTTTAGATCTTTTTGCAAGAATTTTAATTTCAGCTTTATTTCTTCTTAATGGTGTTTTTAAAATTAGTAATTATGATGGAACAGTTGGCTGGATGGAGAGTTTTGGAATACCAGAAATTTTACTTATGCCAGCAATAATTTTGGAGATAGTTGGTCCTATCTTAATTATATTAGGCTATAAAGCAAAGATTGCAGCAGGTTCACTAAGTCTATTTTGTATTGCTACAGCAGTAATTTTTCACAACGATTTTTCAGACCAGATGCAATTAGGATCTTTTTTGAAAAATATAGCATTAGCAGGTGGGTTTCTATTTTTATTCATAAATGGAACTAAAGACTTTAGTTTAGATAAGAAATTTTAAATAATATGACAGATATAGAGGTAAAAAAAATTATTGAACCTACACCAACATCTGACGGGGCTGGAGTTAAATTAAAAAGAAGTATTGGAGTAGAACCAAATTACTTTGATCCATTTTTAATGCTAGATGAATTTGGATCAGAAAATATTGAAGATTATATAGCAGGTTTTCCACCACATCCTCATCGAGGAATAGAAACAGTAACCTATATGTTAGCTGGAGATTTTGAACACAAAGATAGTACAGGTGGCGAAGGTAGAATGACTGCAGGAGATGTTCAGTGGATGAAAACTGGAAGTGGAATAATCCACTCTGAAATGCCAGTTATGAAAGAAGGTAAGCTACATGGATTTCAATTATGGATCAATATGCCAGCTAAACTTAAAATGAGTAAACCTAATTACATCTACATAGATGCAGAGCAGATGCAGTCACACAAAGATGAGGAAAAAATTGTAAAAGTCATAGCTGGTAAATTTGAACAAGCTGAGGGACCTGTAAAGAAACATAATGTTGAGCCTATTTATTTTGATGTAGAATTAAATAAGGACAAAGAGTTCAGTTTTCATTTACCATCAACTCATAATTCATTTATTTATTTAATTGAAGGAGAGATAAAAATTGGAAATCAGCAACATCAAAAAGTTGAGAATTCAAAACTAATTCTTTTAGAAAAGGGAGACAAACTTAAGGTTTATGGCTTAACTGACGCTAAGTTTCTTCTAATTGCTGGAAAACCAATAGGTGAACAAATTGCTAGAGGTGGTCCATTTGTTATGAACACTAGACAAGAAATCTTGCAAGCAGTCGAGGATTATCATAAAGGTACCTTTGTAAAATGAAATCTATTAAAATAACAAATACAGGCGGACCAGAAGTTCTTAAACTAGAAGATATAACTTTAGAAAAACCTGGAGCAGATGAAGTCCAAATCGAACATGTGTCAATTGGTTTAAATTATATAGACACATATCATAGATCAGGTTTGTATCCTCTTCAATTACCAACTGGGATTGGAATGGAAGCAGCAGGTATAATTAAAGAAGTTGGTTCAAATGTTTCAAATTTTTCAGTTGGAGATAAAATTGCATATGCTGCGGCTCCTTTAGGTGCTTACTCAACTCACAGAAATTACACATCAAAAAATATTGTAAAAGTTCCTGATGATATTGATTTGGAACAAATTTCGAGTGCAATGACAAAAGGAATGACAACATTTTATTTATTACACAAAACATATATTCCTAAAGAAGGTGAAACTGTCTTATTTCATGCAGCAGCTGGTGGCGTGGGACAATTCTTTTGTCAATGGGCAAAAAGTTTAGGACTTAAAGTTATTGGAACAGTTGGCAGTAATGAAAAAGTTGAAATTGCAAAAAAGTATGGCTGTGATGAAGTTATAAATTATTCCAAGGAAGACTTTGCAAAAAAGGTATTGGAACTCACAAACGGTAAAGGTGTTTCAGTTGTTTATGATGGTGTAGGAAAAACAACATATGATAAATCCATTGAATGTTTAAAATTAAGAGGGACAATGGTTTCATTTGGAAATGCATCAGGTCCACTTGACCCAATTATTGTTTCAAAATCTTTGCAACCAAAAGGTATTTATTTTGTTAGACCTGCAATGAATCAATACTTCACAAATAGTGAAGAAATACAAGAAGCGGCCAACATGTTATTTAAACAAATTTCGTTAGGAAATGTAAAAATAGAAATTTTTAAAAAATATAAATTAGAAGATGCTGTTCAAGCACATAAAGATTTAGAAGGAAGAAAGATTACAGGTCCAGCAGTAATTATTCCTTAAACTGAACATCCATATCAGAAAGATGCAGTTTTAAAGCCTTGGTAGAAATTTGTATTTCTCTAATAAAAAATATAATTGAAATCATCATAGACAAACAGCACGTTCCAAAAATTACTCTAGCTACAATTAAACTTTCTAGGTAAAGAGCAAATACAGTCAGCATATTAAATAGAAAGCCAAATGCTGCAGACATGATTGCAAACTTTAATACTCCAATTCTACTGTTTAGGTTTATAAGTTGATCTTTCCACTCTGGGGGAGTATGTTTTTCAAAAACGTACTCATCATGAATTTTTCTAATTAATCCACTCAAGGTATGAAATCGATTACTGTATACGCTCATTATAAGCGGTATTGCTGGAAACATTAATGCAGTAACAGTGTAATCTATATTCATTCGAATCAATTTGATTATGAGACTCTGCTTTGCTATTTACAAGTAAATTTTTATGCAAAACATCAAATTGTTCATTGAACTTACAAGATTAAATAGACCAATTGGCTACATGCTTTTATTTTGGCCTTGTCTATGGGGTCTTACTGTTGCTTATAATTTTAATAATGAATTTGAAAAGTTTTATTTTTATTCTTTGCTATTTTTACTTGGTTCAATGCTAATGCGATCTGCTGGTTGCATTGTAAATGATATAGTAGACAAAAATTTTGACAAAAAAGTAGAGAGAACAAAAAATAGACCAATTGCATCGGGCAAAGTTTCTGTAAAACTTGCAATTATTTACTCTTTTGTTTTATGTGTATTGGCATTTTTAGTCTTGGTTAATTTTAATAAATTCACAATTTTTATGGCAATGTTATCAATGCCATTGGCATTTACTTATCCATTGATGAAAAGATTTACTTACTGGCCACAATTATTTCTAGGAATTACATTTAATTATGGACTTGTTCTTGCATGGATATCTACAAATAACAGTATATCTATTGTTCCAATCATATTTTATTTAGGAGCCATATTTTGGACACTGGGTTACGACACTATTTATGGATATCAAGATATAAAAGATGATGAGATAATAGGAGTAAAATCTACCTCAATAAAATTTAAAAATAACCCAAAAATATTTATTTCTTTATGTTACTCATTTTTTTTTATTTCTTTAATAATAATAGGAATTTTGATGAATTTTAAAATATTATATTTCCTTACTTTAATAATAACCTTTTTGCATTTACTAATTTATCAAATAAAAAATCTTAATGTAGATGATGCAAATCAATGTCTACAAAAATTTAAAAGTAATAATTTTTTAGGATTAATAGTTTTTTTTAATATTTTAATAGGAAAAATAATTTAAATGACAAATATTGAGATACTGAAAAGACTTTATAAAGATTATACCAAAAATTATATAAATAAAATTTTACTTGCTGTTTTATTTTCAATTTTAGTAGCAGCAAGTACATCAGCTACAGCATGGTTATTAGATCCAGCTATTGATAAAATTTTTTTGAATAGAGACCAAAGTCTATTATTACTTATTCCTTTTTTTATAATTATTGCATTTGCTACTAAAGGCATTTCTCTCTATATGGCTAAAGTATTAATGATAAACGTTGCTGAGGAGGTAAAAAAAAAAATACAAATGGATATGCTTACCTCTTTTATTAAGGCAGATACAGAATACATTGAAAATAAACATACTGGAAAATATATCTCAAATTTAAACTTTGACGTAAATCAAATAACAATGATGCTTAGTACTTCATTTTTGAATTTTTTCAAAGATGGTCTAACTTTAATAGGTCTACTTACAGTAATGTTCACACAAAATTGGAGACTATCTTTAATAGCTATAATTATGATCCCACTAGCATCTGTAACTGCAAAAAGGTTGGGTAAAAGGATGGGTAAAGTAACAACAGAAGCTCAAGAAAAATCTGGAGACCTAAATAAATATTTAATTGATTTATTTAAAAACCATAAAATAATTAAAATTTTTCAACGCGAAGAATTTGAGGAAAATAGATCAGAAAAATTTGTTAATGATTTGAAAGAAAAGTCAATTAAAATATCCACAATATTCATCAGAGCGACCCCAATTATGGAAATTCTTACAGGAATTATGATTGCTTTATTAATATTTTACTCCGGAAAATTAATTATGAACGATCAATTAAGCTTGAATAATTTTTTTTCATTTTTAGCAGCAATGATGTTAGCCTATCAACCAGTAAAGTCATTGGCAACTATAAATGTAGGTATTGGACA
Organism: uncultured Pelagibacteraceae bacterium; assembly: GCA_902543405.1. Taxonomy (GTDB): domain Bacteria; phylum Pseudomonadota; class Alphaproteobacteria; order Pelagibacterales; family Pelagibacteraceae; genus Pelagibacter. The sequence continues at coordinate 49,132 of CACBYC010000008.1, read as the reverse complement.
AGGTATGTCGGCAGGAAAAAGAATACTTCCAATTGTTGATTTAAAAAATTTGATTGAGTTAAATAAAGATAAATTAGAAATCGATTTTAAAAATGGAGATATAGAACTGAAAAATGTAAATTTTAATTATTCTTCTAACATGGAGAATAAGGTTCTGAAAAATATTAATATCAAAATAAATGGAAGAAAAATGACTGCATTAGTTGGTCAAAGTGGATCGGGAAAGTCATCGTTATTGAGTTTAATCCCTAGATTATATGATCCAAAGTCTGGAATTTTAGAAATTGATGGACAAAATATTAGAGATGTTAATTTATTTTCTCTCAGAAAAGAAATATCAATAGTTGACCAAAATGTAACACTATTTGATGACACAATTTTTAATAACATTAAATATGCAAAACCAGACGCCGCAGATGATGAAGTTTATAGAGCTGCAGAGCTATCTATGTGCCAAGATTTTATAGATAAGCTTGAAAATAAATACCAAACGATGATTGGGGAAAATGGAGTTAGATTATCAGGGGGTGAAAAACAAAGGTTGTCAATTGCTAGAGCTTTTTTAAAAGATAGTAAAATAATCCTTTTAGACGAAGCAACATCCTCACTGGACTCCGAAACTGAAGAAAAAATTCAAAAAGCACTTGATAAATTAGTATTCAATAAAACAACTGTAGTTATAGCCCATAGACTTTCAACAATTCTGAATTCAGATAAAATTTATGTAATGGATGCAGGTAATGTTCTAGACTCAGGAAATCATGAAGAGCTTTTAAAAAAATCTGAAACATATAAAAACTTCTACGATAAGCAGATAAGCAAAAACTGATGTTTTTTATTTATAATATTTTTTTATCAATAATATTATTAATCTCACCAATAATCTTATTAATCAGAATATTTTTAGGAAAAGAGGATAAAATAAGGTTCAAAGAGAAGTTTTGTTTGTTTTCGAAAAAAAATTATGTGAATGGAACAATATGGTTTCATGGCGCGAGTGTTGGGGAAATTTTAAGTATAATCCCAATCGTGAAAAAATTTGAAAAAGACAATAAAATTAGAAAAATTTTGATCACTTCTTCAACAACTAGTTCTTCTTATATTTTATCTAAATACAAATTTAAAAAAACAATTCATCAATTTTATCCATTTGACTTAAATATTCTTACTAAATTATTTATTAATTACTGGAAGCCGAGACTGGCAATATTTGTGGACTCAGAAATTTGGCCAAATATGTACAATAATTTATACAAAAAAAAAATTCCTTTAATACTTCTTAATGCAAGAATTACTGAAAAATCATTTAAGAGGTGGAAATATTTTCCCAATTTTTCAAAGAATATATTTGAAAAGATAAGTGTTGCATTGCCTCAAAATAAGGAGTCAAAAAAATATTTAAAACTTCTTGGTACAAAAAATATAAGAATTGCAGGAAACATAAAATTTTATGGATCAGCATTGTCAAATCATAATAATTCTAATTTAAAAAAGAAATTTCTTAAAAAGAATATTTTGTGTGCTGCTAGTACACATAAAAATGAGGAATTATTTATTGGCAAAGCTCATCAAGAATTAAAAAATAATATAAAAAATTTATTAACTATTATTATACCTAGACATATCAACAGGAAGAAAGAAATAACTGATGAATTATCAAAGATTGGATTAAATTCTGAGCTTCATACTTCCTCTAAAACTTTAAAAAGAGACACTGATATATATATTGTAGATACTTATGGAGATGCTTCTAAATTCTACTCACTATCTAAATTAACATTTGTTGGAGGTTCATTGATTTTGCATGGTGGGCAAAATCCTTTAGAACCTGCACGTGAAGGAAATTATATTTTATATGGTCCCCACGTTGATAATTTTAAAGAGGTTTATCAAATGTTAGAGGACTTAAAAATTGCAAACAAAATAAATTCAATAAAAAATTTAAAAAATTTTATTCTCAAAAAAATCAATTATTCAGAAAATAAAAAAGTGAAATACAAATTGAATTACCTAGGTAGTAAAATAATAAATAAAAATATATTAGAGATTAAAAAATTTGTCTAGATGAAGATAAGAAAACCAATATTTTGGAATAACAAGAATCTTATTTCCTTGTTTTTAATTCCATTTTCAATGATTACATTTATCATAAATTTTTTAAAAAATTTCTTATCAAAAAAAAATTTTAAAATTAAAACGATATGTGTTGGAAATATTTATTTAGGTGGGACAGGAAAAACTTCTCTTACCATTGAGATAAATAATATTTTAAAAAAAAATTTCAAAATTATATTTATCAAAAAGAAGTATATCGACCAATTAGATGAGGTAGAATTGCTTAAAACTTATGGAAATGTTTTTACGGATAATGATAGGAAAATAAGTTTGATTAAGGCTGAAAACACAAGAAAATATAATTTGGCTATCTTAGATGATGGTTTGCAGGATAAAACTATAAAATATGATATTTCTATTGCCTGTTTTAATTCATGTTATGGGATTGGAAACGGACTATTAATACCAGCAGGTCCTTTAAGAGAAAATTTATCTATGCTGAGAAATTACAGTGCAATTTTTCTGAATGGTGAAAAAAAAAACAAAAGGCTTTTTTCAATTCTAAAAGAATTTAATAATCATATTTTTTACTCAAATTATATCTCAACTAATATTAAAAAATTTAACAGAAAAAGTAAGTATCTATATTTTTGTGGCATAGGGAACCCTGAGGAATTTGAATATACACTTAAAAAATATAAATTTAATATTGTAAAAAAATTTATATTTCCTGATCACCATAATTTTAAAGATAAAGAAATTGATGGAATAAAAAAGATTGCATTTGAAAATAAATTAAAAATCGTAACTACAGAAAAAGATTATAAAAGATTAAATACAAAAAATAAAAAACTGAATAAATTTAGAAAGTTTCTTAAGGAAAGATTGTGAAAAGAATAATATATTTTTTTGAATTTGTTGTAATAAAATTATTTTTTACAATCTGTAAAATACTTGGATATAGATTTTCATCTGATTTAGGATTTTATATTGGCAAAACTGTTGGGAATATTTTTAGAAAAAAAACATCTATAATTGGAAATCTAAAAAAATCAAAAATTTCAATTGATATTTCAGAAAATAAATTTGCAAAAAATGTATTAGGTAATTATGGAAGAATTTTAGCAGAATATCCATTTTTAAAAGATTTTAGAAATAATAATCTGTCAAATTATATTGAGATTGATGGCATTGAAAATTTGGAAAAAATAAAAAAAAAAAATAAGCCTGCAGTATTTATTTCAGGACATTTTAACAATTTTGAATTAATGGCCATGCAAATAGAAAAGTCAGGAATTAATTTAGCTGCAATATACAGACCTTTAAATAATATATTTTTAAATAAAGACATGGAGGATATTAGAAAAAATTATATTTGTAAAAATCAAATCAAAAAAGGAAGGTCAGGAACTAGACAAATATTAGAAAATCTTAAAAAAGGGAACTCAATTGCATTAATGATTGATCAGAGGGTTACTGAGGGGATTAAAGTAAATTTTTTTGGAGATTTGGCATCTACTACAACAATACCTGCACAAATTATAAAGAAATATAAGTGTGATTTGGTTCCAATTTATATTGAGAGAACTAAAAAACATTATTTTAAAATGTATGTTTCACAACCAATTGTAATAAATTCAGAAAAATCTAATGAAGAAATTTCTATATATTTAAATAAAATTTTAGAAAAAATGATATTGAAAAATCCAGATCAATGGATCTGGACACACGATAGGTGGAGAAAATAACTATAATTATTTACTTATCTTTTTTAATTGAAGCCTCAACATAAGAATAATAAGCTTCTTGTTCGTCAACATTCCAATAATTCAATTTTTCTAAAGGAATTTTCTTTCCTGAAATCGCACATATGACATGATCACCCTCTTCCATTATTTCAAAATTATTTGGCAGATATTTTAATCTTGCTAACTTGTTCATAGTTTATAGGATATATATTTGAATATATGAAAATTGCAATTATTGGAAATGGTGGAAGAGAACATGCTATAGCAGATCAAATATCGAAATCTCCTAGAGTTAATAAATTATATTGCTTACCAGGTAATGCTGGAACTAAACTTATTGCCGAGAATATAAAGATTGATATTTACGATTTTGAAAAATTAGGGAATTTTGTTGATGAATATAAAATAGATTTGGTAATAGTAGGACCAGAGAAACCTCTTGTTGATGGAGTCGTCGACTTTCTTACAAATAAAGGAATAATGGTATTTGGACCTAATAAAATTTCCTCACAACTTGAAGGTTCTAAAATATTTACAAAAAAAATATGTGAAAAATATAAAATTCCAAGTGCTCAATTTGGTGTTTTTGACTCCAGAGAAGATGCACACAACTATTTGGAAAAAGCTAATAAACCAATTGTTGTTAAAGCAGACGGTTTAGCGGCAGGAAAAGGTGTTTATATCTGCGAAGATACAGATAGTGCAAAAAGTGCTGTAGATGAAATTTTCAATGGAAAATTTGGTAAAGCCAATCAAGTTCTTATAGAGGAATTTCTTAAAGGCGAAGAGATGAGCTACTTTGTAATATCTGACGGGAAAACATTTAAAAAATTTAATACTGCTCAAGACCATAAAAGAGTTGGTGAAGGTGACAAGGGTAAAAATACTGGTGGTATGGGGGCATATTCTCCGTCAGGACTTATAAATGATGAGTTAGATATTAAAATTATTGAGAATGTTATTAAGCCGACCTTAAAAGCAATTGAGGACATGGGTGAAAAATACAAGGGATTTTTGTATGTTGGTCTCATGATTAAAGACAATAATCCGTATCTAATTGAATACAATGTGAGAATGGGAGATCCAGAATGTCAAACAATTTTACCATTATTAAACTCAGATCTATTAGAATTAATGCTCTCTTGCTGTGAAGGAAATTTAGAAAATCAAACAATAAACTGGAAAAATAAAAAAAGTATGTGCATCGTACTTTGCTCTAATGGATATCCAGATATATACAAAAAAAATGTAGAGATTCCAAACTTAGAAAAAGTTACAAAGAACAATAGTACTTTTATTTATCATGCTGGAACTAAATTGATTGATAACAAAGTTTATGCAACAGGAGGACGTGTATTAAACTTTGTGAATATTTCTGAGGATTTAAAGAAATCAAGAGAGTCTGTAATAAATGAAATTGAAAATTTAGGATGGGCAAATGGTTTTTATAGAAAAGATATTGGTTTTAGAATTATAAATAAATGAGAATTATTTCAGGAGAATTAAAAGGGAAAAAATTATCAGAACCATTAGACAAATCAACTAGACCACTGAAAGATATGGTAAGGGAGTCGATTTTCAATATTTTAGATCACTCCAATAAATTATCTACAAAAATTAACAATTCAAAAGTTTTAGATTTATTTTCTGGTACTGGATCATTTGGAATTGAGTGTTTATCTAGAGGGGCAGCAGAAGTATTTTTTTTTGAAAATTATCGTAATTCTTTAAAAATTTTAAAAAAAAATATCTCTAACCTAAAACTAGAAAATAAAAGTAAAATATATAATAATAGTGCTTATAATTTAGAAGACTCAAACTTTAAAAAGATGGTATTTGATATAATTTTTTTAGACCCTCCCTTTAAAGATAGAAAAATAAAAAGTTTAATAGATCAAATTAAGAAACTCAAAATTACAGATATAAATTCTATATTAATTATACATAGAAACAAAAAATCAGATGATAAGATTTCACAATATCTCGATATATTAGAAGAAAAAAATTATGGTTTATCAAAAATATTTTTTTGCAAATTGATTTAATTAAGTATTTTTGATGTTTCAGTTTTAATTAATTCAACTGATGGTTGGTCGAAAGGATTTACCTTCATAACTCTTCCAAGTAAAATTGTTTCTAATACAAAAAAAGAAAAAAGCTCTCCTATAGTTTCTTCGTTTCTTTTCAAAACCTCAATACTTCTGAATGGTATTTTCTTTTTTTTAAAAACTATTTGAGTAGCTTGTCTTTGAGCTTGTACAATTTGACTAACACTTTTATTTTTTAAATTTAAAAAATTCCCAAATAAATTACTGTTATCTAAGTTGTTTGTTTTTTCATTTAAGACACCAAAAAATGTGAAAAAGTTATTCTTTGGTCCATCTAAATATAACTGAAGTAAACTATGATTGTCTTTAGGCATTGATGATATGATAGGAAAAATACCTTTATTTTTTTTTCCTAAACTCTCAGCTGTTAATTGCTGATACCATCTAAATAGATTTTCTGAGCTCTCATCATAATTTAAAATTACAGAATTTTTCTTTCCTTGCGAGACACAATTTGAAATAAAACTTACATTAGTAATTAATGAGTTTATGAAGGATTTATTTTTAATTAAATTATTAAACCTTTTAAACTTAGCTTCATTCAATCCCAATAATTGAGCGGGCAACATTCCTACTTCGGACAAAACAGAGTACCTTCCACCAATATAATTTTTATGCTCAACTATTTCTGCTTTTAACTTTTTTGCTAATAAATTTAAAAAACTAGACTTCGCCTCAGTAATTACTATATTTTTATTTTTTTTTTGAGACTTAAGAATTAAGTTTGAATTAGAAATTGTTTCAAGTGTGTTTCCTGATTTAGAAATAATTAAATTAATAGATTTTCTATTAGGTTCAAGTTTAATTTGATTGTTCAAATTATTAAAAAAATTAATTTTTTTTTTAATTTTAAATTTTAAAAAATCGTGAATTGCTTCAGTTCCTAATATTGATCCACCCATACCAATTAGATTTATATTATGATAATTATTATACTTTTTAATAATATTTTTTTTAAAACTATATTTATAACTAGTCGTAAGCGTATTAAATAAAGAAGCACTTAATATTAGCTCTTTTTTTAAAATTTTATTTATTTTTTTTATATCCTTAATATTTCTCTTAATTTGAAAATTTTTAAAAAGTATGTTTTTTGAGAACATGTTTTTACTTAATTTTTTTTAATATAGAACTTTCAATAGATGAAGACTTATCAGAAGATATGGTATTTTCATCACAATTATTTTCTAATACACAATCATTCTGCTTTTTAAGTAAATCTTTTATATTTGATTGATTACTTGAAATATCTTTTGTTGAATCTATATTTGCTTCTCCTGGCTTTGGTAATTTATCAAAATCTGGAGGCATAACTAATGGATTTTTTTTATCGATCAAAAATTCATCTCCTTGATCTGATCTTTTCTTACCTTGTAAAGCTTCTCCAACGGAACCACATGAATATAAAAATAATAAGATAAAAAATAACTTAGAAATTTTAAAGAATTTATTCATTTACTTTTTTTATAACTTATTAATTCGGCTAGAATAAGTAAAAAAATTCCAATTGTTATAAAAATATCAGCCACATTGAAAACAAACCAGTGGTATCCATTATAATTCAGATCAAAAAAGTCTGGGACAGCTCTATAATAAATCCTATCAAATAGATTGCCTAATGAGCCTCCTAAAATAATAATTAAAAAATAATATTTTAGACCTTTTTCCTTAAATAATAGATAAATTATAACAAAATTAATTAAGATAATTAAAATGGTGACTACATTATAAAAAAGATCTTGATCCGAAGATAATAAGCCAAAACCTATTCCTTTATTCCAAACTAGATAAAAATTTAAAAATGAGTTTATGTAAATATCTACTTGTCCAGTTTCCTCTAATATATTTAGAATAAGTATTTTTGATATTCTATCTAATAAGAAAATGAATAATATAATGAAAATACTTATTACTATTTTTTTAATATTTTCACTTTTCATGAAAGATGACAGTTACCATCTCTTTCACAAATATTTTCTCTAATTTTCCAACAAACTGAGCACTTATTTCCAACAGCTTTTGAACTAGTGATCTCAATTTCTTTTTCTAAATTGTTATCATTCAAGATTGAAGCAGAAGATGTAATGCAAATTTCAGAAAAATCATGGTTCTGAGCCAAACTATACATGTCTTTATCTTTAATTTTTATCTCAATATTTGCCTCTAAACTTGAACCAATAATTTTATCTGCCCTTTTACTTTCAATACTAATGTTTGCTTCGTCTCTAATCAATTTAAGTTTATTCCATTTGTCGTTCAATTCTTCATTTTTCCACTTATTTGGAATTTTAACAAATTTTTGTAAATGAATACTTCCTTTATCATCTTCCTTTTGAATTAAATGATAAATTTCTTCAGTAGTAAATGATAGGATTGGCGCAAACCATTTTAATAAACATTCTAGAATTACTTTTAAAATTAAGATACAGTCAGAGCGTTTTTTTGAGTCTTTTGGGTCACAATAAAGAAGATCTTTTCTAATATCAAAATAAAATGCTGAGAGTTCTACAGTACAAAAATTTAATAATTCTTTATATAAATTATGAAAATTATATGACTTAAAGTATTCATTAAAACTCTCATCTATCACATACAATCTATGCAGCATATACTTTTCTAATTCAGGAATATTATTTAAATTAATTTTATCAAAATCTATTTTTGAATATTCGTCTTGTATATTTCCTAAAAGATATCTGAAAGTATTTCTTATTTTTCTATATGACTCAGAGTGCTGGTCTAAAATTGAATAGTCTATTCTTAAATCCTCAGCATAATTTGATGAAGCAACCCAAATTCTAAGTATATCAGCACCATATTTTTTTAGAATATCTTCTGGAGCTATAACATTGCCTGTTGATTTAGACATTTTAAGTCCTTTTCCATCAACAACAAACCCGTGGGATAAAATACTTTCAAATGGTGCTCTACCTCTTGTTCCACATGACTCTAACAGTGAAGAATGAAACCAACCTCTATGTTGATCTGAACCCTCTAGATACATTGAAGCAGGCCATTTTAAATCTTCCCTTTTTTCTAAAACAAAAGAATGAGTTGATCCACTGTCAAACCATACTTCTACAATATCACTAGTCTTATCAAAATCTTCTGCTTTATATTTGTCACCGAGTAGTCTCTGAAAATTATCTTCAAACCAACAGTCTGAGCCTTCTTTTTCATAAATTTTTGCAATATTCTCAAAAACTTCCTCATCAATAAGAATTTCTCCAGTTTTTTTGGAAATAAATATCGGAAGTGGAACGCCCCAAACTCTCTGCCTAGAGACACACCAATCTGGCCTTGTCTCTATCATTGCTTTAATTCTTTCTTTTCCTTTGCTTGGATAAAAAGTGGTATCATTTATTGCTTTAAGTGCTTTGTCTCTTAGCTTATGACTTTCCATTGAAATGAACCATTGAGGTGTTGCTCTGTGAACTAAAGGAGCTTTTGATCTCCAAGAATGTGGGTAAGAATGTGTTAGTTTTCCATTGTTCAAAAGACCTTTTAGTTCTTTAAGCTTTTCTATAACAATATCATTTGCTTTAAAAATATGTGTTCCTTCAAATATAGGTATGTGTTTCGTGTACCTTCCATCATCATCAACTGTTTCAATTGCTTTTATTCCATTATTGATACACAAATTAAAATCATCAGGTCCATGACTTGGAGCACAATGAACAATTCCTGTTCCTTGTTCAGTTGTTACAAATCTTGCCTCGAGCATTGGAACATCATATTCATAGCCAATTTCATAAAATGGATGACTACAAACAGTTCCATCAAATTCTTTTCCTTTGAATTCTTTTAATATATTAATTTTGTAATCAGTGTCTTTTGCAACAGATGTCAAAAGTTCTTTTGCAATAACTACTTTTTCATTTTGTAAAATATCTTTATTATCTATTTCGCATAAAACATAATTCAAACCTTGGTTATAGGCTAATGCTTTATTAGCTGGTATCGTCCATGGGGTTGTAGTCCAAATAAGAACGTTCGAACCAATTAGTTCTTTGATATTAGATTTATTTACTGGAAAGGCTACATAGATTGTATCAGATACATGATTTTTATATTCCACTTCTGCATCTGCTAAAGCTGTTTTTTCAACTGTAGACCATAAGACAGGTTTGTAACCTTTGTACAAACTACCCTCTTTTAAAAATTTTCCAAGTTCTCTTACAATTTGAGCTTCTGCATCGAAACTCATAGTTGAATAATAGTTTTCCCAGTCTCCAATTACTCCTAATCTTTTAAATTGATCTTTATGAATATTAATCCATTTACTCGCAAAATCTCTACATTCTTTTCTAAATTCAATAATAGGTACATCATTTTTATTTTTTTTATTTTTTTTGTATTGTTCCTCAATTTTCCATTCAATTGGTAAGCCATGACAATCCCATCCAGGTACATAAACTGAGTCTTTGCCATCCATTTGATGAAATTTAATTATTATATCTTTAAGAATTTTATTTAATGCAGTACCCATATGAATATTTCCATTTGCATATGGAGGTCCATCGTGTAAGACAAATTTTTCTTTGCCTTTACTTTGAGATCTTAGTTTTTCATATAAATTAATCTTATCCCAATATTTCAAATATTCAGGTTCTTTATTTGGTAGATTTGCTTTCATAGAAAAAGCAGTTTTAGGTAAGTTTAAATGTTCCTTGCTCATTATGTTTTTTTAGCTTTTAAAATATCTTTTTTAATTTGATTTTTTAACTCGCTGATACCTTTGAATTTTTTTTCTCCTCTTATAAATTTTAAAAATTCTACAGATAATTTTTTATTATAAAGATTTCCTGAAAAATTAAAAATATTTACCTCTAAAAGTATTTTTTTTTGGTTAAAAGTGGGTCTATAACCTAAATTTGCAATTCCTTTATAGAATTTTCTTCTATCATTAATTCTGGCTTTTACAGCATAAACACCAGGCATTGCTATAACATAATTTCCAATATCGATATTACAAGTTGGGAAACCAATTTTTTGTCCCATCATTCTGCCTCTTTGAACTTTTCCCTCAATTTCCCAGTTTCTTTTCAAAAAAGTATTTGCTTTTGATAGCTTTCCCTCTTCAAGCAACTTTCTAATTATAGTTGATGAGATTATTTTTTTGTTTTTCATCAAAGGCGTTGGATTTATTAAATTATAATTAAAATCATTCTCAAATTTTTTAAGCACTGCTACATCGCCCTCTCTTTTATGGCCAAATCTAAAGTTATTACTAACAAATATAAACTTTGATCTAAGTTTTTTGGATAAAATATTTTTTATGAATTCATAGTAAGTGATTTTGGAAAAATTTTTATCAAATTTTTTATTAATTACAAAATCAACACCAAATTTTTTTAAATAAATAACTTTTTGATTAAAATTCGATATTCTGTAATTTTTAATATTTGTATTAAAAAACATTTTAGGTATAGGATCAAAAGTAACAACACCAATTTTAGATTTATATTTTGTTTTATATTTTTTAGCTAACTCAAATAATTTTTGATGCCCTGAATGTAAGCCATCAAAATTACCTATTAAGATAATTGATTTTTTAAATTTACCTGGAATATTAAAATTATTAAAAATCTTTAATTTTTTTACCATTTTAATTCTTTCTGAAAAAAGTCAATTTTTGCTTCATAATTTTTAAGTACATTTTTAATTGATAATTTTGAAATTTCTTCTCTATGTATACCACCTGTAATAAGCAATGAATCAAAATTTTGTATGTTAGCACCCTTTATATCTGTATTTAAATTATCACCAATACATAATATTTTTTTGTTATTTACATCTGCCGAAATTTCATAAACAGGTGGATACGGTTTACCAAAATAAATCACCTCACCCTCAATTTCTTCAAATGATTTTGCAATAGAGCCTGCGCAATATTCTCTTTTGTCGCCTCGATCAACTATTAAATCAGGGTTAGTGCATATCATTTTTTTAGTTATATGTTTTGATAAAAGATTTTTGTAATACCCTAGGTCATCTTCATGTTCTTCAAAAAGACCTGAACATAATAAATAATCCGAGTCGTCTATATTAAGCACTTTATTATCTTCAAAAGTTTTAAATAAATCAAAATCTCTTGGTGGTCCTAAGTGAAAAAATTTTTTATTGTTGAAATTTTCTAAAAGATATCTTTTTGAAGCTTCTCCAGATGTAAAAACTGTATCAGAAAAATCATTTAATCCCATTTTTTTTAGAGTATTGATTACTGTCAGGTTGGGTCTTGGAGCATTTGTCAATAATATGAATTTTTTTTCATTGTTAGATAATTCATTTAAAACTTTCACAGCATTCTCATGTAGCTTTATTCCGTTGTGTACTACACCCCAGATATCTATGAAAAATAAGTCATATTCACTGAATATTGATTTTAAGCCTGATTCATCTAAATTTTTACTCATATTTCAGATATAGCTTAAAAATCTAATAAATTCTTGAATTTTCTTATTTATAAATTTGAGGCCGGATCTTGAAATCATAGTCACATGCATCTATATGAACACTAATTTAAAGGAGTAAATATGAAGTTTAAACCGTTACACGATAGAGTTTTAATCGAAGTCTTGGATAGCAGTGAAAAGACTGCTGGTGGAATTATCATCCCTGATTCTGCGCAAGAGAAACCACAAGAAGGAAAAGTAGTTGCTGTAGGTGGTGGATCAAAAACTGAGGATGGAAAAATTATACCGATGGATGTTAAAGTTGGTGACAAAGTTCTTTTTGGAAAATGGTCAGGAACTGAAGTTAAAATTGATGGTAAAGAATACAGCATAATGAAAGAATCAGACATTATGGGTATCTCTACTTCTAAATAAATTAATAAATAAAAGGAGAGTTTAATAATGGCAAAAATAGTAAAATTCGACTCAGATGCTAGATCAGCAATGCTGAAGGGAGTAGATATACTTGCAAACACAGTTAAGGTTACTCTTGGCCCCAAAGGTAGAAATGTTGTTATAGACAAAGCATATGGTGCACCAAGAACAACGAAAGATGGTGTATCAGTTGCTAAAGAAATCGACCTAGATGATAAATTTGAAAATATGGGTGCCCAAATGGTTAAAGAAGTTGCGAGCAAAACAAATGATGAAGCAGGTGACGGTACTACAACTGCAACTATTCTGGCTCAAGCTATTGTAAAAGAAGGTTGTAAGTACGTTACAGCCGGTATGAACCCTATGGACGTTAAAAGAGGAATTGATGCTGCAGTAGAGCATGTGAGAAATGCTCTTATATCATCGGCTAAAAAAGTAAAAGATAGTGATGAAATTGCTCAAGTTGGAACTATCTCCTCTAATGGAGATAAAGAAATAGGAAACATGATTGCAAAGGCTATGCAGAAAGTTGGTAACGAAGGAGTTATAACTGTTGAGGAAGCAAAAAGTATTGAGACAGAACTTGATGTTGTTGAAGGAATGCAATTTGATAGAGGATATTTATCACCATACTTCGTTACAAATGCTGAAAAGATGACAACAGAACTTGAAAATCCATTAATTCTTTTACATGAAAAGAAATTAACTAATCTTCAACCTATGGTTCCGCTCCTTGAGGCAGTTGTTCAAGCAGGTAGACCTTTAATGATAATTTCAGAGGATGTAGAAGGTGAAGCATTAGCAACATTAGTTGTAAATAAATTAAGAGGTGGACTTAAAGTTGTAGCAGTTAAAGCCCCTGGTTTTGGAGATAGAAGAAAAGCTATGCTTGAAGACATTGCAATTTTAACTGGAGGACAAGTTATATCTGAAGATCTTGGTATCAAATTAGAAAATGTTAAAATTACTGATCTTGGGTCTGCTAAAAGAGTAAAAGTTGATAAAGAAAATAGTACGATTGTAAGTGGTACTGGTAAAAAATCAGACATTGAAGCAAGATGCGATCAAATTAAACAACAAGTTGAAGAAACTTCATCAGATTATGACAGAGAAAAACTTCAAGAAAGGCTTGCTAAACTAGCAGGCGGTGTTGCAGTAATCAAAGTTGGTGGCGCAACAGAAGTAGAAGTTAAAGAAAAAAAAGATAGAGTTGAAGATGCTCTAAATGCTACAAGAGCAGCTGTTGAAGAAGGAATAGTTGTTGGTGGTGGATGTGCGCTTCTTTATGCTTCTCAAGATCTGGATAAATTGAAAGTCAAAGGTTCAGATCAAAAAGCAGGTGTTGAAATTGTTAAAAGTGCGTTAGAAGCTCCTATAAGACAAATAACAACAAATGCTGGTGTAGACGGTTCAGTTATAGTAGGCAAACTTTTAGAAGCCAATAAATCTTCTCAAGGATATGACGCTCAAACAGAACAATACGTTGACATGTTTAAAGAAGGTATTATTGATCCTGTTAAAGTTGTAAGAACAGCTTTACAAGATGCAGCTTCAATTTCTGGATTATTAGTAACAACTGAGGCAATGGTTGCTGATAAACCTGAAGAGAAGGATGCTGCTGCTGGAGGAATGCCTCCAGGAGGAATGGGCGGCATGGGCGGCATGGGTGGTATGGGAATGTAACCCAGTAAGTCTAACTAAAAATTTTAAAAGGGCAGATTATTCTGCCCTTTTTTTTTGTTTTCAATTAAAAGTATAAATGTATAAGAACCTCAACCATGAATAATAACATTCGAAACATCACTATCATTGCTCACGTTGATCATGGAAAAACAACACTGATTGATAATTTGATGAAACAAAGTGGTTCCTTTAGAGACAACGAAGTAGTTGATGAAAGATTAATGGATTCTGGAGAGCTGGAAAAAGAAAGAGGAATCACAATTCTTGCTAAGCCTACTTCGATTAATTGGAAAGATACTAGAATAAATATTATTGATACTCCGGGTCACAGAGATTTTGCAGCAGAGGTTGAAAGAGTTTTAAGTTTAGCAGATGGTGCATTATTGTTAGTAGACTCTGCAGAAGGCGTCATGCCTCAAACAAAATTTGTATTAAGCAAAGCATTAAAACAGGGATTAAAACCAATTGTAGTAATAAATAAATTAGACAAAAGCGATCAAAGGGCTGATGAAGTTTTAAATGAGACTTTTGATTTATTTGTTAGTTTGGATGCTAATGAAGAGCAATTAGATTTTCCAGTATTATACGCAAGTGGGAGGTCTGGTTGGGCATCTAAAGATATTGACGGACCAAGAGAAAATCTTAATCCGCTCTTAGATTTAGTTTTGGATCATGTAAAACCCTCTCAATTTGATAGATCAAAACCATTTGCAATGCTATCGACGCTACTTTATGCTGATAACTTTTTAGGCAGAAGCTTAGTAGGAAGAATTTCACAAGGTACGGCAAAAGCAAATCAACAAATAAAAGCAATCAATTTAAAAGGTGAAAAAGTAGATGAAGGCAGACTTACAAAAATCTTTAGATATGAAGGCACAAAAAAAGTGCCCATTGAAGTTGGAGAAGCTGGAGATATCGTAGTTATAGCTGGATTAGAAAAAGCAAATGTAGCAGATACTATTTGTGATTTAGGGGTAAATGAACCAATTGAGGCAACACCGATCGATCCACCAACAATGTCGATAAAAATAACAGTAAATAGCTCACCACTAGCAGGAACTGAGGGTAAAAAATTAACAAGTACTCAGATAAGAGATCGTCTAATTTTAGAAGCTCAAAACAATGTTGGAATTTCTTTCTCAGAAAACGCAAATAAAGATGCATTTGAAATAAGTGGAAGAGGAGAGCTGATGCTTGAAATATTATTAACACAAATGAGACGAGAGGGCTTTGAAATGACAGTTAGTCCTCCTAAAGTTTTATTTAAAACTGACAAAAATTCAAAAAAGTTAGAACCAATTGAGGAAATAACTATGGATTTAGATGAAGAATATTCATCAAGAATTATAGATTCTATGAATAGGAGAAAGGGCAAATTGGTTGAACTAAAAGATACTGGAAAAAATAAAAAAAGACTTATTTTTCAAGCTCCTACAAGAGGTTTAATGGGATACACAAGCAGATTTTTAACATTAACTAAAGGAACAGGTGTTATTAATAGAATTTTTCACTCCTATGGAGACTTTGAGGGATACATGGAGGGAAGAAGAAATGGTGCTTTAATCTCTATGGAACAAGGCAAGGCTGTTGCATTTTCAATTTTTAATTTGCAAGCTAGAGGAGAAATGTTTGTTACACACAATGATCCAGTTTATGCAGGAATGATTGTGGGCTTAGCTCCAAAACCTGGTGATATGATAATTAATGTAATGAAAGGAAAAAAACTTACGAATATGAGAACACAAGGTACTGATGAAAATATAGTTCTCACTCCAGTAAGACAAATGTCTATTGCAGAACAGTTAAGTATGCTTAATATTGATGAAGCATTAGAAATCACGCCTAAATCTTGCAGACTTAGAAAAGCAATTCTGGACCCTCACGAAAGAAAAAAAAGCGAAAAACAAAATACTGCTACTTAGTTCATTATTCTATCAATAATATACAAACTGAAAGCAATACAAGGACCAATTCCAAAAGCAAACATCAATGTTCCAAATCCAATTGTTCCACCCAAATACCACCCAACTGATGCTACAGAAATTTCTATAAAAGCTCTCACAGCAGCAATTGGTAGATTAGTTTTTTTTTGTAAACCAGTCATTAAACCATCCCTAGGTCCTGGACCTAGATTAGCTATTAAATAGATACCACTCCCCACTCCAACTATCATAACGCCTACTGCAGCCATTAATAATTTCATAATATAAGTTTCAGGGGTTGGTATTAATGCAATTGTTATGTCTAACATTGCTGCAATGATTACGATATTGAATATGGTACCTAGACCAGGTTTTTGTTTTAAAAAAAACCATGAAGATAAAACGACAACACTTACTATAAAAGTGACAATTCCAATGGATAATCCTGAATTAATTGAAATTCCTTGTGCCATTACAGTCCATGGAGAATTGCCAATAAATGAAATAACGACTAAAGCTTCGCCAAAACCAAATAATATAAGCCCAAAACAAAGGAAGAATAAAGTTGATAATTTTGGCTTTAAATTAAAAGTCTCTTTAGAACTCCATGAGACTTTGGGAATATTTTTGATAGTAAGGAACATATTTTAAGCTATTATTTATACTTTCTTTAACTAAAATCTATGAAAATGAAACATTTTATTATCGTATCAATAATTATTATGTTTGCTTCTAAAGTGATGGCACATAGCAATCATTATGAAGGTCTAAAAAAAATTGAGATGGATGTTCTAAGAAATAATGAAGTTATTGGTAGTACCAACTACTTCTTTGAATTTGATGAAGATTTATTTGTCGTAAAAAATTATACTAATTTTAAAGTAGAGTTATTCGGCATAACAGTTTTTTCGATATTAAGTGAAACAATAGAAAAGTACAAAGATGATAAATTAGTTTTTTTTAAATCTAATACTTTTCAAAATGATAAAGAAAAATATGTAAATTTAAATTATGATAAATCTATAAATAAATTCGTTATAGATGGATCATCATACAAGGGAGAAGCCAGTTTAGATTGTACAATTGGGAATTGGTGGAACCACAAAATTTTAAAAGCTAATAAACAAATCAGTCCTTTATCTGGGAGTATAAAAAAACAGACTGTGAGTTTGATAGGAGATGAAAACATTAATATTAATGGTAAAGAATATTTAGCTAAACACTTTAATATTAAATCAAATGATGAAAGTCTTTCTGATGAAAAAAAATTTGAATTTGATGTTTGGTATAATCCAGAAAATAATTTAATATTAAAAGTAACTTATAATAAAATGGGTAATTGGGAATATAGATTAAGGAGTTTTGAGTAATGGCAATATGGGGAAGCATAATTGGTGGAATGCTAGGTTTTTCAATTGGTGGACCTTTTGGTATGCTTTTAGGATCCTTAATTGGTGGAAAAATGTCAAGAGCCAGATCAAGTGGTGGATTTAGATCTTTCGCACAGCCACAACAAATATTTGCACTCTCTTTAATTGTTTTATCAGCAAAGCTAAGTAAAGCAGATGGACAAGTTAGTCGTGAAGAATTAATTGCAGTCAAAGATAAATTAAAAATACCTGAAAGTGAGTTAGATCAAGTTGGAAAAATTTTCAATAAAGCCAAAGAGGAAAGTGCCGGGTATGAACCATATGCAAAACAAATTTCAGAAGTTTATAGAGGAAATATGAATGTATTAGAGGAAGTAATTAACACCCTTTTTTATATTGCTGAAGCTGATGGACACATAAGTGACAATGAATTAATCATGATAGAAGATATAGCAAGAATTTTTGGATTAAATCAGACTCAAATTAACGGAATTAAAGAAAGCAGAAAGTCATCAGACAAACTTAATCCTTATATTGTTTTAGAGAGCAAACCTGATGACTCACTCGAACAAATAAGAAAACGTTATATTAAACTTAGCAAAGAGCATCATCCTGATCTTTTATTAAGTAAAGGTGTTCCGCAAGAAGTAATAAATGAGAGCAAAGCTAAAATGAGAGCTGTTAATTCAGCATGGGATCAAATTCAAAAATTAAAGAATTAGTCCTAATAAACTCGCCATAAAATACATAGAAAATACAAAAGCAAAGACTACAATAAAATACATTATTGTAACAATTTTATCTCTTTTCCTTCTTTGTCTTACAAATGGCTTATCATCCAAGTCGCAGATATCTCTAATTCCAATAACTTTATAATCACAGGTGTAACGCCATATTGAGTCAGGCATCCTAGGATCAGTTTGATTATAATATTGAATCCATTGAACTGTATATTTAAATAAAAGATAGCTTACTATTAATAGAAGACCACTAGTAAACATTAATCTATCATCTAAAACTGTTCTGACTCGGTTGAGCCTTCCATTGCCGTAGTTGAGCTTTTACCTGAGCTTATTGTATTTGAAACTGCATCAAAATAAGATGTGCCTACCTCTCTTTGATGTTTCACACTTGTGTATCCATCTTTTTCTCTAGCAAATTCATGCTGTTGAATTTTTGAGTAAGCAGTCATGCCTTCTGATTTATATTTTTCTGCTAATTCAAATATTGCGATGTTTTGAGTATGAAAACCAGCTAATGTTATAAACTGAAATTTATATCCCATTTCTCCAATCTTTCTTTGAAATGATCCAATTTCCTCATCGGATAAATGTTTCTTCCAATTAAATGATGGAGAACAGTTATAAGCTAACATTTTACCAGGAAATTTTTCATGTATAGCATCAGCAAATTTCTTTGCTTCTTCTAAATTTGGAGTAGCGGTTTCACACCAAATTAAATCTGCGTATGGTGCATAAGCAAGACCTCTAGAAATTGCTTGCTCTATTCCATCTTTAACATAAAAGAAACCTTCAGGTGATCTTTCGCCAGTCAAAAATTCCTTATCATTTTCATCAAAATCATTAGTGATTAGCTTCGCTGCATTTGCATCTGTTCTTGCTAAAATTATTAATGGTACATCTGCAATATCAGCAGCAAGTCTTGCAGCCTTTAAATTTCTAACCATTGTTCCAGTTGGAACTAAAACTTTTCCGCCCATATGACCACATTTTTTCTCACTAGCTAATTGGTCTTCAAAGTGAACCCCTGCAGCACCCGCTCTAATAAATTTTTTAGTTAATTCAAATACATTTAGTGGTCCACCAAATCCTGCTTCACCATCAGCTATAATTGGCAACATGTAATCAGTTCTCTTACTTTTATCCATATCACCATCTATCATTTCCATATGCTGAATTTGATCAGCTCTAATTAGGGAATTATTCATTGTCTCAACTAATTTTGGTGCACTATCATATGGATATAAAGATTGATCTGGATACATTTCACCAGCACTGTTAGCATCAGCTGCAACTTGCCAACCACTTAAATAAATTGCTTTTAAACCAGCTTTTGCATGTTGTACTGCATGATTTCCTGAAAGTGACCCAAGGGTGTTTACATAAGCTTCTGTATTAAGCAGTTTCCAAAGCTTTTGGGACTGCATTTTACACATAGAATACTCAATTTTGATTGAACCTCTTAATCTTTCAACTTCTTCAGGAGTATAATCTCTTTTAATACCTGAAAATCTTTGTAAATCGTATGAAATATTTTCTGCGGACACTTAAACCCCTCTCTTTTGATTAAATGACTAGAAATGACTAATGACTATTTTGAGCTGTATTCTTCAGTAAATTCGTTCATTCCGCTAGATCCCCAATCGCAATGATCGTCTCTAATGTAAATACCTTTTGACTTATGCTCAGAATGCTCTTCTTTATTAGTAATTTGGTAGTTATTTTCGATATTGTTAATTTTGTTTTTTTCCATGTAAACTTTATAATTTACAATATTTACAAAATCTACAATTAAATTGATTTTGCTTGTAAAATAGAATAATTTTGTGTAAATTTAAATTTACAAAATTTACAAATAGTAAAATGAGTCAAATTGATACAAAAATTGGTCCAAAAATTAAAGCTTTTAGAAGGCAATTAGGAATTCAAGCTAACAAATTAGCAGAAGAAATGTCTATTTCACCAAGCTATTTAAATCTTATAGAGAGTGGAAAAAGAAAAATTGATGGAGACTTACTTTTAAAGGTTTGTGATAAACTTAAAATAGAGCTTTCCGATCTTACAAGCAAAACAGACATAAATCTCGAGAATAATATTTCTGAATTATTAGGTGATGAACTTTTTGAGGATCTTGATATTCTTGGACCAGAGGTAAAGGATTTAGTTAATACAAATCCAAAAATTGCTAAAGCTTTAATTAAACTAGGTGATAACTTTAAACAAAAAGATCATGAAATTTTTAACAAATTAGAAAATATTTCAGGTAAAATTATTGATGGGAGAAAAAATGCGTTTCCTGGAGAAGTAATTTCAGATTTTTTACAAGAAAATAAAAATTTTTTTCCAAAATTAGAAGAATTTGCAAATCAAATTTTTGATAAAGTAAAACAAAATAATAGAACAAGATATATTGCCTTATGTCAGTTTTTAAAAGATGAATATGGTATAACTGTAAAAGATGTAATACCTAAAGACGGAAAACCATTCTCGAAGATATATAAAGTAAAAGAAAAAGAATTGCTATTATCTGATTATCTTTCACTTGAAACAAAAAAACTTTTTGCTGCAGCACAAATTTCACAAGAAGGTGCATCAAAAGAAATTGATGAATACCTTACCACATTTAATTTTCCAACTGAAGAGTCTAAAAAATTAACAAGAGTTGCGCTTTTAAATTATTGTGGTGCTGCAATATTAATGCCCTACGCTCTTTTTCATAAAGAATGTAAAGAATTAAAATATGATTTAGAACTTTTACAAAATACGTTTGCAACCTCTTTTGAGCAGGTAGCTCACAGGGTAACATGTTTACAAGATCCAAAACTTCCTGGAATTCCTTTTCATTTTTTAAGAGTAGATGTTGCTGGAAACATTTCAAAAAGATTTTCATTATCAGGTATAGAGATACCAAGATATGGAGGAGCTTGTCCAAGATGGAATGTCTATTCAGCTTTTTCCAGACCAGGTGTTATTCAAGCAGCAGTTAGTAAAATGACTAATGGAGAGAAATATGTTTGTATTGCAAAAACTGTTGAAAAGGGTGTTGGAAGGTATGGACAAAAAAAAAGTATGTTGTCAATAGGTCTTGGTTGTGAAGCAAAATATGCTAAAGAATTTGTATATACTGAAAACTTAGATCTGAGTGACAAAAAATCTGAATTACCTATTGGAGTATCATGTAGAACATGTGACAGGCTTGATTGTTCACAAAGAGCTTTCCCTCCTCTTCATAAGAAATTTGATGTAGATATTAATTCTAGAGGAGTTTCGGTTTACGTTAATGAGTAAAATATAGCTTACTGCTGTTTTTGCCTTTTCTTTGAAATAAGCTGAGTTAGAGAGTCTACCATCAAGTCTGAGGCTTTAAATATTTCATTTGCTTTAAACTCATGAGACATATTTTTTTCCTCATTTGTCTTATCTTCTATAATTATTCCTTTATCGGGTGAATTATCCTTTATATATATTAAAATTAACCACTCGTTATCTGTAGACTCGTCCCATTTAATAAAAATTTCTCCTGTCTCAAATCTTTTATCTATACATCTAAAAATAGACATATGTCTTGTGATATATCTTTTGTTTAATTGGAAAACTAGACTGTTCGCACTTCTATAAAAACTTTCTAAAGCAAACTCAATTTTTTGTCTCGCTAAATTATATTCTCTTTCTTTTTGAAGAAGTGCAGATCTATCATCAGCTTCATCTGTCTTAACGCCAAGTGCCTCAACTCTTTCTCTAATTTTTTGATCTCTTATTAATCTATATTTATTTTTTAAGTTCTCTATTCTTTGTTGAAGTTCTCCGTAATTTTCTCTTTTTTCTCTTAAAGAAATTTTTTCAAGTTTCTCTAATTCTTTTACCTCTCTTATTCTAAATCTTTCAATTTGTTTTTGAATTTTTAATTCTTGTAAAAATTTCTTTTGTCTCTCTGATTGTTCTTTTCTTAAAAGAGCTTGTTCTTTTCTTAAAAATAATTTTAAGTCTTTTGCTCTTAATTTTTCTATTCTTTCTTCATCTTTTAGTTGTTGTTCCTTTAGTTTTAATTGCTTTTCCTCATGCAATATCTTTTGTTTTTTTATTCTTTCTTTTTCTTTTTCATTTTTTTCAATTTCAATTAATTTTAATCTTCTTTTTTCGTCTTTTCTTTGAGATTTAAATTCATTAATTTTTCCATCAATAGAATTAAAGAATTTAGAGATACCCCTATCAATTGCAAAAATATCAAATTTAACTTTAACATTTAATTTTGATTTTATATTTTCCTCTACTCTTACTGATTTTGTAATTAAATTATCTTTAGTCTTCTTTTTAAGAACTATCTTTTTACTTGTATTTTTTTTTCTTCTAATCCTAAGATTTTTCCTCTTCTTCTTTACTTTTTTTTTTATTTTTGAGGTAATTTTGCTAATTTTTTTTTTCTTGTTAACTTTTTTTTTTTTATTTTTTTTCATTATTACTGTTACTAATTTATCAGTAATATTTTAATAAATATAGTCCCGAGTATTAGGAACAGAGCTATTATCTTTAGCTAATTGTAATTGAAATACAACCTGGTCTCCCCATTTGAATGCCATTTCACAACTAGCTAAGTAAAATTCCCACATTCTAAAAAATTTTTCGTCAAACATATCTAAAACTGTATCTTTTTTTGATAAAAATCTCTCTTTCCAATTTCTTAGAGTATGAGCATAATGCATTCTAAGTACCTCGATATCAGATACTATAAGACCAGACTTTTCGATTGGTTTTGATATCTCACTTAAGCTAGGCGTGTAACCACCAGGAAAAATATATTTTTGTATCCATGGTTGTGGATCTCTTGGAGGCATAGAAGAACCAATTGTATGAATTAGTGCTATTCCTTTTTCATTCAAAAGTTGAAAAACTTTATTAAAATATGTTCTATAAAAATTTCTACCAACATGCTCAAACATTCCAACACTCACAATCCTGTCAAACTTCTCATTTAACTGCCTATAATCAATAAGTTTAAAGTCTACTTGATTTGATAAATTCATTTCTTTCGCTTTATTCTGACTATATTCAAATTGATTTTCAGACAATGTAATTCCTGTAACACTAGCATTTGTCTCCTTTGCTATTGCTAATGCTAATGTTCCCCATCCTGAACCAACATCTAAAACTTTTTGGTTTGGCTGGATGTTTAGCTTTTTTATAATATGATGAATCTTGTTGCTTTGAGCTTGTTCAAGAGTATCACTATCATTTTTAAAATAAGCACAAGAATATTGTCTATTTTTATCTAAAAATAAATCGTAAAGTTTTTCAGATATATCATAATGATGTGCAACATTTTCTTTTGATTTTATTATTTTATTTAAATTCGTAAGATATCCAAATGTACCTTTTATTTTTTTTATTACCGCTCCATAAGAATTTATATTCCCTCTACCAATATTTTTAAAAGCTAAATCTAGAAAGTCTGTAAGTGATCCGTTTTCTATTACAAGAGATCCATTCATATAAGCTTCCCCAAAATACAAGTCGGGATTTATAAGTAACTTTTGCATTAGTTTTTGGTCAAGAAATCTAATTACGATAGGTTTATCTTTTGTTGGATTGCCTATAACGTATTTTTTTGAATTTGAGTCTATAAGTTCAAAACCGTCCTGCTTAAATAAATTATTTAAAAAACTTATTAAACTCATTTTTATGCCGCCTTTAATATCTCCATATCAAAATTTAGTTTTTCAAGATTTGATAATAAATCATTTTTTTCTGCTTGATCTAATAATTTTAATGGAGGCAAAAGATACCCGTATATTGAATTTTTTTCTGCCATAAGAGTGTGTAGACTTGAAATTAAGTTATATTTGTCGAAAGATTTTCTTACATCACACAAATTTTGATTAGATGATAGATCTTGATTACTGTGGAAATTATCATAAATTTTTCTAGCTAATTGACCTGTAACATTTGTTGTTGCAGTAATTATACCATGGCATCCCAACTCAAGACCTTTTAATAATTTTGACTCAGAACCTGGGAAAATTGAAAAATTTTTAATTTTCAAAGTTTCAAATAAATTATAACTGCTATCCTTTACACCAATAATTTGATTAGGGAATTTTTGAACCAAATTTTCCACACATTGAATACTAAATTTATATCCACAAAGCTTTTCGAAATTATATAGAATAATTTTACAATCATTAATCTCTTTAATAATTCTAGAATAGAAATTGATCACATCTTCATCTCCATACTTATAATAAGCTGGTGGCATTATTAAAAAATTATTAAAACCCATAGATTTAGAAATTTTCATTAAATTTATTGTATCGATTAAAGAATTTAGACCAGTTCCAATTATAAATTTACTTTTATGTCTACTTTTTGGTAGCTCATTTATTAATTGAATTTTTTCACTTAAAGATATCAGTTGGGACTGTCCAGTGCTCCCAAAAAAAACAACACCGTGACATCCTAAATCAATGACATTTTCAGCATGTTTAATGGTATTTTTAATGTCTAATGCTAAATTTTTATCTAAAACTGATAAACCAGCAGCATATACACCTTTAATTTGTTCCATTGCCAAAATTTATATAAAAATTCAAATTAGTAAAGGTTATAAAAACTTATGAATATACTTGTTATACAAAACCGTATGGGTATTGGAGATATGGTAATTTTCTTACCTTTTATAGAAGCAATCTCTAAAAAATATAATTCACCAATTACTCTATTAATAAAAGAGAGCACAAAAGCTAAGGAATATACAAAAAATTTAAATTTTTTAAAAAATATAATTTACTTGAAAAGAGACAACAAAAACGATGAGCACAGTGGTATATCGGGTTTTTTCAAATTAAAAAATGAAATTAAAAATAATTATTTTGATAAGGTTTTTATTTTTAATTCATCGGTAAGATATAGGCTTATTTGTAAAAGTGCAGGGATAAAAAATATATATCAGTACCCGTTATTTGAGAAAAAAGAACAACACATTATCGATGCTGCAAATAAATTGTTAGATAAGATAAATTTAAAAGTAGAGAGTAATCCTCGTATAAATATTAATGAGAGTTCAGTAAGATTAGCTGCTCAGAGACTTTCAATTTCAAAAGATAAAATTAATATTTTACTTGGAATAGGTGGCTCTGGTCCCACTAAAAGAATTCCAGCTGATAAATATAAAAAATTCATAGAACTAGCTATTAAAAATTATGACTGTATGTTTTATTTAGCGACAGGCAAAAATAAGGAAGAACAATCAATTCTTAATAGTATATTGTCATCATATAAAGAAATTTGTGTTCCCTTGGATAATAATTCTATTTCTGAAATTTTGCCAGTTATAAAGAATTGTAAAATTGCAATATGTAACGACTCAAGTTTCAGTCACCTATCAGCTGCTTTAGGCGTTCCTACAATAGTTTTAATGAGTGATACACCCTTATTGTATGGCAGCTATAGTCCAAATATGTATCCTATAATCCCTGATGGCATGAATTTTGTCTCACATAATTCAAGAGGTAAAGAAAAAATTAATCCAGAAAAGATTTTTACAAAATTTAAATCAATTATTAACTAATATTTTTTATCACAATATCTTTTGCTTCATTTACTATCGATGCAAGTCTAGTTAGTTCTGGACTTACATCTGGATGAATTTTTTTCATAATAGACTTATAAGATTTCATAACTTGTTCTTTGGTATATTTTATGTCAGATTTTAAATTTAGTATTTTATATGCTTCATCTAAGGATATGTTCTGTTTGTTTACAGATTGGTTAAAATTATTAAAATTAAATCTACCTGAATTTCTTAAAACTCTGAAAAGTCCCCATAATCTAAGAAGTTGAAATAAAGATATTCCAGCTTTTGTTTTTATCAACGGTAAGATTGCAAGCACAAAAGGTAATGAAAATATATATCTTCCCGCATAAGCCATAATAACAGCCAATAGTATCGCAGAAATAATTATTAATATACGTATAAATCTTGAAATTTTTTTTGCAGAAGTTCTAGCAAACCAAGTTAGAAGAACATATACAACGACAAAAATAATCAGTGTTATAAAAAAAATATTCATATATTAATTTAATTCATAATGAAACTACCACAGCTTGAAAAGAAACCTGAAATAAAATCTTGTCACAATAAGTCTTGGACAGACGATTATAGTTGGATTCATCAACCAAATATTCTCGAGGTTTTAAGAGATAGCTCAAAACTTTTGCCTGAAGTAAGAAAATATTTGGAAGATGAAAATGAATATTTTTCTGACCAAATGAAAGATACTAAAAAAATTCAAAAAAAACTTTTTGATGAAATAAAAGCAAGAATCAAACTGGATGATGAGTCACTCCCTTACAAAGACAAAAACTATGAGTATTGGACTAAAACTACAGCAAAAGGAAATTATTCGATTAAATTAAGAAAAAAAATTGGTGAAGAACAAATTGAAGAAATTTGGAACGGCGATAAAGAGAAGGAGAAACTTAAAACAGAATATTTTGGTTTAGGTGACTTAGAGGTAAGCTTTAATGATGAGTATCTTGGATATTCTTTAGATTTAAAAGGATCTGAATATTATACAATTTATATAAGAAACATAAAATCTGGAAATTTAGTCACTGAAAAAATTGAGGAAACGAGTGGTAGCATCGAATTTAGTTTGGATGATAAATATATATTTTATTCTAAATTAGATGAACATCACAGACCTAGAACTATTTATAGACATGAAATTGGATCAGCAACAAAAGATGATTTATTAATTTTTAAAGAAAAAAGCGAAGCATTCACTGTTGGGATTGGCCTTAGTTCAGATGAGAAATATTTCATAATTACAAGTTCTGACCATAATACATCAGAACAATATTACTTTAAAGTTGATGAAAATAATCCAAATCCTAAATTAATCCAAAAGAGAAAAAGGGGAATAATATACTCGATTAATTCTTGGGATGACTATTTTTATAAACATACAAATGAAAATGCTGAAGATTTTAAGATTGATAGATGTAATAACTTGGTTGAACAAAAATGGGAGCCATTTGTTAATGCAAAAGATGAGGTATTGATAGGAGGTTTAGTATTTTTAAATAATTGGATAATTCGATCTGAAACATCTAATGCACTTGGGAAAATAATTTTACGTGATCCAAAGACAAATCAAGAGGAAGAGATCATTTTTAGTGACGAAAAAGTAATTGTTCCAAGTATATCATTAACTCAAAAAGATAAAAACACAGACAATGTATATTTATCGTATTCTTCACCTAAAACACCAGGGAGAACTTTTTTATATAATTTAAAATCAAAAGATAAGAAACTTGTTAAAGAACAAGAAATTCCATCCGGACACAATCCAGATAATTATATTGTGGAGCGTCTTGAGTGCCCATCTCATGATGGAAGAATGGTTCCTATAACTATTACTAGACACAAAGATACTACTTTGGACGGTTCATCAAATCTTTTACTTTATGGCTATGGATCATATGGAAATTCAATGTCTCCAGGATTTTCTTCTACCCGATTAAGTTTAATAAATAGAGATATAATGTGGGTAACAGCACATATTAGAGGTGGAATGGAAAGAGGGATGAAATGGTGGAAAGAAGGAAAGCTTTTAAATAAAAAAAATACTTTTGAGGATTATATAGCTGTTGGAAAATATTTGATTGAAAAAAAATATACCTCAGAAAATAAAATTATAGGGATGGGTGGTTCCGCAGGTGGATTACTTATGGGAGCAGTTGTAAATCAAGCGCCAGAACTGTTTTTAGGAGTAATAATGGCTGTTCCATTTGTAGACTCATTAACAACTAATCTTGATCATTCACTGCCTTTAACAGTTGGGGAGTTTGATGAATTTGGAAATGCAAAAGATAATAAAGATCATTTTGATTATATTTATTCATATGCTCCATATAACAACATCAAAAAAATGGATTATCCTCATATTTTAATTACTACGAGTCTAAGTGATAATAGGGTTCTATTTGACGAACCTGCAAAATTTACTGCAAAATTAAGAGACTATAAAACAGACAATAATTTATTATTATTAAAAACTGAAATGAATGCTGGTCATGGAGGAAAATCTGGCAGAGATGGCGCGATTGAAGAAATGGCCATTGATTATAGCTTTGCTTTGAAAATTACTGAAAAATATTAACATTTTTAGTATTGAAATTTTAAAATTAAATACCACATAATATCTGTAAGCCGCCTTATTGGGGCTTACATAAATTAACTTGCTTAACAAAAGGAGTAAATATGACAAGTAAGGACCTATCAATCTTTAACTCACTAAGACCGTTTTCTATTGGTTTTGACGATATGTTTGACCAATTTGAAAGTATGCTTGGTAATGGTGGCATGACAATGCAATCGAACTATCCACCATACAACATTAGAAAAACTGGTAAAGATAACTACTCAATTGAAGTAGCTTTAGCTGGTTTTAATAAAAAAGATGTCGAAGTTGAGTTTGAAGATAATATATTAACTGTAAGAACAAAACAGATTAATAAGTCTGAAGATCAAAATGAAGATGGTAAAATAATTCATAAAGGAATTTCACAAAGACAATTCGCAAGATCTTTTACTATTGCAGATGATGTGAAAGTAAATGGTGCTGAACTTAAGGACGGTCTTTTAACGATTGCATGCGAAAGAATTTTACCAGATCATAAGAAAAAAAGACTTATTGATATCAAGTAAATAATTTAAACCTTGCTTGTGGGGTTCGCCCCACAAGTTTAAAAACATCCATTAGAACTGAAAGCGATAATAGTTCCGCTAGCGTTTACTTCAAATCTTCGTTCACAAGGTACTCCATATTTTTTAGTTTTATAAATTAAAACCTCATTACCAATATCATTGACAATATCTTCGTTAGGAGCCCCTAATTCTAACTTCATTTTATTAACATCTCCACCAACAAATAAACCGTATTTTTTATTTTCCTTTTCCACAACTTCGTTGGTTTTCTTCTGAATAGTTTGACAACCTGCAGTCACCAAAAAAATTGAAATTAATGTAATAGCGAGTCTAATTTTCATAATTTATTTATAATACTGAAATGTGACAAAAGATTAACTTAAAAGTTGAAAAAAAAATAAGTTTTCCATCAAAATTAGATAAATATAATGTATTTATATTACTTAATTCTTTATTTTTATTACTATCAAACCGATTCTAATGAACACAAAACTTAAAGTATCAGAAATTTCAAAAATTTATCCGGGATGTATTGCAAACGATAAAGTATCATTAGAATTTGGAAGTGGGAAAATATATGCATTATTGGGTGAAAATGGGGCTGGAAAGTCCACACTAGTTAAGATCTTGTCTGGAGTAGTAAAACCTGACAAGGGCGAAGTTTTTTTAAATGATGAAAGCATTAAACTTAACTCTCCTCTAGATGCCAAAAAAAATAATATTGGAATGGTTTTTCAACATTTCAACCTCTTCGAAACTTTATCAGTATTTGAAAATTTAAGTATCGATAGTGACAAAAAAGACGAAGATCTAAGGGTTTTAGTCAACGATATATTAAAAAAGTACAATTTTAAAATTGATCTAGATGTTCCAGTTCTAAACTTATCTGCAGGTCAAAAACAAAAAGTAGAAATTATAAGGTGTTTAATTAGAAATCCAAAAGTATTGATTATGGATGAACCTACATCAGTTTTAACTGAACAAGAAACTGATGATTTATTTATTTCTTTAAAAAAATTTTCTAAAGATGGAATTTTAATTATTTATATTACTCACAAATTAAAAGAAGTTTTATCACTTTGTGATGAGGTAGCCGTAATGAGAAAAGGTAAAGTGGTTTCGGTTAGCAATACGATTGATGAAAAAATTGAGAGTTTAGCTAATAAAATGGTAGGTGAAAATTTAAATACTATTAAAAAAAAAATTAATAATTTTAAAAATAGCGAGGAAATTTTAAAAATCTCAAATTTAAATTTTAAAAGTGACGACCCATATGAAACAAACTTAAATAATTTAAACCTTTCTCTAAAAAAAGGAGAGTGTTTAGGTATAGCTGGAATTTCAGGAAATGGACAAAATGAGTTATTTCAAATACTGAGTGGAGAAATAATTACGGAAGGTACTTCTATAATGTTTAGAAATAAAGAAATTGGGAAGTTAAATCCTAGAGAAAGAAGAGAATACCTTATGGCTTTTTCACCTGAGGATCGTATCTCTCAAGCTGCAGTCCCTGAATTAAAGATATATGAAAATGTTGCATTAAACAATTTTAAGTCATCAAACTTTTTTGAAAAAGGTTTGGTGAATGAAAAGAAAATAAAAGAACATTCCAAGAAGATACTTTCTAATTTTTCTGTTAATACAGACAATGTTGAATTAAAAAGTCAATTTTTATCTGGCGGAAATCTTCAAAAATTGATTATTGGAAGGGAATTAATTACTTCACCTGAATTATTGGTATGTTTTAACCCAACATGGGGTCTTGATGTTGGTGCGATCAACTACATTCATGAGACATTAATTCAAATTAACGAACAAGGAAAATCTTCAGTATTAATTTCTACTGATAACGATGAACTATTAAAATTAAGTGACCGTATTTGTGTAATTTATAAAGGTAAACTATCTAAAATAATGAATGCAGATACTGTTACTGCTGAAAAATTAGGAATTTTGATGGGTGGAGGTTCAATTGATTAAAATTGAAAAACGTAACGATGTATCTCGATCAATTTACTTTTTAACGCCGGTTTTAGCCATTTTTCTCACATTATTTGGCGGTGGGATTATTTTTTATATTTTGGGGTTTAATCCTATTGAGGCTTTAAAATTTTTTTTTATTACCCCCATTTCAGATTTATACGGATTAAGTGAACTTTTGGTAAAAGCTACACCACTTTGTTTAATAGCGATAGGTTTATCTTTTTGTTTTAAAAGTAATAATTGGAATATTGGTGCAGAAGGTCAACTTATTTTTGGTGGAATAGTTGGCGGCGGAGTTGCTTTGTTATTTTATAATCATGATGGATTTTATGTTTTACCAATAATTATTTTATCTGGAGCAATTGGTGGGATGTTATTTGCGATGATACCAGCAATTTTAAAAACCTATTTTAACACTAATGAAATTTTAGTGAGCTTAATGCTGGTTTATGTTGCAAAATTGTTATTAGATTTTTTGGTGGTTGGTCCTTGGAGTAATCCCGAAGGTTTTAATTTTCCAGAAACAAGACAATTTAGTGAGTCTGCAAGAATGCCAATTTTATTTGAAGGTTTAAGAATTCATGCTGGAATATTTATTACTCTCATCACTGTATTCTTAAGTTGGCTTATATTGTTCAAAACTTACTTAGGTTTTCAAATAAAAGTTTCAGGCTTAAGTTTAAAAACTGCGAAATATGCAGGCTACAAAGGTAAGACAATGATTATTATTGTATTTATGATTAGTGGAGCATGTGCGGGTCTTGCAGGTGTAGGGGAGATAACAGGACCAATAGGACAATTGCATAGAAACATTTCTCCTGATTATGGCTTCACAGCAATTATTGTTGCTTTTTTAGGAAGACTAAATCCAGTTGGAATTATATTTGCATCTTTAATTGTTGCGCTTACTTACTTAGGAGCTGAAACAGCTCAGATATTTTTGCAAGTACCAAAATATACAGGTCAAGTTTTTCAAGGAATGATTTTATTTTTTCTTCTTGGGTCTGATTATTTATTATTTTTTAAAATAAAATTTTTAGGTTTAAAAAAAAATGAGCTTTGATTTAAATTTTATAGGTATTTTGATTGGTGCCATCATGGCATCATCAGTTCCTTTAATACTTGCTGCATCTGGGGAATTAATAACGGAGAGATCTGGTGTTTTAAATCTTGGGGTAGAAGGAATGATGATCATTGGAGCAATTTCTGGATTTGCTTTAATGATAGTGACTGGTAATTTATTTTTTGCAGTAATAGGCTCTATGCTTTCAGGTTTAATTATATCTCTTATTTTTGGACTACTTACCCAATCACTCCTTACAAATCATGTTGCCACAGGTCTAGCGTTAACTATCTTTGGTATTGGAATGTCAGCGATGATAGGTAAGAATTTTGTTGGAATTCCAGGAAAGGAATTTCCATTATTATTCGTTAATTTAAAAGAAAGTATTCCATTTTTGGGTCCTATATTCTTTGGTCATTCAATTATATTATATTTTGCATTTGGATTACCTTTTTTAACAAATTATTTTTTGAAAAAAACTAAAACTGGTTTGATTATAAGGGCCGTTGGGGACTCGCCGACTTCGGCTTCTAATCAAGGGATTAATGTTACATTAGTAAGATATAGTTGCATTCTTTATGGAGGCGCAATGTGTGGATTGGCAGGTGCATACCTGTCATTAATATACACTCCTCAATGGATTGAGAATATGACAGGGGGTAGAGGATGGATTGCACTAGCTTTAGTAGTCTTTGCCACATGGAGTCCAATAAAAGTTCTAATAGGTGCATTAATATTTGGTGGAATTACAATTTTACAATTACATATGCAGGCAGTGGGCTTAAGAATTCCAGTTCAATTATTAAGTGCATTACCTTACATCATGACAATAATAGTTTTAGTTGTAATTTCTCGTGATAGTAGAAAAATAAAACTGAATACACCAACTTCGCTGGGACAAATCTTCTATAAGGAAAAGTGATGTTAGCTATTCCAAAATAAATATTTTTTTTTATTAGAATATTGACTAGTTTGTAGTATCACAAAATTAAATTTAAAGGGGAAATCAAATGTATAAACTATTTTTAAGAAGTTTAATTTCTGTATTATTTGTGCTTGGCTTTAGCTTAAATGCAAATGCAGAATTTAAAGTTGGTTTTGTTTATGTTGGTCCAACTGGGGACCATGGTTGGACATACCAACATGACGAAGGAAGAAAAGCAGTAGAAGCAGCTGGAATAAAAACAACTTATGTAGAAAGCGTGCCTGAGGGTGCGGATGCTGAAAGAGTGATAAGACAATTGGCTCAATCTGGTCATGATCTTATATTCACTACTAGTTTCGGATATATGGATCCAACAAACAAAGTTGCAAAAGATTTTCCAAATGTAAAATTTGAACATGCAACTGGTTACAAAAGAGAGCATTCAAATGTTGCTACTTATTCTGCAAGATTTTATGAAGGAAGAACTTTGTTAGGACACATGGCTGGCAAAATGACAAAAACAAACACTATTGGATACATAGCTTCTTTTCCAATTCCAGAAGTTATAAGAGGTATTAATGCAATGACATTAGCTGCGCAAAAAGTAAATCCCGATATTAAGACAAAAATTGTTTGGGTTTTTACTTGGTATGATCCAGGAAAAGAGTCTGAAGCAGCTCAAGCTTTGATTGATCAAGGTGCAGATATAATTATGCAACATACTGACAGTACTGCTCCGGTACAAGTTGCTGAAAAAGCAGGAGTTTGGTCTTTTGGTCAAGCAAGTGACATGCAAAGATTTGCCCCAAAATCTATATTAACTTCAATTATTGATGATTGGGCGCCTTACTATGTGGAAAGATCAATTGCAGCAAGAGATGGTACTTGGAAACAACAAGATACTTGGCATGGGTTAAAAGAAGGAATGGTAGCAATGGCTCCATACAATTCTGCAATGGGCGATGATTTAATAAAAGAAGTAGAGCAACTTCAAAAAGACTTAGCTTCAGGAAAAGCTCACTCATTTACTGGTCCAATTTATGATCAAAAAGGAAATATTCTTGTAGCAGAAGGTGCAGTAGCAGACGATGGAATGCTAGCTGGAATGAATGTTTACGTTAAGGGAGTAGAAGGAGATATTCCTCAATAAAACTCTATTAAAAATTAAAATTAAAGGCCAGCTTAGTCTGGCCTTTTTTTACTTATAATACTTTTTTTTCAAGCCATCAATATCGATTTCATCATAATACTCTGATGGTTGAACAATCCATGGATCATTATCTAATAAAATTGGACAAAAATCTGGTGTAAAAATGGAAGATTTTTTTTTCCAAAGACATGCTGTTTTAATTTCACTTATGTGTTCCTTAACAGGTTCATATTCTTTAAGCCACTCTATACTTTTATTTAAAGTTAGTCCTGTGTCTGATAGATCATCTACTAACAATACATTTTTAAAATCTTCGTTAGTTGCAATTGCACTTATATCTCTTGCAAATATTAGCTCCCCTTGTTTATCTTGTACAGTATCACCGGAGTAACTTTGAATTACAACATAAGCAGTAGGTAATTTAAAAATTCTAGATAAAATATCTATAATTGGAGCTGCACCTCTCATGATACCAACTAATACTGTTGGCTTATATTTTTTTTCAATTTCTAAAGCAAGTTTTTCGACTACCTTTTTATATTCTTCATAAGTAATTATTAATTTATCAGCCATAAAAATTTGGTATCATAAATAAAAATATTAAAAAAGGATAAATATGAAAACTTATTGGATAAGTCTATACTTAGAAATCTCAAGCCAGGATAACTTAAAAAAATATGGAGAAAAGGCTGTTCCTATAATAAAAAGTTTTGGAGGGAAACCAGTGGTAAGAGGTGGAAAATTAAAGTCATTTAGCGGCCCAAACGTTGTGCGTACTGTAATATGGGAGTTTCCGACTTACAATAATGCTATATCATGCCATGAGTCAACTGAATATAAGTCTGCTTGGACTCATGCTGAAGATACAACTAAGAGAATAATGTTTATTGTTGAAGGAGTAGAACAAGAACAAATTTGATAAAGTAAAAATTGATTATATAATGATAAACAAAGGAAAGTTATGAAAGGTTACATAGTTTGTGTGTGGGAAAAAATTAACAGTGAGGAAAAATTAAAGGAATATGCACTAAAAGCCAAGATTGCTGCAGATAAATACTCAGGGATATTTATAATTAGAGGTGGAAAAAATAGAACAAATGAGGGAATAAACTCTCCAAGAACAACTGTAGTTGAATTTCCAGATTACAACACAGCAATAAAATTTTATGATTCCCCTGAATATCAAGAAGCGCTAGACGTTATTAAAGGGCATGCAGTAAGACATCATCAGATAGTTGAAGGTGCTTAATATTGTATAGGCTCATCGTCTATGGAGCGCCATAAATACCAAGTAGCTACTGAACAATATGGAGAAAACCTCTTTTTCAATCGATTTACATAGCTCATGGGTGGTAAATAGCTTTTTCTATAATTGTTTGAAATAGCTCTAAGTAAACCAATATCTTGAACAGGCCATATATTAGATCTATTGTAAGTAAATAGTAATATCATCTCTGCAGACCATCTACCTATTTGTCTTAACTCAGATAAATAAAGAATTGCCTCCTCGTCACCCATTTTTTTTATAATTCTTGGATTAAAAGTTTTATTTACAAATTTTTTTGCTAACTCTTTAATTCCCCTAACTTTTTGTCTGCTTAATCCACATTTTTTCAACCGAGCCGAGGTAATAGTATTAACTACTTTTGGATTAATCTTTCCTCTACATTCTTTTTTAAACTTTAAAAATACAGAATTTGCTGCAGCAACACTTATCTGTTGTCCTATTATACTTTTACATAGAGATAAAAAAATATCTTTTCTTGTTGTTAAGGTTTTATCTTTATATTTAGAAATAAGTTTTTTCATTATCTTGTCTTTAGAAAGAAACTTTACTGCCTTTGACCAATAAATCGGGGGTTTACTCATTTTTAAAAATTAAATTTGGTTTTTTTAAATAAATTTCTCTTCTAAATATAATTAATGAGGATAACACTACAAGTAATGAACCCAATAAAGTTTTAAAAGATGGTATTTCATTCCAAATAAAATAACCAAATACAATTGCAAATACTAAGCTTAAATACTTGAGCGGAGTAACTAAAGAAACTTCTGAAAGTTTATAAGATTGTCCAAGTAGTAAATTAGCAATACCTCCAAGCAAACCAATCATACACAAAAGAATAAAATCTATTAATGAAGGCATTACCCATCCAAATGGAATTGTAAACAAACCTAAAATAGATATCGCTACTGAAAAATAAAAAGAAATAAGCCAAACTGGTTCGGATGTAGATAGCTGTCTGATAGCAATTGCTACATATGACATTCCTAAACAAAAAATTATTGGATAAATATAATAAAAATTTAAATTCGAGATACCTGGTTGTGTAATAATTATTACTCCAAGAAAACCAATTAAAACTGCTAACCAACGATACTTACCGATTTTTTCTGACAAAAAATAAATAGATAAAATTGTTGCAAAAATCGGTGCTGCAAAAGAAATACCTACTACGGTTGCAAGTGGTAAATTTCTTAGTGCAATAAATACTGATACTATTGCCATTAATCCCGCAGCACATCTAAAAAAATGTAATTTAGGTCGATCTGTTTTATAAAAATTTGAGTAGTTTTCTTTTGGTATTAAAAAAAATATAGGTATTAGTCCACAAATTCCTCTAAAAAAAAGAACTTCACCAACAGGATAATTATCAGACCACTTAACAAGTACATCCATCATTGAAAATGCAAACACAGACAAAAACATGTACAAAAAGCCTAATTGATTTCTAGATAGCATGGATTAGATTATATTATTATTATAACATTAATCTATGGAAATAGCAGTTTTAGCTTTAGGATGTTTCTGGGGTCCAGAAAAAAAATATGGACAATTAGATGGCATCTACAGAACAGAGGTTGGATATTGCGGGGGAAACAGTCCAAATACAAATTATAGAGAAGTTTGTACAGGAACAACTAATCATGCTGAAGCTGTAAAATTAGAATTTGATCCTAAAGTTATTACATACGAAGAAATAATTAAGAAATTTTTTGAATTTCATGATCCAACTACACTAAACTCTCAAGGTCCTGATTTTGGAACACAATACAGAAGTGAGATATTTTACCTTAATGATGAACAAAAACATATTGCTCAAAAAGTAATCGACAAAGAAAATTTAAGGTTATCTGGAAAAGTTGTAACTAAGCTATCCGAGTTGAAAAATTACTGCACTGCTGAAGAATATCATCAGAAGTATCTAGAAAAAAGATAGAATGTCACTTGTTACATCAGATTGGTTAGAAAATAATTTAAGTAATGTCAAAATAATTGACTGCTCATGGCATATGCCAGGAATTGATAGAAATCCTAAAGAGGAGTATTCTAAAAATCATATTCCTAGTGCAATTTTTTTTGACTTAGACAAAAACTCAGATCAAGATACAGATTTACCTCACATGCTTCCTTCAAAAGAGAAATGGGAAGAGATAGTATCTTCAATGGGCATATCAAATACAGATAGAATTGTAATTTATGATAACTCTGATGTCTTAAGTTCTTGTAGGGGTTGGTACAATTTTATTTATTTTGGTCATGATAAACACCTAGTAAGTGTTTTAGATGGTGGTTTAAAAAAATGGTTAATTGAAAATAGGAAAATAACAAGTGAAAAGACAATTTTAAAAAAGTCAACCTACAGAGCAACAGAAAATAAAAATATGGTAAAAAATATTTTTGAAATAAATGAAAATATTGAAAAAAAAAATTTTACTGTAATCGATGCTAGAAGTAAGGAAAGATTTAATGGAAGTGTTCCAGATCCCAGGAAGAATGTGAGGAGTGGATCTATTCCAAACTCTGTATGTCTTCCAT
This sequence comes from uncultured Pelagibacteraceae bacterium, assembly GCA_902543405.1. Lineage (GTDB taxonomy): Bacteria > Pseudomonadota > Alphaproteobacteria > Pelagibacterales > Pelagibacteraceae > Pelagibacter. Next base: position 11,030 of record CACBYC010000008.1, on the reverse strand, counting down.
TTAAAGAAATTATAAATAGCCCAGACAACACTTTTAAAGAGGTAAGTGAGATCTCAAAAAAGTTCAGCGAAATTATTGATTTAAATGATGATAAAAGAGTTTTTTCATGTGGATCTGGTATAACAGCATGTGTTTTAGGTCTTGCATATTCCCTAGTAAATAATACATATTCTCCTACGGTTTATGATGGTTCATGGGCTGAATATGGAAGAATATAAAAATGAAAAGATCTACTAAAATAACATCAATAATAGTTATTTTTTTTCTAATTATTGCAGGTGTGATCATTGCCCGGACAATGATTGGAAACCACTTTAAAAAGAAATTTAGCAAAAGACCGCCACCGGGTATTATAGTTAAAACAGTTGAGCAAAGAAAATTTCAAAATATCATTGAAACCTTCGGAACAGCCGTTCCAATTAAAACACAGTCATACAATATTGAAAAATACGAAATTCTAGAAGAAATCAAATATAATACTAAAGTTAAGTCTGGTGATGTTATCGCAAAATTAAAAAATAGAACTTTAGTAGCACCTTTCGATGGAGTAATTGGTAAAAGAAACTTTTCTGATGATATTAATGTTTCGGAAAGTTCTGTTGTAATAGATATAGAGGACGCATCTTCTTTATTTATTGATGTTGATGTTCCAGAGGTATTCGCACCGTTCGTTAAAAAAGGACTTGGTGTTGATGTAAAATTTTCTGGTAATAAAGATAAAACTTATAACGGAATAGTAGACTCCTTAGCTAGCAAAATTGATGTTAGCAACAGATCTTTAAGACTTAGAGTTAAAATGCAAAATTCAAATTCTGAGATTTTACCTGGTGCTTTAATGGAAGTCACAATAAAATATAATGAGAGAGTTTCGTTAGGTATACCAGATACAAGTGTTATCTTAGAAGGTAATAAAGTTTATATTTATAAAGTAGATAAAGAGAATGTAACTAAAAGAGTTGAGGTTACTGTTGGTAACAGAAACAAAGGTTATCTTGAAGTAGAGTCTGGTTTAAACGAGGGCGACATAGTTGTTGCTGAAGGATTAAAAAAAGTAAGACCCAATGGAAAAATTAAACCTATTAAAGATGGCGAAAAAAAAAGTAAGTCTAGTTGGGAAAAAAAGAAAATAAAAAGTAAATAATTAAATGTATTTAACTGATGTTAGTATTAGGAGACCTGCATTGTCATGGGTACTATCCTTGATATTGGTCGTCTTCGGAACTTTTGTTTTTTCGAAGTTACCTGTGAGAGAACTCCCATCTGGTCTGCAACCCCCTGTGGTTCAAGTTCAAGTGGAATATGCTTCAGCCTCAGCTCCTATTGTTGATGAAGAAGTAACACAAGTAATAGAGGAAGTTATAGGTGGTGCAGAAGGAATAAAAAATATTGACGCCAAATCAGAAAATGGAAAAAGTACTATAAATATCGAATTTGACACTGATATTGACCTTGATAATGCCGCAAACGATGTAAGAGAGAGAGTTGCAAGAATTGTCGGAAGATTACCCGCTGAGTCTGAGGCCCCTAGAATACTTAAACAATCTGCGGGTTTTACAACTACAATGTGGCTTGCTTTATCTTCAGAAACCTGGAGTGATCTTGAACTTGGAGATTATGCAGAACGATATTTAGTTGATCAGTTTTCTAGCATTAAAAATGTTGGCCGAATAAGAACGGGCGGCCTTAGAGAACAGAGTATAAGAGTATGGATAGATCCAATCAAATTAGCTGCAAACAATTTAACTATTCAAGAAGTAGAAAGATCTTTAAGAAATGAAAATGTTCGATTACCTGCAGGTACACTTGAAGCTGAAAATATAGATTTAACGATCAATATCGATAAATCATACAATGACTTAGAAAAACTTAAGGAGCTCCCAATTAAGAAGGCTAAAGACAATATCGTAAGACTATCAGATATTGCAAATTTAGAATTAGGCCCTGTCACAGAGAAAGTTTTATTTAGAGCTCAAAGTAAAGGAGCATTAAATCTAAAAACCATGGGTATAGGAATTTATGCAAGAAGTGGGGCATCAACTGTAGAATTATCAAAAGATGTTGAAAAAAAAATTGAAGAAATTAAAAAAACTTTACCTAGTGACTTAAATTTGGAAATAGCTTTTAATAGAGCTACTTATATTGGCGAAGCAATAAATGAGGTTTATAAAACTTTAGCTATAGCCTTTATACTTGTTGTAATAATAATTTATTTATTTTTAGGAAACTTAAAAGCAGTTATTGTTCCCGCAATAGCTTTACCTGTAAGTCTAATTGCTACATTCTTAGGTTTATATATATTTGATCTATCAATTAATATATTTGTCTTATTAAGTTTTATATTAGCAATTGGAATTATTACCGATGACTCAGTCATTATGACTGATGCAATATACAGAAGAATTGAAAATGGTGAGACACCGTTAGTAGCAGCATATAGAGGCTCAAAACAAATTACATTTGCAATTATTGCTACAACCCTTATTTTGGTAGCAGTATTTTTACCTTTAATTTTTATTGAAGGTATTGCTGGAACTTTATTTAAAGAAACTGCAATAGCGCTATCATTTGCAATAGTAGTGTCATCATTCGTTGCTCTAACACTTTCACCAATGTTAGGTAGTAAATTTCTTGATAAAAAAAAAAAGTCTAATTTCTTGACAAGAGGATTTGATAAATTTTTTCAAGGCTTTTTAAAATTTTACACTGAGACATTAGGATTTTGGATGAACAAGAAGAAAACAATAATAACATTCATAATTTTTATTATAGTTGCCTCTGGGGGTTTATATAACTACGCAAAAAAAGAATTGTTACCATTAGAAGATCGTGGAGTTTACTTAGTTATAGGATTTACTGATGAGGGAAGTTCGTTCCAATATACTCAAAAAAGGGCGGAGGATGTTGAAAAAAGACTAATTCCACTGCTTGATAGCGATAATAGTCCATACAATAGATTTTTAATGATAGTTCCTGGTTTTGGCTCTGAAAATAGCTTCTTAATTATCTCGCTTTTAGATAATTGGAAAAATAGAAAACAGAATTCTCAAACAATAATGAGACAAGCGATCGGAAAAATAGTCACGGTACCTCAAACATTAGCTTTTCCAATTTCTCCTCAGTCCATAAGAGTTTCTAGTTACAATAAGCCTGTTCAAATGGTTATTTATGGAAATACATATGAAGAGTTAGAACAAATACAATCTCAAGTTATTAGAATGTTAAGAAAGAACAGAAATTTATCAAGACTTGAATCTGACTACAGTAGAAATAAACCTGAAGTAAATATAAAAATTAACAAAAATAAAGCAAAAGACTTAGGAATATCAACTGAAGCAATTGGTCAAACTTTAGAAACATTGTATGGAGGTAAAACGGTCACAAAATTTAATAAACTTGGAAAAGAATACCCAATTATTTTACAGCAATATTTAGAAGATAGAAAAAATAAAGAAAGTTTGAGTAAAATATTTGTTCGATCTGAAAAAACTGGTAATTTAGTTTCACTCTCTAATCTTGTTGAATTTAAAGAAAAAGGAACAGCTAGTAAGTTGTCAAGATACAATAGACAACGTGCTGTAACAATATCGGCTAACATAAGTGAAGGTTATACTTTAGCTGAAGCGATTAAATATTTAGAGGAAACGATGACAAATGTTGCTCCAGACAAACAAATTACTTGGAAAGGAAAATCTGAAGAATTAAAAGAAACAAGTAATGAACTTTATATTATTTTTGCTTTAGCATTATTGACTGCTTATCTTGTAATGTCAGCTACTTTTAATTCATTTATACACCCATTTATAATTATATTAACTGTTCCACTTGCAGTATTCGGGGGGTTAATTTTTATACTATTCTTAAATTCATCAATAAATATATTTTCACAAATAGCCTTGGTAATACTCATTGGTATTTCAACAAAAAATAGTATTCTTATAGTTGATTATGCAAATCAATTAAGAACAAAAGGTAAGGAAATTGAAAAAGCTGTAAAAGAAGCCTGCAGTTTAAGATTTAGACCAATTATAATGACTTCCATTAGCACAATGATTGCAATGTTACCGTTAGTTATTGGAAATATTGGTCCAGGTGCTGGAGAAGGCTCGAGACTTGCTGTAGGTGCAACTATACTTGGTGGAATGATAATTTCTACATTCTTTACTTTATATGTAACTCCGACGATGTATTTAACTTTAGCGAAAAATACGAGGAGAATTGATGCAGTTGATATAGAACTTAAAAAACAATTAAACTAAAATATAATATATTTCTTTGTAGTAAGTGAATTACGACAATTGTTAAGCTGTGCTTTATATTTCTTGGACTGATTTTCAACTTTTTTTGCTAAAATAATAATTTTTTGATTCTTTTTATAATTTTTGTAATTTCCCCATCCCTCATGATAAGCAACATATTGTTTAAAAGCGTCATTTTTTGAAATTTTTAAGATCTTTTCTGTTTTATTTGTATACCAACCAATAAAATCTACACTATCTTTAAATCTTGTCCTAGTAGCATACTTGTTTCCTGTTTCCTCTTTGTATTGCCTCCAGGTTCCTCTAACTGCTTGGGAATAGCCAAAAGAACTTGATGGTCTTTTATAAGGAATAACCTTAAATAATTTTTGTCTAGGTGGTTTTGCCAACCAATCAAAATCTGACTCCATTTTAATTATAGCAAGTTGTAAATAAATAGGAGTTCCCCATTTTTGTTCAGTTTTTTTTGCATGTTTATACCAAAGATATCTTTCTGAAAAAATTGAACAGCCATCTGCAGTATTTTTAGGAATTGAAGAGCAAGCAGATACTATAAAAAGGAATAAAAATAAAATTATATTTTTATTTCGAATCATTTTTATTATTATCTATTTTTTTTTCTCCATATCCAAGGATATTCGAATTGCATTTTCCATAAACCCAAAGAAAGATTTTTTGCATAAATCTGATATTTTCTAAATTTGCCATTTGAATACATAGGATAATCAAATGCATAACCATTTTTGACCATAAAAACCGAGAGACTCTTATTTTTTACAAAACATTCTCCAATTAACCTACTGTATTGATCTTTATTTTTTTCTGTTCTACAATTGACAATCTGATCTCCAATTTTTTCAATAAGTTTTTCTTTAGATAGTTTTCCACATAGAATTTCAACATTATTTAAAACACATGATTGTTTTTTTCCAAAAAAATAACTTTCAGGGGCATCAATTCCACTAAAACGAATTTTTTTATTATTAATCTTGAGTGTATCACCATCTATAATTTTTGGTTTGCCTGAAATTAACAAATAATTGTGGTCTGAAGAGAGTGAGGAAATATTATTAAATAAGAGAAAAAAAAAACTAATTAAAATCAGTTTTTGCTTTTTCATTTAATTCGTCCATTTTTTTTCTAAGTTCTTCGTCTGAAACGTTTTTCGCTTTCAAGTCATCTTTAATTTTTCTAAAAACATCTTGATCACCTGCTTCAGCAAAATCTGCTTTTATGACTGATTGAATATATTCTTTTTCTTCATCTGAATTAAAATTTAGCATCTTGGATACCCATTCTCCTAAATATTTGTTTCTTCTAGCACTAACCTTGAATTGAAGCTCTTGATCGTGAGCAAACTTCTTTTCAAAACTTTTTTTTCTATCTTCAAATGAACTCATTTTAACAAATTAAAAAGATTTCGCTTTATGTCAATCTAATTTAATTTATATTTGTGTTAAGTTTATGAATAATTTAATACTTGTTAGACACGGGCAAAGTGAGTGGAACCTGGAAAACCGTTTTACTGGCTGGGTAGATGTAGGTTTAGCTGCCAAAGGTAAGCTTGAAGCTTGTAAGGCAGGAGAGTTGATTAAAGAATTAAACCTTGAATTATCTTATTTTTACACATCCTTACAGACAAGATCGATTGAGACACTTAATTTAATACTCAATACCATGAGAATTAAGAATCGAGATGTTGTTAATGCTTGGGAACTAAATGAGAGACACTATGGAGCATTAACTGGTTTAAATAAAGATGAAATGAAAAAACATTTTGGAGAAGAAAAAATTCATACTTTTAGAAGATCTTGGGATAACCCACCTGAACCTCTAAAAAAAACAAGCCCATATCATCCTTTAAATATTAATATATATAAACATGTTCCAAAAGATAAAATTCCAGATACAGAGTCATTAAAAAATACTTATGAAAGAGTAATACCTTTTTATAAAAAAAACATTGAACCTAATTTAGATGAAAATATTATTGTTTCAGCTCATGGAAATTCAATTAGATCATTATGTAAATACTTATTTAATTTAGATAATGAAAAGATTTCAAGCTTAGAAATACCAACTGGTAATCCTTTATTGATTGAAACTGAAAAAGGAAAGATTAAACACGCAAGATATTTAGATAAAGATAGAGCAAAAGATCTTTTAGTTTTCTAAATAAATAATTTTTCGTATATTTCAAAATCAGTTAAATGCTTAAATTCACCTTTATGCTCATAGCCATAAAGTTTACTTTCTCTCAAAAGTGCATCCCATATTTCAGATATGGGAAAATAATTTAATTGTTTATGTAATATTAATTCCTTATTAAATATTTGACATCCAGTATATTTAAAATTATTTATTTTTTCCTTTAGAAGGACATTATTTTTTATGTCAAAATCTCCATTAAATCTTTTATCAAAACATGTCGAGTTATTTACAATTAATAAAATGTTTTTAATTTTTCTTTCAAAGTAAATTTTCTCCATTTTATCAATTGAGTTGATATAACTATCATCCCAAATTGTATCTGGATTAATTACTAGAACATCATTCTCATTAGATTTTTTTATAAGACTTAGAGTACCACCTCCTGTTCCTAAGATTGTCTCACCATCATCTACAATTTCAATATTTATTGGGAAATTTTTACTATTAATAAAATCAATGATCATTTCTTTTAAATAAAAAACATTAATTTTAATTTTTTCGATTTTTATTTTTATAAGAAAATTAATTGTATTTTCTAATAAGGTTTTATTTTTATAAACTATTAATGGCTTAGGCAAACTGTCAGTTATCGGTTGTACTCTCTTGCCAAATCCAGCACAGAGTATTAGGGCAGTTTTAATTTTCATAAGATTTTCTAATTTTTCTATCAAAATTTTTACCTAAAAGGTAATTTAAGTCTTTAAATATTGGATTATTCAAAGTTCTGTAGTCAATTAAATCCCATGCATTAGGTATAAGTTTAAGATATTTATTTTTTTTGTCTCTCACAGATAACCTAGTAAATATGCCAATTATTTTTAAGTTCCTTAATACAGATAAGATCTCAAAGTCATTTTTGAACTTTTTAAGATTTAATTGTTTATTTTTTTTTATGAATTCATCAAAGATATATTTTTTAGTCTTTATGTCTGTTTTAAACCTGACATCATCGATAAGAGAAGCTAAATCATATGCAATATTACCATAGACAGCATCTTGACTATCTATCAGCCCTAAACCTTTTTTAGTAATCATTAAATTAGATATATGAAAATCTCGATGTACAAAAACTTTTTTTTTATAATAGATATTATTTAGTAATTTTTTAAATATCTTATTAAATTTTATTTTTAAAATCTTATTTTTTCCTCTTTTAATATATTTTGGTAAATACCAATCCAAGAATAAATTAGACTCATCTAATAATTTTTTTAATGAATAGTCTGGCACTTTATAATTAGTTTTCAAAAATGTTTTTTGATACTTAGTTTTTATATTTTTCATTTTGATTAATAAATTTAAAATTTTTTTATAATAGATTTTTTTATTTACTTTTTTTTTTTGAAATTTTTTAAAAACTGTTAAATCACCAAAATCTTCAATCTCAATATAATTATTTTTGTAATTCTGAGATATTAATTTAGGGGCTAAAATATTTTTTTTAATTAATATTTTATTAACAGCATCATATTCTAACAAATTACTTTTTTTATTTTTTACACAATGAACAAGAATATTTTTTTTTCCTCTATAAAAATTTCTAAATGATGCATCTCCAGATAGTTTTTTAAACTTATTTAAATTCATTAATTATTTTTTTGTTTTTAGAAATTATCGTAAGATAACGCTCAGTATATCTTTGATTATATTTGAATATTAAACTAATACTATTTTCAATTTTTATTTTTTTTGCTATTTCGGGCCACTCAATTAAGGTTATTTGTTTTTTCAAATTTTCTTTGATACCTAAGTTATTAAGCTCTTTTTCATTTTTAATTCTGTATAAATCGTAGTGCTTTATTAAAATTTTTTTTATCTGATACTCATTAGTAATATTAAAAGTAGGACTAGGAACTTCCGATATTTCCTGTCTGTTTTTTCTTTGAAGAGAATTAATAATGTATTTAATGAAAGTAGTTTTGCCTACGCCTAGATTGCCAGTTAAAAGTATAAAATCTCCTAAATTAATGAACTTACCTAGGCGTTCAGCTACAAGTTTAGTATCTTTTTCTTTAGAAATATTTATTTTGCCACTTCTAGTAGCGATAAGCATGAGGCTTGTATGGTCCCTCTGGTGTTACACTTATATAATCAGCTTGCTCTTTAGATAATGGTGTTAATTTTGCACCAACTTTATCTAAATGAAGCCTTGCAACTTTTTCATCTAAGTGTTTAGGAAGCACATAAACTTTATTTTCATAGTTATCTGAATTATTCCAAAGCTCAATTTGAGCAATTACTTGGTTAGTAAATGATGCACTCATAACAAAACTTGGGTGACCAGTTCCACAACCTAAATTCACAAGTCTTCCTTCAGCTAACAAAATTAATCTTTTGTCGTCTGGGAATGTTATTTCATGAACTTGAGGTTTTACTTCGTCCCATTTATAATTTTTCAAAGCGTCAACTTGAATTTCGTTATCAAAGTGTCCAATATTACATAGAATAGATCTATCTTTCATAGCTCTCATATGATCTGCTGTTACTACATCTTTATTTCCAGTAGCAGTTACAACAATATCTGCTTGGCCTATCATTTCATCCATTAAAACTACCTCGTAACCTTCCATAGCGGCTTGCAATGCGCAAATAGGATCAGTTTCAGTTACTAAAACTCTTGCTCCACTTTGTCTTAAAGATGCTGCACTACCTTTTCCAACATCACCAAAGCCCGCAACAATTGCAACTTTTCCTGACATCATTACATCAGTAGCTCTTTTAATACCGTCAACTAAACTTTCTCTACATCCATATAGGTTATCAAATTTTGATTTTGTAACTGAGTCGTTTACATTAATTGCTGGAACTAACAATTGGCCTTGTTCTTCCATTTTTTTAAGTGCCAAGACACCTGTTGTTGTTTCTTCACTTAAACCTTTTATGCCTTTTAATAAATCTTTATAATCTTTATGCATAAGAGCAGTAAGATCTCCACCATCATCTAAAATCATGTTAGGTATCCAATCTTTTTTACCCTCAATTGTTTGTTTAACACACCACCAGTATTCTTCCTCTGTCTCACCCTTCCAAGCAAATACTGGAATACCAGCTTTTGCAATTGCTGCTGCTGCATGATCTTGTGTTGAAAATATATTACATGAAGACCATCTACATTCTGCACCTAAATCAACCAGAGTCTCAATCAAAACTGCTGTTTGAATTGTCATATGCAGACAACCTAAAATTCTTGCACCTTTAAGGGGATTTTTGCCTTTATACTCTGCTCTTACTGCCATTAATCCAGGCATTTCAGTCTCTGCTAGAGAGATTTCTTTTCTTCCAAATTCTGCTTCGTTAATATCTTTTACTTTATAATCTGTCATAAGGTAGGGCTTGTAGCAACTTTATTTATATTAATCAACTTTTCATTGGGTCGCCGGGAAAATTATTTCAACTTTTGCACCCCTCTCTTTATTATTTTCGGCTTTAATTTGTCCATTATGCAATTCAACTAAGTTTTTCACTATATTTAGGCCTAGGCCTGAATGTTCTCCAAAATTTTCAGGTCTATTGCTGTAAAATCTATTAAAAATTTTAGTGGTGTCCTTCTCACTAAAACCGGTCCCCTCGTCAATTACTACAATTCTTGGCTTGCCTTCTTTGTCTTTACTAACTTCTACTATAATTTCCTGATTCTCATCACTAAAAGAAATTGAATTTTCAAGTAAATTTGCAATAATTTGTTCTATCCTATTGTTGATACCAAGTATAAAATAATTCTCAGATCCATTAGACCTTAATCTTATTTGTATTTTTCTCTTTGAATTATAAATATTGTTAAAATCATCGACCACGGATTTTGCAATATCCTTTATATCAATTTTTTGCATTGTTTCTGTGGAAATTACTGCCTCATCTTTAAGCATTTGAGAATAGTCAGTAATTAATCTTTCTATTCTCTCAACATCATGAGAAACGATATTAATTAATTTTTCTCTTTTAGTTTTATCTTCTGTTTCAGAAATTATCTCAGATGCACTTTTCAATGAAGCAAGAGGATTTCTAATTTCATGAAGTAGATCTGTCGAATAATTTTCAGCTGTTGCAATTCTTTTATTTAATTCACTAGTCATTTCATCAAGTGATTTAGATAATATTCCCAATTCATCATTTCTAGTCTTAACCCTTTCTATATCTGTTTTTCCATTACTTTTATCTTTTATGATTTTTGTATAAGTAACTAAGTTTTTAATAGGTTTTAAAAAATATCTATTTAAGACATATGAAAAAATAATGATAACCAAAAGTACCACAAGAGCTGTTCTAATAATAAAGTTCTCTCTCTCTTCAATTTGTGCAATTATATTATCAGCATTTTCAGATATAAGAATAAAACCTTTGTCATTTAAATTATTAATACTCTTAATACTAAAAACAAAAAACTGTCCTTGGATTTGTTTTAATTTTGTTAAAGGTTTTTCAGATCCTGATGAATAATATTCATTAAGATCCTCATCGAAAATTGTTTCATTTTTATTTTCTTGATTATTAAAATTATTCTCACTTGTCTCTTCAGTTAATTCTTCAATTAGTAATAATGATGATGGAATAGACCTTGTGTCT
>CACBYC010000007.1 GCA_902543405.1 uncultured Pelagibacteraceae bacterium | reverse complement strand
AATATCATTAATATTCCATAAATAATACCTACTATAGTAAATAGAGGAACCTCTTTAAATGCGTTTGCTGGATTTTCTTTTATAACACCAGCAGCAGTATATATTCCTACACATACTGGCGGGGTAATCATTCCTATTCCAGCAAAAGCTACAAACACAACATATAAATGAAGTAGACTTTGATCAAAAGATAATGTTAAAGCCGCAAAAATTGGAACTGTTAGATAAAACACTGGAACTATTTCTATAAATGTTCCTAAAATTAAACATATTGTTCCTAACATTATCCAAAATAAATTCACACTTACTCCCATATCTGTAAAATAAGTTATAATTTTTTGAGGGGCTTGAGTATAAGTAAGTACAACACTTAAAAAAGTTGCAGTTGCAATAATTGAAAATATAACTGCAGTTATTATTGCTGTATCTTTTAAACAACTTAGCAAAGATGAAAAAGTTAATTCTCTGTATATTAAAAATCCTATCGCAACAGCATAAACCCCAGCTATAGCTGCAGACTCAGATGGTGTTAAAAAACCTGCATAAATACCACCTAAAATTATAATTGGAGTTATTAAAGCTGGAAGTGCTGCAACAAAAGAACTTAATCTCTCTTTAAGGGTTGCCTTTCTATCGGCTCTTATATGTCTGCATTTAAATAAAACTAATAGAACCATTAAAATTAAAAGTATTATTCCTGGTATGACACCAGCTGCAAATGTTTTAGAGACTGGGACATAGGTAAGTGCACTAAATAAAATAGCAGCATTTGATGGAGGAATTAAAGCTTCAAGTAATGCAGCTGACGCGGCTAAAACAACAACAAACGGAGTAGGGTAACCTTGTTCAATCATTTTAGGCATCATGATTGTTCCTACTGCAGTAATTGCGGCTAATATTGATCCACAGAATGCAGCAAAGAATCCCATTGCTATAACCATCGCAACACCCAAACCTCCAGGCCAATGTCCAACTAAAGTTGTTGCAAATCTTACAAGTCTAAGTGCTGCTCCACCTTTAAGCATTGCCATTCCACTAAAAATAAATAATGGTACTGCTATAAGGACATGTTTTGTTAGAGCCCCAAAAGATACTTGAATTAAAACAGACCAAGGAAGATTTAGTCCTCCAATAGCAGCTATAGAGCTACCTAGACCAAAAACTAAAAAAATTGGAACTGAAATTATTAATGCTAGTAAAGATAATAAAGATGCCAATGCAAACATTTAATCTCTTATCAAATTAATAATGTTATCGAACAATAACTCTAATGAGGTTAAAGCTAATATAAAAAAACCAACAGGAAATGCTAAAAACATCCACCATATAGGAATGCTAATTTCAATTTCCATGACTTGACCTAAATTGAAATACATTACTGTTGCATCAAGACCAGCTTTAAAGAATATACAGGCAGATAAAAGTGCAACTATATTTACAATTAAAAATAAAATTTCCTTATTTTTTTTTGATAATAAAGGAGTTAAAAAATCGACTTTTATATGTTGTCCTTTTTTTAAAAGAGGTCCTAACAATGGGAATACTAACCAACTAACTAAAACAGGTGGTAGTTCTATAAACCATGCAAAACCAGTTCCAGTTATAAAACGTGTGGCTGCACTTAAAAACAATGCAGCAACCATTATAAAAATGATTAACATTGCGAGAGCTAATGAAGCCGAAGCTAGATAATTATTTACTGCTCGCAATGCTTTCATTTTATTAGATTAAGCAAATAACTAATTCTAATTACTTTTTGCGTAATCTTGTGCTGCTTTTAAAGCATCAGCATCGATCATTTTAGCCATTGCAGGCATAACTTTATCTTTCATAAGTTTATCGAACTTTGCTTTTTCGGCTCCTGAAAGAGTAGTTACAACACCACCTCTGTCTTGGAATTCTTTAAGAACAGTTTCACCATGATCCATTATTCTGTCTGTTGAAAGTGTTCCAACTTCTTTACCAACATCCATAATTATTTTTTGTAAATCGGATGGTAGACTATTAAACCAAGTAGAGTTTGCCATTATATATGCATCAGCATAGTATTGGTATGGCTTTTGAGCGTATTTTAAAAATTCCCACCAGCTATAAGCTTTGATACTTCCTGGAGGGCTATTTATTGTATCAATCATTCCAGACTGTAAAGCATTATACACTTCACCAGTTTTTAAAGATACACGATTTGCTCCTAGAGCATCCCACATAGGCTCCTCACTTTTGAGCAATCTTCTAGCTTTTAAACCTTTCATGGCATCAATACCAGTTAACTCTCTAGCACTTGAAATTGACATGACTGGTCCAACTGGATTGTACATCACTAAAGTTGAATTAGTTTTTTTAGTTAATTCTCCCCAAATTTCTTTTCCTTTAGATGAATTTTGAAAAAAACCTCTTTGTTGTTCCCAAGAATTAAATAGACCTGGAAAAGATGCTACATTAAAGTTTTTATTTATTGGTGGAAAACTTACTACACCAACTATTCCTCCTAACTCAACTGCACCTGAAGTCACAGCTCCCATGACTTCTCTAATTCCAAAAAGTTGCTTAGAAGGATAAACTTCAATTTTTAATTTTCCATTTGCTCTTTTATTAACTTCATCAGCAAAAATTTGAGCGTGTTTTGCACTATGGTGCTTAGGACTCCAATGAACTGAAAGTCTTCCCACTATTTCTGCAAATGCTGCTGTTGATGATACTAAAAATGAAATAATTAAAACAAAACTCATAAAAGTTTTGTTAATCGATTTAAATTTAATCATTTTTTTTCCTCTCTCTATATTTTTAATAATAGCAGTTTATTATTTGACAAAGATAAGACAATCTTAAATTATTCTATTATCAATTGAATAAGTAATATTATTAGATTAAATTAGAATTATAAAAAAAACTATGAATCCAACAGATATATTATTAAGTATTGCAATAGTGGGAATTTACACTCTCATTTATTTATATTTAAAATCAAAATATGATGATAGCAAAATAATTATCAAATTGTTTGTTGTAGGCTTTGTTTATGCAACAATAGTTACTGGTATTCTTTATTATTTAATAAAGTTTATAGCCTCATAAATTTAAGTGACACATAAATTAGAATTAATATATTTTAAAATGAGAGCTTTAGCAGAAGCTCCCCGTTTATTATTTCATTACACAAATATTGAATATGAGGATCTAATGTCATGGGATTACTTTGATAAAGAGTGGTCAGAGGTAAAACCTAATATTCCTTTTAAACAATTACCCATGTTAATTATAGATAAGAAATATGAAATTTGTCAAAGCATGGCGATAATGACATTTATAGAAAATTTAGCAGGTATTAACATTACTGATCCAATATTAAATGCTAAAGCAAATGCGATTATGCAGAGTGCACAGGAACTTTTTATGCCACTTAACCCAACAGTAAATTTTGCAATAGGAGAGAAATTTATTAAGAAAAAAGATGACATGATGCCATTTTTATTATCAAGATTTGATGATCTTGAAAAAGTTTTGAAGGGTAATGACAAAAAATTTTTTATCTTTGATGAACCAAGAGCATGTGATTTTGTTACGTTTCATCATTTAGATTTATCTAAAATGCTTGATACATCAATTATAAAAAAATTCCCTAGATTAGAAAAATTTTTAGAGGACATGATGTCTATTGAAAGTATAAAGTCTTACTTAGACAATCGTCCGAAATTAATCGATGTAAGTGTTCAACCAAAATTAGTTATTGATGGAATTCCACACCCAACAGGAGTTAAAAAAACTTAATTTTTTAATAGTTGATTGCGTTATATAAAATTTCTATTATAACTTTCAAGAATTTATGGCGGGGTAGCTCAGTTGGTTAGAGCGCGGGACTCATAAGCCCGAGGTCAGTGGTTCGATCCCACTTCCCGCTACCATATAGATTTAAATAAATTGAGAAAAAATTATTTGTATTTTTGCCACTGTTTTATAAACATAAAATTTAAATTATTGTAAATTATAATTTTATGAAAAAGTAGTATGTACGCAAAGATGAATCCACCATTAAAATAACCAACTCCTCTTAAAAATTGCATACATATTAAGCTTAATAAAAAAAAATCTAACTTTTGAATTTTTCTATTTCTAAAATAGAAAACCGATAGTGTTAGTATAATAAAAATTCCAAAAACACCAAACTCGGTTATTAATTTTGAAATGTTTGTGGCTCCATCCTTTATATTATTTTTTTTTATGTGGGAATGTGAAAGTATAATTTTATCTATATATTCAGAGTGTGATAAATAGTATTTGTTAAAACCGACGCCAAAAGGCTTATCAAAGAAAGATTTTTTAGTAATCTCTAATGAAACAATTAAAGTTTCAACAGACATAGAAATATTTTTTTCAACTAGTCTAAATTTACGATAATTTTCATTAAATTTTTGATTTTCATCGATTTTTAATATTTCGCTTTCACTCAAATTTTGAGCTTTTTTAAAGTTATAAAATTCTTTTACAGGTTTAATTGCACCAAATGATCTCTCTGAACATTGCTCATAACCAAAAAGTGTTACAAGGCAGACTATTATCACATAAGTAGAGAAGAAAAAAAATCTAGGGTTAGAATACATCTTTAAAAGAATCATTGTTTGACTCATCGCTAAACCAAATAAAAATGTAGTCGAAAAATTTGAGTAAGATATTAATGCAAAAATTATTGCAAAAATAAAAACTAGAAATTCTTTTTTGTTAAATATTTTAAGTTCTGAAAAATAAAGTGAATAATAATTTATTATAGGCACTGAAATTATAGCAAAATGGGAATTTTCTAAAAAAATAAATTTAGTCCTAAAAAACCAACCATTGTAACAACTAAAAATAAAACTTGAATTTGAATAGATAAAGAAAACTAAATAAAATAATGAAAAAATAATTAAAAAACAATTTAGAATGGAATGAAGACTTCCCAATATAACATCTTTATTTTTGTTAACAATAAAGAAAATTAATGCAAGGAATAACAAACCAAAATAATCTCTATTATTCAAATTATAATCAAAAAATAAACTTAAAATTATTAA
Source organism: uncultured Pelagibacteraceae bacterium (assembly GCA_902543405.1). Classification (GTDB taxonomy): domain Bacteria; phylum Pseudomonadota; class Alphaproteobacteria; order Pelagibacterales; family Pelagibacteraceae; genus Pelagibacter. The sequence continues at coordinate 53,996 of CACBYC010000007.1, read as the reverse complement.
ATGAAAAAATATTAAAAGAGGAAACCCAAGATCATTTATCAAATTAAAAGAATTTTTATTATAATAAATATAAATTGAACTAAATATCGGCAGCACAATTAAATATCTGAATTCAAAGAATTCTTTTTTTATATCCCAAAGAAATAAAAATGAGAAAATTCCAACATATAATAAAATTAAATTGATTTTTTGATTTAAGTTTTTATACATTTATTTTAAATATTTTATAATTAAGTATTTTATTAAAAAAATTGTTACGATTGTTAAAATTATTGCTAATAAAATAAGATAACTTTGTTTAGGTAAATAACCAAAATGAATTAATCTATATCCCAAAACAAATCCAATAAAACTTGAAAAGATAACACTATTAAAACTTAATTTTCTGGACATAAGTTCAATAAATGAACAAAAAAAATGAACTACTATTAAAGATATCGCTAAAAAAGTTAACGATCCTGAATAAGACAAAAAAGATATTATACCTGGGATTATAATTCCGTAATGCCTTTCTGAAGATCTCTTATAATCAGTTTCATTGTTATTTTCAAAAGGGATAACAAATGTTCTTTGATAAAATCCGTATAAGTTTGGGTTAAATTCCTCTTTTAATGCCCTTTTAAACAAATCAAAATTTGGTTTTGGATAACTTGTAACTGCAGCGACACCATCAAGTCCCACAAATCTATTTTTGATTACAAATATTATTCTTTCAATATTCTCATTAAGTTCTAAAATTTGATTTTCTTTGTTAACAATTTTTCTAGAAATTATTTCAATTTTTTCCTCATCTGAAATATTACTTTCTATAATTTTTTTTATTTCTATATTTCTAATTTCACCTCCCTCCAGCATTTGCCTAGCGTTTTCTTTAGCTGTATATAGCGCATCAATAAAACTTGAGTTTCTAATTTTGTTTATAGGGAATATTAATAAAGCAAATATTATAAATAATATTGAAAAATTGAGAATTAATGAATTAATTAATTTATCTTTTAAAATTTTATCCTCATAATTGAGATAAACTGAAAAAATTACAGCTGATCCTCCAAAAATCATTGATCTACTTAAAAGGGATAGATTTGTAAAAGCCAACTCGAAAAAAAACAAAAATAACACATATATACTTAATTTTTTAAAAACCTTTAATTCATATTCAAGAACTAAACATGAAATTGATGTTAGTCCAAATAGAAGCATCCATTTCAAAAAAGCTCCTAAATAAAAATTTATCTCAAAACTCTGTAATAATCCCTTTTGGTAAAAACCTAAGTAAAAATTTGTACCACCTACAAATAATATTAATATAAAAAAAAGTACAAAAATGTAATCTCTCTTTTTTTTATAGAATAAAAGCAAGGTATTATTTTCTTTTATCTGAAATGATTTTGGTAATTTAATTATTTTGTTAAATAATATACTAGCAATTAAAAAACTTAGAATTCCAATTGATGAAAACTTTAATAACTTATCAAAGTCATTACTCGAATATGAAAATGCTCCTCCACCCTCAGGAAAAGAAGTATTAAAAATCGTTATAACACACAACTTATAAAAGAAACCTAACCACAGAAAAATTGATAAAGTTTTATCTAAAAATAAACCACTAAATTTATAAGAGTAATAGATGTAAGAATTAGAAATAAGAAACAAACTTAAAAATAAAATGTTTGATCCTGAATAGATAGGAAACGATAAGTACGTGAGTCCAATATTAAAAATTAGGAATGCAATTATTGCTGTAATTTTAATATACTTATTTAAATACATAAAACATCTAGTGACCTGGAAAGGTCATCAAATTTTCAACTTTGTAACCTTTTTTTAAAAGATTATCACATCCACCTAAATCAAAAAGATTTATAACAAATATAAAGGCTACAACTTTTCCTTTAGAAATTTCTGTAAGTTTTGCAGCAGCCTCTGCAGTTCCACCTGTTGCTATCAAATCATCAATTATTAAGACTGAGTCATTTTCAGAAATAGAATCTTTATGAACCTCTATTGTTGCAGTTCCATATTCTAATTGGAAATCTACTGAATGAACATCGGCAGGAAGTTTATTCTTTTTTCTTAACATTATTAATGGTTTTTTTAAAATGTAAGAAACAGCAGATGCAAACACAAAACCACGTGATTCAATTGCTGCAATTTTATCCACTTTAAATTTTTTTGATTTTTCAACTATCTGATTGATTGTTTCCTCAAATGCTAACTCATCTTTTATCAAGGTAGTTATATCTCTAAATAAAATACCTTTTTTGGGGTAATCTTTGATTGAACGAATATAATCTTTCAAATCCATAATAGTTATTTATAAATACAATATAAATACTTTTTACATGGCAAATAATAAATTAGCAATAATAGGTGGAAGTGGTCTTTACGACGTTGAAGAATTTAAAAATAGAGAATTAATAGATTTAGACACCCCTTGGGGAAAACCTTCAGATCTGATTTTAAAAACTAATTATAATAGCAAAGAAGTTTATTTTCTTCCAAGACATGGCAAAGGCCATTTCATATCCCCATCAAATATTAATTTTAGAGCAAACATTGATGCATTAAAACAACTAGGTGTAACAGACATTGTATCAATATCTGCAGTCGGCTCTTTAAAAGAAGATTTACCCCCTGGAAAATTTGTTATTATTGATCAATTTATTGATAGAACATTTGCAAGAAATAAAACTTTTTTTGACGATGAAATTGTTGCCCATGTATCAATGGCTCATCCAACATCAAGTGGATTAATGAATGCATGTGAGGATGCAATTAAAAAAGAAGGAATAGATTATCAAATGGGTGGAACTTATATAGTGATGGAAGGTCCCCAATTTTCTACTTTGGCTGAGTCTAATCTTTACAGATCCTGGAGAGCTGATGTGATTGGAATGACTAATATGCCAGAAGCAAAATTAGCGAGAGAAGCTGAAATTAGATATGTATCTGTATCAATGGTTACTGATTATGATTGTTGGCATCCAGATCACGAAAATGTTGATGTACAAAAAGTAATAAAAGTTCTTTTAGGAAATGCTGAAAAAGCAAAGATAATGATTAAAAATTTAATAGATAATTTTGAGGACCATATTGATCCAAATGATCCAACAAATAATTGTCTAGATGTAGCCATAATAACTGCACCAGAAAAGAGAACTCAAAAAACAAAAGATAAATTGAAAACAATAGCTGGCAGAGTATTGAATAAATGAGAATAGCAGGTAAAGAATATAGAACTATCTGGTACGAAGATGATGTAGTTAAAATAATTGATCAAACAAAACTTCCACATAATTTTATTATTAAGAATCTTGAAACAGTAGAACATGCTGTTAATGCAATTAAAGCAATGGAAGTTAGGGGTGCCCCATTAATAGGAGCTACAGCTGCTTTCGGTATAGCTTTGGCAATCAAGGAAAATAATGATTTAAACTTTATTAAAAAAAGCTCAGAAAAATTAGTTAATGCAAGACCAACCGCAATTAACTTACAATGGGCAGTCCATAGAATGAATAATAAAATATCATTTATAAAATCTGAAAATTTATTTGATGTTGCAATAAATGAAGCAAAAGAAATATGTAATGAAGATATAAATTTTTGTGAAAATATAGGTTTAGAGGGAGTTAAAATTATTGAGAAAATCTATAATCAAAAGAAAAAAATAGTAAATATACTTACTCATTGTAATGCAGGATGGTTAGCAACAATTAACTGGGGGACTGCAACATCTCCAATTTATCATGCACATAAAAATGGTATTCCAGTGCATGTATGGGTTGATGAAACAAGACCAAGAAACCAAGGAGCAAACCTAACTTCATATGAATTAAATGAAGAGGGCATACCAAACACAATTATTACAGATAATACAGGTGGTATATTAATGCAAAGAGGTGAGGTTGATATGTGCATTGTTGGAACTGACAGAACTTTGTCGACAGGAGATGTCTGTAATAAAATTGGTACTTATTTAAAAGCTTTAGCAGCACATGATAATAATGTACCCTTCTATGTAGCTTTACCAAGTTCTACAATTGATTGGGAAACAAAAGATTATAAAAAAATACCTATAGAAAAAAGAAATTCTGATGAATTATCACATATAGAGGGAAAAGATGATAAAAATAAAATTACGAAAGTTTTAATTTATCCTGAAAAAAGTAAGTCAATGAATTTAGCATTTGATATAACTCCAGCAAAATATGTAACAGGTTTAATTACTGAAAAAGGTGTATGTGAAGCATCTACTAATGGTTTAAAGCAAATGTTTAATAGATAATGAATAAAGTAAAAAATATATTATTTATAATGGCAGACCAACTAAGATTTGATTATCTTTCTTGTTATGGTCACCCGCACTTAAAAACTCCTCATTTAGATGGTTTAGCAAAAAAAGGAGTATTATTCGATTCAGCTTACGTTCAGGCACCTGTTTGTGGTCCCTCAAGAGCATCATATTATACTGGAAGAACAGTGTTTAGCCATGGATCAACATGGAATCAAATACCTTTACCTATTGGGGAATTAACAATTGGAGATTATTTAAGACAATCTGGAATAAGAACAGGTGTTGTTGGCAAAACTCATATGAGACCAGATTTAGATGGAATGAGCCGTCTTGGAATTTCAAAAGATACAGAAATAGGTTTAACAATTAGTGAGCCAGGTTTTGAACCTTATGAAAGAGATGATGGACTTCACCCAAATAACCATATTAAAAATTCAAATAAAAAACTATCTTACAATGAATGGTTAAATAAACTGGGATATGATGGCCAAAACCCATGGGATAGTTGGGCGAATTCTTCAGAAGATGAAAATGGAAATATTTTAAGTGGATGGAGGTTAAGAAATTCTAATAAACCTGCAAGAGTTAAAGAGGAGCACTCTGAAACTGCTTTTATGACTAATCGATCTATGGAGTTCATTCAGGAAAGTGGTGAGAGACCTTGGTTTCTTCATTTGTCATACATAAAACCACATTGGCCTTATATTGCACCTGCACCTTATCATAATATGTATTCAGCAAACCAATTTTATCCAGTTCATAGACGTGAGAACGAAAAAGAAATAGATCATCCAGTCTACAAAGCTTTCATAGAAAATAATATTTCAAAGACCTTTTCAAAAGAGGAAGTAAGAAACACTGTTCTTTCAGGATACATGGGATTGATAAAACAAATTGATGATAATCTTGGAAGACTTTTCAATTTTCTTGAAGAAAAAAATTATATGAAAAATACAATGATAGTTTTTACATCAGATCATGGTGATTACCAGGGTGATCATTGGCTAGGAGAAAAAGAACTATTTCATGAACAAATTGTTAAGGTTCCAATGATAATTTATGATCCAAGTAATTTCTCAGATAATAATAGGGGAGTGCGAGAAAAAAGATTTGTAGAGGCTATAGACTTGCTACCTACCTTTTTAGACTCTGTAGAAAGTAATGTAAGTAAACATCGCCTTGAGGGACAATCATTGTTACCAATTATTAGAGGAAATGAAGTTTCTAATTGGAAGAATAGTGTATTTAGCGAAATAGATTACTCATTTAACGAAGCAAGAAAAATTCTCAATATTGGAGCATCAGATGCAAGAGCTTATATGATTAGAAATAATAATTGGAAGTATATTTATTATAAAGGTTTTCCACCACAATTGTTTGACTTAAAAAATGATCCAGATGAATTTAATGATTTGGGACAATCTCGTGACCATTCAAAAATTATTGAGGAAATGAAAGATATTCTACTTAAAAGAATTACTAATAGAAAAAATAGAGTTGCAGCAACAGATGAATTTGTTTTGAAAGAAAGAGACTATACTAAAGACGACGGTATTATGATAGGAGTATGGTAATGAATACATTAATATTATCCTTAATCGGTTTAGTAACAGTTGGAGTTTCAGCAAATCTAATAAAATTAATAAGAAAAAATAAAATTTTATTATTAATTGCAATAATTCCATGCGTTTATATTTTTATTTATGGTCTATACGCAACTTTTGGGCCGATAGATTTATATAAAGACGGAACTGAAAATTTTATTGCTCAAAATCCTGGCAAAGAGCTTCCTGTTGTATTTGTTCTTTTAAAATTCTATCAATATATTTTAATCCTTGTTGGTGCAATTTTTGGCTTAATTTATTTTAATTATTTTAAAAATTTCAATCAGACTATGGAGTCATCAGACTAGGTAAATACAAACATATTGCTGGAAAAGTTATTATTAAAGCAAGTCTAATTACATCTGTCAGTAAGAAAGGAAGAGTTCCAAACCATATAGTTTGAAGAGGAGTTTTTTGCATAACGCCTTTAATAACAAATAAATTCATACCAACTGGAGGCGAAATTAATCCAAATTCTACTACTATTACCGCAAATATTCCAAACCATACAGGATCAATTCCAGCATCAACAATTACAGGATAAAATACTGGAATAGTTAAAAATAACATTGCTAAAGAATCCATTACAGTACCAAGCACTAAATATATTGCACAAATTACCAAAATTATTCCTAAAGGAGTAAGTTCTAAATAATTTATGAAATCAACAACAGCAAAAGGTAGTTGTGTAACAGTTATAAGGTAATTAAATATACTTGCTCCAATTACAATTAAATATAATGAACCAACTGTTTTAATAGTTGTCCACACAGCATCTTTCAGAAGACTTAATTTTAATTGTCCTCTAAAAAAAATAAAAACTAAAACTAATATTACTCCTACTGCCGCACTCTCTGTAGCAGTGAAGAAACCTAAATAAAGTCCACCCATCATAATTGCAAATATTAAAAATATTGGAAAAACTTTTGAGATAGCCGAAATTCTTTCCTTTAATGGCATCTTGGCCCCATACCCACCTTGTGAGGGGTAAATTAAAAGATAAACTCTAATTGCAATCATATATAGTACCACTGCTATTATTCCTGGTACGAGTGCAGCAAAAAAAAGTTCTTGAACTGATTGTTCAGTTAAATATGCATATATTACTAAAATTACACTTGGTGGAATTATTATTCCAAGCGTTCCTCCAGAAGCAATAGAACCACTTATAAGAGCATCGCTATAACCATGTCTTCTCATTTCAGGGCCGGCCATTTGAGACATTGTTGCGGCTGTTGCTATTGAAGATCCACAAATCATTCCAAATCCTGCACACGCTCCAACTGTAGACATCGCTAGACCACCTTTGTAATGACCCACTATTGCGTAAGCAGCATCATATAAATTTCTTGATAAATTTGAGCTATTGGCAAGGTTTCCCATCAAAACAAATAGCGGTAACACTGATAATGTATATTTTGAAACAGCATCAAATGGAGCAGTACCTAAAACAAATATTGCAGGGTCAAATCCTGATATCATTGCAAACCCCGTAAAACCAACTACCAACATTGCAATTCCTATTGGTACATTTAATACCATCAAAATTAATACAGCAGCAAAAGATAACCCTCCGTTAATTACAGCTTCTAAACCCATTATAATTCCTCTACTTTTGAGTTATTTTTAAAAATAGTTTGAATAAACCATATTATTATTGCAAAAACACTTAACCACATCCCGATAGAGCATATGAAATAAAATGGATAAAAATATAGTTCTAAATCAAGCGTTACCCTTTGATTATTCATAAATTTATAAGAAGTCAAAGTAGTTGAATATGCCATTAAAGACATAATCGATATCATTAAAACAAATTTTAAAATTACCAAGTAAGTTTTAAATATACCTAAATTTAAATTATTTATAAAATCTGCTGAAACATTAGCATTTAAATAAAATGCTCTTGGCATTGCAAGGAAAGCTACTAGTGCCATTCCTATTTCAACTAACTCTATTGTACCAGTAACTGGCGAGTTTAAAAATCGTCTTCCAAATACGTCACAAAAAGTTAATACAGCCAATAAAAATAAAACAATACCTGAAGCTATTGCCGAATAATCAAAAACTTTACTGACTTTAGAAATCATAAAAATGTTGCTTCAAATTATTTAAACATTAACATATAAGTAGTTTCAAAAATAGAAAGTATTAATCATGAAATTTATTTCTTTTAAACATAATGATCAAAATAAGTTTGGCATTATAAATAATAATAAAATTACAGATCTAACTGGAAAAGTATCTAATTCAAATACACTTAAAGATTTAATTTCAAATCAAGGAATTGAAGAAGCAAAATCTTATGCAACAAATAATCCAGGCAACATTAATGTTTCAGATATTGAATATTTGCCATTAATTCCAAATCCTGGAAAAATTATTTGTGTTGGTTTAAATTATAGTGAACATGTTAAAGAAACCAACAGAACAGTTGAAGAAAACCCAGTAATTTTTCATCGATTTCCAGAAAGTCAAACTGCACACCTACAACCAATTCAAAGACCTGTTGTCTCACAAAGTTTAGATTTTGAAGGTGAGATGGCAGTAATTATGGGTGAAGGCGGCAAACATATAAAACCTGAGGATGCTTTAAAACATATAATTGGTTTTTCATGTTATAATGAGAGCACTATAAGAGAGTGGCAGAGACATACTAGACAATTTGGAATGGGTAAAAACTTTGAAAAAACAGGCAGTTTTGGACCACATATGGTTTTAGCTGAAGACATTAATGATTATAAAAATCTAACAATTGAAACTAGATTAAATGGAGAAGTGATGCAAAACGCTAAATTAAGTCAACTTATTTTTGATATTCCAATCTTAATTTCGTATGTTTCTAAAGCAATGGCATGGAGAGCTGGTGATGTGCTGGTAACTGGTACGCCTGGAGGAGTAGGGTTTAAAAGAAATCCTCCAATATTTATGAAGCCTGGAGATAACGTTGAAATAGAAATCACAGAAATTGGTACTTTATCTAATACAATTAAGGATGAAATAATCTAATTTTCAAGTTAAACTTTCTGATAATTATTTAATAATAAGAGGGGATTAACATGAAAAAAAAAATAATTGGTTTTGTTATAGGAATTTTTTCCTTAAGCATTATTAATACGGCATCAGCTACAGAATTAAAGTTAGCAACGTTTGAGCCACCAAAAGCATTTATAGCAAGTAAGATTTTAGCTGCTTGGGCAGATAAGGTTAACAAGTGTTCAAATGGTGCTTTAAATGTAAAAATGTATGCAGGAGGAGTATTAGGAAGTCCTCCCAAACAATACGATATAGTAACTTCAGGAGTTGCAGATATATCTTGGACAGTTCTTGGATATATTGGTGGTCAATTTCCTTTAAGTTCAGTTGTAGAGCTACCATTCTTAACTAAAACTTCAAAAGCTGGATCTAGAGCTCTTAATACTCTTTTTGAAGAAGGTTACCTAGATAAAGAAATGGCAGGAATTAAACTAATAGGACTTCATTCGAATCCAGGATACCAAATCCATATGAAGGATACAAAAGTTGTTAAGCCTGCAGACTTTAAAGGAAAAAAAATGAGAGTTCCAAGCAAAATAGCTGGAACAATTCTTAAAACTTTAGGAGCAACTGGGGTTAAAGTACCAGCACCAGGAACTTCAGAAGCTTTAAATAAAGGTGTTATAGATGGTACACCTTTCCCATACACAGCAATTGGTTCATTTAGATTATTTGATGTTACTAAATATCATACAGAAGTTAACATTACTAATGCTACATTTGGATTAATAATGAATGAAGGGAAATATAATGGTCTTTCTTCAGCAGCAAAAGGATGTGTTGATAAACATTCAGGTCAATGGTTTGGCGATTGGGCATCTAATTTAATTGATACTCAGAATGCCAAGATGAGAGTTCAAGTAGAAAATACTCCAGGGCACGAGATAACTGTTGCATCGGACTCAGTGTTAGCTGAATACAAAAAAATATTAGCTCCAATTGAATCAGACTGGTTAGCAGAAATGAAAGGCAAAGGTCTTGATGGAGATGCTGTATTAAAAAGGGCAAGAGAAGTAATTTCTAAAATAGACGGTTAATAGTTAAATTCGAGCCCGCTTATTTCATAGCGGGCTCTTTCAAAATTAAGTATAATAGTTAAATGGCAGTAAAAGCTTTAAGTTATATTGGAGTTAATTCAGATAAATTTGAGGATTGGTCAGAGTACTCTCAAAAATACCTCGGTATGCAACAGATGGACCGTGGAAAAGAAATTCTATCTTTTAGAATGGATGACCATAAACAAAGATTAACAATAACTGGTAATAAAGGAGATGGATTAGGATTTTTAGGATGGGAAGTTGATAGCAAACAAGATCTTCAAACTTTTGCAAATAAATTAGAGGAAAATAAAATAGCGGTAAATCATGGAAAAACTTCTTTTGCTGATAAACGTTTTGTTGAGGATTTAATTTATTTTAACGACCCACAAGGAAATCGTATTGAACTTGTTTATAAGCCTATGATAGATACAGATCCTTTCAAACCAGGAAGGCCAATTTCAGGGTTTAAGACTGGGGCACTAGGGATGGGACATGCTGTTGTACATGTAAAAAATATTGATGATTTAATTCCTTTCTACAGAGACGTAATGGGATTTAAGATAAGTGATTATAGTCATACTCCAATATCTTTATGCTTTTTTCATGTTAATGGTAGACATCATAGTTTAGCTTTATTTGGTTCAGGTGGAACTGGTTTCCATCATTTTATGGTTGAATACAATAACTTAGACGACGTAGGTCAAGGTTATGACTTATTGCAATACAAGGATAATGCAATTGCTTATACAATGGGGCGACATACCAATGATTATATGACTTCATTTTATTCAATTACGCCATCTGGTTTTTTTATTGAAAATGGATGGGGTGGGAGGATTATCAATCCAGATACATGGCAGCCCATTGAAACATTCGAGGGGCCTAGTTTTTGGGGACATGAAAGACTTTATTTGCCAGATGATGAGAGAATGAAATTTAGAAATAAAAGACTTGAAACTGCATCTCAAGGCAAACAAGCTCCATTGTTAATCGATTGTCCTTGGTTATATTCAAATTTAAAAAATAAATAATTTTTAAAATATCAATGAAAGAATTCGATGTCACAATAGTAGGATTAGGACCCGCGGGGGGGACTTTAGCAAACCTTTTGGCAATGCATGACTTTTCGATATTAATTCTTGATAGAGAAAAAAGCTTTTATCCACTGCCTAGAGCAGTTCATTTTGATGACGAAATAATGAGAGTATTTCAAACAATAGGAATTACAAAAGAATTTTTGAAACATACAATAATTAACAAAGGTACAAAATTCGTTAATTCTAAAGATAAAGTTATATTAGATTGGCCAAGACCAAAAAAAATTACAGATAATGGATGGTATCCAAGTTATAGATTTCATCAACCTGATCTAGAAAAAAAACTTAGAAAAAAATTAAAAAATTATAAAAAAGTCTTAATTGAACAAAATTCTGAGGTTAAAAAAATTCAAAATTCAAAAAATCATGTGGATATAACTTATTTAAATATAAATAATCACAAAGAATATCTCTTAAGGTCTAAATATGTGATCGGTTGTGATGGTGCCAATTCAATAACTAGAAAACAAATGAAAACAAAAATGGATAATTTAGGTTTTACTCAAAAATGGGCGGTAGTTGATTTAATATTAAAAAAGAAAAAAAATAATTTACCAGATAGAACAATTCAATATTCAAATCCAAAACAACCAGCAACATATTGTAGAAATGTTGGTAGACGTAGAAGATGGGAATTTGCGATTAAGAAAAATCAAAGTGATAAAAAAGTTTTATCAGAAAACTATATTTGGAATTTTCTTAAACCTTGGCTAAATAAAAGCGAAGCAATTATTGAGAGAAAAACAATTTATACATTCGAGTCTGCTATTGCCAGAAAATGGCGAAAAGGTAGAGTTTTTATAGCTGGTGATGCTGCTCATTTAATGCCACCATTTATGGGACAAGGGATGTGTGCAGGAATTAGGGATGCATCAAATTTAGCATGGAAAATTGCCAACTGTATAAGAAATAAATTTGATGAAGCACTTTTAAACACATATCAATCAGAAAGATCTCTCAATGTTAAAGAATATATTGAAACCACCATGAGGATGGGAGAATTTGTAAATGCTGTCGAGTCCATTCAAATAACAGACAATATAAAATCTGATAACAAAGGTATTAAAAGTATGCAGTCAATTAAACCTAAACTAGGAAAAGGTCTAGGCAACCTAAAGGATAGAAATAGAGGAAAAACTTTTCCACAATTCAAACTTAAAAACAATAAAACCCTAGATGATTATTTTTCAAAAAAAGGAATGATAATTTTATCTTCAGATATAAAGCCTAAAACCTCAAAAAATGGCTCCATATTTAAAGCAAAGAATTTAAGTGAAGTATCAAGATATTTAAAAAATATTAACTCAAAAGCTATTTTAGTAAGACCTGATAGATTTATTTTAGCCTCCGCAAGATCAAATCAAGATGTTGGCGTACTTTTTAAAAAATATTCCTCAATTTTACGATAACTTGAACATCCTATTCACAGCTAATATTTTTGAATGATTGTTTGGAGCAATTTCTCCATTTGGCATATATAAGGAGTTTTCAAATCCTACTCTAATTTTACCACCTAGGCTAATAGCTTTTTCCAAGCAACTCATTTCTTCTTTTGCAAAAGCGCATATCGACCAATCTAAATTGACATTATTATCTTTCATTACTTTTAAGAACTCTGGAATTTTTTCTGGATAACTAATTTTACCTGTGTAATGACCAATTACAAATAAACACCAAGCTCCTTCAATTGAAATTTCTGCTTTATTTAAAAGGTTTACTAATAAGTTTACATCCTGAGGATTATACAAAATATGTTGTATTTTAGTTCCAGCTTCTGTCAAATATTTATATAACTTTATATCTTCCTCTGTTGGGTTTCTGGAAGGTATTAACTCAGCTGTACCAATTGATGTACCTGGTGGAGTAACATCATATGCAAGTTTCCTCATTTCTTCAGGAGAATACTTGCCAACTGCTTCAGTAGTAACCTGAATATGCATTTTGGGAACTTGATGTTCTAATTCATTTAATGCCTCTTTGTAAAGTCCAGCATCCAAAACATGTTCCCCTTTATCATTTCTTACATGTAGATGAATAGCACCTGCTCCTGCTTCAAAACAGTTTTTAGCAACTTTAACTGTTTCCTTAATTGTTAAAGGAACTTCAGGGTGATCTTTCTTGACTTTTCTTGCTCCATTTGGAGCTACCATTAATTTTGGTAATTTATCTGGTTGAAAAAAGGCCATAAATTCAATCTAATAAAAATTAAAAAATTAGTATACTTAAATAAAATGAATTCATCAAAAAAAGAAGTCGTTAAATTTGCCAAAATGCTTAACGATAAAAAACTATCAGTATTAAGATCTGGTAATATTTCTTTAAGATACAAAAATGGTTTTTTAATAACGCCTTCAGGCCAAAAGTATTCATCTTTAAAGGAAAAAGATATTGTTTATATAAATCTCGATGGTGAGTATAATAAAAATCAAAAACCATCATCTGAGTGGAGATTTCATCAAGATATATATAATTCAAAAAAAAATGCAAAAGCAATAGTTCATTCGCATTCAACAAACGCTACTGCTCTATCAACTCATAATAAGAAAATACCCTCATTTCATTACATGGTCGCTTTAGCAGGAGGTGTAGATATAAAGTGTGCAAAGTATGCAACTTATGGAACTCGAGAATTGTCAAAAAATATTCTTAAAGCCTTAAAAAATAGATCAGCATGTTTAATAGCAAATCATGGACAAATTACATTTGGACAAAGTCTGACAGAAGCATTTGAACTTGCTGAAGAAGTTGACAATCTTGCTAAACAATATATCAAAGCACTCGTTATAGGACGGCCTAAACTTTTAAGTTTAAAAGAAATGAAAAAAGTTTTATTTAAAAGTAAAACGTATAAAAGGGGTTAGCATGACTACAAAAGTTGGCGAACATATTACACTTGATATTATAGGTGCTAAAAAAGAGTATGATCCTGTTTTTTTTGAAAAATTAGTTTATAAGATTGCAAAAATTGCAAAAGTAAAAGTATTAGAAATATCTAAATATAAATTTGAGCCACAGGGATTTACTTTAGTTGCACTTCTTGCTGAAAGTCATATTAGCTTCCACACGTTTCCAGAAAAAGGTATTATTAGTTTTGATTTTTTTACATGTGCAAAAATTTCACCTTCAGTAGCAATAAATGTTATTAAAGAGGAAATTGATCACAGCAGAATAATTAAGAAGGAATTCAATAGAGATACAGTAGATCTTTATCATGACATTTATAGCTCACCAGGTTTAAAAAAGTCATACGTAGTTAATAAAGTATTAGAAAATTTTAAATCAAATGTTGGGCAAAATATTGAGATATTAGAACTAGAACAATTTGGAAAAGCATTATTTATAGACAATGAAATTCAAGTAGCTGAAAATGATGAACATCTTTATAGCTCTACTTTTGTTAATGCTGGTTTAGATTTGAACTCTAATAAGGAAAAAGCCGCAATAATTGGTGGGGGTGATGGAGGTGTGGCTAGAGAGTGTATATCTAAAAATTTTGGATTTATAGATTGGTATGAATTAGATCCTGAAGTGGTAGATGTATGTGATAAACATCTTGGAAAAATTGGTGATAAAGCAACTGAAAAGAATTCGGTAAAATGTGTTTGGGGAGATGCATTTGAGAGCATCAAATCAGTCAAAGATGATACATATGATCAGATATATGTTGATTTAAATGATGATCAATACTGCATAGATTTGGCTTCTAAAAATATGAATTCACTTGTAAGAATTTTAAAGCCAAAAGGAGTTATTACAGCTCAGGTTGGTAGCCAGGATAAAAAACCAAAACAAGTAGAGAATTGGTTAAACATATTTAATGAAAATTTTGGCAATACTAAATTATCTAGAATTTATATACCAAGTTTTGATTGTTCCTGGAATTTTTCTTCATCGATAAATCATTAGAAACTTCTTTTTAAATCTCAAAAATTATGAAATAATTATACTTTTAACGGAGGAAATTATGAATGTAATAAAAAATATGATTTTAACTGTTTTATTATCTTTATTTTTAATTAGTAATTCTAATGCTGATAAAATTAAGATTGGAACTGAAGGAGCTTACCCACCTTGGAATTCAAAAGATGCTTCAGGTAAACTTATTGGATTTGAAGTAGAGCTCGCATGGACACTTTGCAGATATATAGGCCAGCAGTGTGAAATCGTTGAGCAAGACTGGGATGGCATGATACCAGCTTTAACATCAAAAAAATTCGATGCAATAATGGCTGGAATGTCAATTACTGATGAGAGAATGAAAACAATTAATTTTTCACAAGGATATGCTGATGAAGTAGCATCTTTGGCTGTAATGAAAGGTTCTGACCTAGAAGGTATGGATACTCCAGAAGCAGTAAACTTAAATATAGGTGGTTCGTCTGTAAATAAAGCTATGAAAACTTTAACTTCGGCTTTATCTGGAAAAACAGTCTGTACACAAATTGGAACAATTCACCAAAATTTCTTAGAGTCAGGTGACGTTGGAAAAATAAATTTGAAAACTTATAAAACACAAGATGAAGTGAATCTTGATTTGACTAATGGTAGATGTGATGTTGCTTTAGCAGCAGCAGTTGCATTTACGGACTATGCTGAAAAATCTGGTGAAGCTGTTGTACTTGTGGGACCAACTTTTTCAGGTGGTGCATTTGGTAATGGCGTAGGAGTAGGTATTAGAAAAGACGATACTAAACTCTTAAAAGCTTTTAACAAAGCTATCGATAAAGCAAGAAAAGATGGCCACATTAGCAGAATTGCCATCAAGTGGTTCGGCTTCGACGCTTCTATGTAATTGATTTTAGATATGGCGACTATAATATATAGTCGCCATATATATGGAACTTCTATCATTTGGAGATACTGGTTGGGGAGACGAACTTTTTTTCGCAACCCTAATGACAATCGCTGTATCTATTGCTGCAATGGCAATTGGATTTATATTTGCTTTAATATTTACTCCATTAAAATTATCTAAAAATAAAACACTAAATATAATTGGAAATTGTTACACTACTATAATTAGAGGTGTACCAGAATTATTAGTAATATACCTGTTATTTTTTGGTGGAACAGGAGCCGCTATGTATGTGGCTTCAATTTTTGGTTATGATGGTTATATTGAAATAAATGCATTTATAACTGGTGCTCTTGCAATTGGGATTATTTCTGGAGCGTATTCTACTGAAGTTTTTAGGGGTGCCATTTTATCAATCGATAAAGGTCAATTTGAGGCTTCAAAAGTTTTGGGTATAAAAAAATATATTCAATTTTACAAAATTATTTTACCGCAAATGTTGAGGTTATCAATTCCAAACCTCAGTAACGTTTGGCAAATAACTTTAAAAGATACCTCTTTAATTTCTGTTACAGGATTAGTAGAAATAATGAGGCAATCTTATATTGCCGCTGGTTCAACTAGAGATCCTTTATTTTTTTATTCAGTTGCAGCTGTATTATACTTAATACTTACTTTCCTAAGTATGAAATTAATTAATAAATTAGAAATAAAATATAGCAAAGGATACTGATGGATATAAAATTAATGATTAGTATTTTTCCGAGCTTGTTAAATGGTGCAGTTATCAGTCTTCAACTCTTACTAACCTCAATGTTTTTTGGATTAATAATAGGTTTAATTTTTGCAATTTTGAGAATTAATAAAAATCCAATAATTAATAAGTTTGCTTATGGGTATTCTTATTTTTTTAGAGGAACACCATTACTAGTTCAATTATATTTAATTTATTATGGATTAGCTAATATAGAGTTTTTAAGAAATTCGTTTTTTTGGGTAATAATAAAGGAACCATATTGGTGTGCAATAATTGCATTTTCTTTAAATACAGGAGCTTATACATCCGAGATACTAAGATCAGCATTTCAGACAATCAAAAAGGGTTACATTGAAGCCGCTCAAAGTTTAGGAGTAACAAAAAAAATAACTTTTTACAGAATTCAATTGCCAATAGCTATAAAACAATCACTTCCAGCATATGGGAATGAAATAATATTAATGCTTAAAGGCACTTCACTTGCAAGTGTTATAACAATTATGGATTTAATGGGCGAAGCTAGAAAAGTAAATGTTTTAACTTTTAAACCTTTTGAAGCATTTATAACTGCAGGAATTATTTATCTATTTTTAACATTTGTAATTCACAATATTATAAAGTATCTAGAAAAAAAATATGGATTTCAAACATGAAGGTAGCTTGTATTCAATTATCTAGTGGGGAAGATTATAATAAAAATTTTAAAGATATTGTAAAATATATTAATCAAGCAATTGTAAATAAAGCAGACTTAATAATTACTCCAGAAACTTCTTCATTGATGTCTGCTGACAAAAATAATTTATTTAAATATTCATATGAAATGAAAAATGATCCAATAATAAAAAAAGTTAAAATTATAGCCAAAAAAAAGAAGAAATGGATACTTCTTGGCTCAATGTGCATTAAAGAAAAAAGCAAATTAAGAAACAGATCAATACTAATTGGACCTAGGGGTAAAATAAATGCCTATTACGATAAAATTAATATGTTTGATGTAAAAGTTTCAAAAAAAGAACAACATAAAGAAAGTAAAGTATTTAAGGCAGGTAAAAAATTAGTATCAGCTAAATTACCCTGGGGAAAAATAGGTCTTTCAATTTGTTATGATTTAAGATTTCCAGAACTTTATAGAAGCTTGTCAAAAAGAAATCTAAGTTTTATAACTGTTCCATCTGCATTTACTAAAACAACTGGTAAAAGACATTGGTTAACTTTATTAAAAGCAAGAGCAATTGAAAACTTTTGTTATATTTTTGCACCTAATCAAACAGGAAAAAATACGATTAAAAGAGAAACTTTTGGACATACAGTTATTATTTCACCCGATGGTAAAATAATGGCTCTTAAGAGATTAGGAAAAGGAATTATTTATTCTAATATAAAACCAAAAATATCTATGGATTTAAGAAAAGTTATTCCAAGCATTAAATAACTAATTTAAATTTTTAAGTAAATTTTATTAAAATAAAAAACTAATGTGAGAGCTCGTAAAATCAAAAATATAGTGAGTGAAATCCATAATCCTTGATTACCAAAGCCTTCAACAAGCATAAATGAACTTATTAAATGAATAACAACAGAGATAAACATGGCATTTCTCAGCTCTTGTGTTTGAGATGCTCCAATAAATATTCCATCTAATTGGTAGCAAAAAGACGAAACAAAAGGCAGAAGCACTAACCAAAATGAATACTGATAACTAATGTCTCTTACATTCTCTATATCAGTCATAAAATCTATAAATGAATTTTTGAAAAACAGGTAAAACAGAGAAATCAAAATTCCAGTTAAAGAACTCAAAATAAAAGAGTTTTTAACTATATTTGTAAAAAGTATTTTATTTTTTTTTCCAATAGAATATCCAACTATCCCTTCAGTTGAAAAGGCATAAGCATCTAAAATAAATGCAGATAAAAATATAAGATTTATTAAAATTGTATTAGCTGCAATAAATTCTTCGCCAATTCTCCCACCTAGATAAGTAAACCAAAAAAAAGAAAAAGTTAATAAAATAGTTCTTAAAAATATATTTAAATTTATCTCTAATAAATTTTTTAATTTTGAGGTATTTACAATTTCCTTAATATTAAAGTTTAAAGATACATATTTTCTTAAATAATAGAAAATATAAAATGAAAATAAAAATGATGTTATTCCTGTGGCAAGCAAAGTTCCATATGCGACACCTTTAATATTTAAATTGAATTTTAATACTAAAATAGAGCTAAACAAAATATTTAGAATAGACAATAAAACAATTGCAACACTTGAAATTTTTGTCTTTTGTAATCCAATAAATAAACCTACAACAATATAAATTGTTAATTCAAAAAAGGATGAGTAAATTCTTATATTAAAATAATCATTGAATTTTTTTTCTGTATCAAGCGATAGATCAAAAAATATTAAACATAAATTTAATAATTGTTTTTGGAATAGTATTAATAAAATTGATATTGAAATCACAAATAATAGATTTCTAAAAACTATATCTAAGATACTTTTATAATCATTTCTTCCTAATGATTGACTTACAAGGCCAACAGTTCCCATTCTTAAAAAACCAAAACTCCAAAATACTAATGAAAAAAAACTTGATGCTATACTAGTAGCAGTGAGATAACCTTGATTACTCATATTTCCCATTAATGCCGTATCAACAATTCCAACTAGAGGTATTGCAAGATTGGCAAAAAATATTGGTATAGATAAACTTAATATGTATTTTATTGAAGATTTATCACTCACTTAATGATTAGTAGCTTGTATATTCTTTAATTTCTTTAATTTTAGAGCCTGTATGATTATTAACTTCTAGTTTAAGTTTTGCTCTGTCATCATTTAAAAAGTGCACATCTCTTGAGAGTTTTATAAATTTTTCACCAAAATCAGAATTTTTTTCACATAATCTTTTATTATCTTCAATAACCCAGAGTTTTGAATTAATTTCTTTTAATGAATTGAATAATTCACTTAGTTTTTCATCAGATTTAACATTTTTATTTAATTGATCTTTCAGTACATTATATTCATCATTTATAAATTTAAGTTTCTCAAGATCCTTAATTTTTTCTTTTTTGATTTCTAAAATTGAAATTTTATCTAAAAGTTCACCTACAGATACTTCAACTAAAATTTTATTCATATATAAACATAGTGTGTTAAGTTGTTAAAAATATGTCTAATATTCTTATAATTAAACATGGATCTTTAGGTGATATAGCCCAAGCGAGTGGTGCAATTCAAGATATTTCTGATTTTCACAAAGATGATAAAGTCTATTTATTAACATCAAAGCCTTACGTAAATCTTTTCAAAAAAAATCCATGTTTAGAGGACATAATTTTGGATAAGAGGTTATCAAGATTTAATCTGATTTATTTATTCAATCTCATGCGTAAATTAAAAAAATATAAATTTTTAAAAGTTTTTGATTTACAAAATTCTTCTCGTTCAAATTTCTATAAAAAAATATTGTTTCCAAATGGTAGTAGTCTTGTTTGGTCATCTTCTGAAACCACGTTGCCAAAAGATAAATCCATGGATGAATTTGATAAAAATCCCGTTTTAGACAGATTTAAACATCAATTAGAAACATCTGGAGTTAATACTAAAAACACTATGTTTCCTGATTTTAAGTGGGCTTGTTCCAATATTGAAAATATAAAAAAAAAATTTGATTTAAATAAATATATAATTTTATTTCCTTTTTGTTCTCCACATTTACAGATTAAAAAATGGCCTAATTACAATAAACTTATTGATTTAATCAAGGATAAATTTAAAGATGAATATAAAATTATAGTAGCTCCAGGTCCTAATGAAATTGATAAGACAAAAGAAATTAATGCTATTTCAATTTTAAAAGAAAATAAATCTTTAGACATCTCTGAGCTTGCTACACTAATAAAAGATAGTTCTTTTGTTGTTGCAAATGATACTGGTCCTGCACACATAGCTGCTCATTTGGGAACTAAAGGTTTAGCTTTATTTGGCTCTCATACTACAGCATACAAAGTAAGTATAGAGAGAGAAAATTTTAAAGCAATTCAAGTAACAGACTTAAATAAATTATCTCCTGAAAAAGTATTTGAATATTTTATAAAATCTTTAAATTAATGGAAATTAATTTCCTTTTTCTCATAAGTGTAGTTCCAGCAATTATTTTGTATGGTATTGCAAAATCAGGTTTAGGTGGTTCTATATCATTAATATCGGTCCCATTGATGACAGTTGTAATGCCATTACAGCAGGCATTAGCAATTATCCTGCCAATTTTAATTTTTTCAGACATGATTGCTGTTTACAGATTTAGAAGAGAGTTTAATTTTAGTATATTGAAAGTAATTGTACCGTTTGCTGCAATAGGGATTGTAATTGGTTCCTTAACATTCAATCATTTTTCCGAAGATTTACTTAAATTTATAGTTGGTATAATGGGATTTTTATTTGCAGGACACTATTTTTTTTTTAAAAAAGAAAAGACAACTCCAGCTAAACAAAATTTTTTGAAGGGTGCAATTTGTTCGTCCATCGCAGGATTTTCAAGTTTTTGCGTTCATGCTGGTGGAACACCTACAAGTCTTTATTTACTTCCATTAAGATTGAAAAAAGAAATTTATGTAGGAACCAGAATTATATTTTTTTGTTGTGTTAATTTAATAAAGCTACCTTTGTATATTTACTTATCAATGATGAACTTTGATACTTTATTTCAATCTATATCACTTTTTCCACTAGCTTTAATTGGAATATTTATTGGATATCAGTTGCTTAAAATTATAGAGGAAAATTTGTTTTATAATATTATTTATGGATTAATTCTTGTGAGTAGCACAAAGTTAATATTCGATTTTATTTAATCTCAATCTTTTTTAATCGAATTATTACCAAATTTTTTTAGTAAAAATGGCAGAAAAGCTACGATTATTAATATCCTTAAGAAATGATGATAGCTTACAAAAATTGGATCAATGTTATAGGCAACGCTAATAACAACCATTTCATGAATTCCTCCTGGTGCAAAACTTAAAAATGTTGGAATAAAATCAAAACCTAAATACTGGAGAAAGTAAGCTGTAATCATCGCAACAACAACTAATATTGAGCACACAATTATTCCATGAAAAATATAAAAAAATAATTCTTTAAGTTTTAATCCATTTAATCTACTTCCAAGAGCCGTACCTAAAAAAATAAATGCTATATTTATTACTGTGTCTGGAAATCTAGAATTAACAATTTCAAAAGTATAAAATAAACCTGATAAAGCCATAGCGCCAACAAGTATAGGTGAAGGGATATTAAATTTTTTGAGTAGTTTAGAAAATAAATAACAAATAACTATTAAAAAAATAATTTCTAAAAAATATTTTACATCGTAAATGTTTTCGTAATTGTATCCTGCTATTTCAGAAAAACCTAACTTACTAATAAACAATATAGGTACAAAACTTACAATAAATATAACTCTTGTGGCTTGAGGAATTAAAACTTGTTTATGATTTTCTTTTTTCCCATACTCTAAAAGTGCAGCAGCTATTGGGACAAATGCTCCAGGTAGTGCAGCAAGTGTTGCAATAAACTTATCAAATTTACAAACTTTAACAAAATAATATCCTGCTAAAATAGTACTGACTACAGTACAAACAACCATAGCCATAGATGAGAATATCCATAAATGAATTTTATATAATAAAGATACATTCAACGTTCCGCCTAAAATAATACCAACCATCAGAAAAACTGGATTAAGTAATTTTGTTGAGAATTCAATTTTAAAATTAGTAAAAGCAATACACAGATTTAAACCTAGAGCACCTAGCAACCAAGGTAAAGGAAGACCAATTAGAGTTCCGATATAACCTCCAATTACTCCAATAATTAAAGCTATATAACTAATATTAAGTTCATTTAATAATCGTTTAAATGTTATTAAGTTTAACATGTAAGTGATAAATCCTCATTGACACTGAATTTTAATTTATGTTTAATAACTAATTATAATTATAATAGGAGAGAAAATAATGAAACTAATTAAATCAATAATTTCAGTTTTATTTTCAGCAATTCTTATACTTTCAGCAACAACAACTAGTTCAATAGCAATTGATAAATTGCATTTTGTAATTGGTGGTGGTGCTGGTGGTGGTTGGGATGGAACTGCTAGAGGTACTGGAGAAGCTTTAACAAAAGCTGGAATGTTAAAAAGTGCATCATTTGAAAATATGTCAGGTGGTGGTGGTGGAAAAGCATTAGCTTATATGATTAATAATAAGCCTGCTAATACAGTCTTAGTTCAATCAACACCATTAGTTTTAAGATCAATTACAAGACACAAAGGTTATGTAAGTGGAAGTGGAACTTTATCCTATAAAGATGTTGTGCCAATAGCTGGTGTTATCGGTGATTATGGTGCAATAGCAGTTGCTAAAAATTCACCTTATAAAAATTTCAAAGATGTAGTTGATGCATATAAAAAAGATGCAAGCTCTATTAAAATGGCTGGTGGATCAGTGAGAGGAAGTATGGACCATTTAATTGGCGCTTTAGCTTTCCAAGCTGCTGGTGCTAATCCAAATGATGTTGCTTATATTCCTTATGACGCTGGTGGAAAAGCTTTAGCCGGACTTTTATCTGGGGAAACACAAATTATCTCCACTGGTTTAGGTGAGCTTATGGGTGCAAGAGACCAAGTAAGAATTATTGGCATTACAGCTCCTTCAAGAGTTTCTGATGCTCCAGATGCACCAACTCTTAAAGAACAGGGTTATGATGTACAGTTTGTTAACTGGAGAGGTTTCTTTGGACCTCCAGGAATGAACAATGCAGATAAATCTAAAATTGCTAAAATGTTAGGCGATGTTCAAAAGACTTCTGAATGGGAAACAGTTAGAGCAAGAAATGCATGGGTTAATATTTACAATCCAGAAGGTAAGTTTGTCTCTTTCTTAGAAAAACAAACTGAAGAAATGACGGCTCTTATGAAGAAATTAGGAGTTATATAATCTTAACGATTATTAAATATTAGAGCAGTGAATATAAATACTACAAAAGTTATATCACTGCTCTTTTTTATATTTTCCGCATTTTATTTATATACAGCTTATCAAATTCAAGTTTTTGCATTCGATGAAAATGCACCTTTTAATGCAAGAACATTCCCAATTTATCTAGGTTATGCAGGCCTTTTTTTTTCAGGATTAAAACTAATTTTACCAGATCCTAATACAATAAAAGTTCAACATAAAACTTTAGAATATAAAAAAACAGTAATACTTATTGTTATTGCGATAATTTATGGTGCTACAATTTTAAAAGTTGGTTATTTTTTAACTACTTCGCTATTTTTGTTCTCTTCATATTATTTTTTAGGAGAGAGAAGATGGGTCTTAATGTTCTTATTGTCTTTTCCTTTTGTAGCAGCCTTTATGTATTTGCTTCATGGCGTTCTTGATATTTATTTAAGAGATCCATTCTTACAATCAATTGGAGTTATGGGATGATTGAGGGGATTATAATTGGTTTAAAAACAGCCCTTACTCTTCAAAATATTTTAATGGTAATGCTTGGCTGTTTTTTTGGAACAATTATTGGAATGTTGCCAGGACTTGGACCAATGACAGCGATTGCTTTAATGATACCAATTACTTATGGTTTTGATCCAGCAACTGGTTTAATTTTAATGGCAGGAGTTTATTATGGAGCGGTATTTGGAGGTTCTACATCATCAATACTATTAAACGCACCTGGTGTTCCAGGTACGGTCGCAACCTCATTTGATGGCTATCCAATGGCCCAACAAGGTAAAGCAGGAAAAGCATTGGCTATAGCTGCTTGGAGTTCATTTGCTGGTGGAACGTTGTCAGCAATATATTTATTATTTATGGCTCCAAGTTTATCAAAAGTAAGCTTATCTTTTAGATCTCCTGATTATTTTGCGTTAATGATTTTAGGTCTTACTGCTATTGCAGCATTTTCTTCTAAGGGTCAGTTTTTAAAAGCTATGATGATGGTAGTACTTGGTTTAATGTTGGCATCTGTTGGTCAAGATAGCTTATCTGATATTACAAGATTTACATTTAATAATATGAATTTAACAGATGGAATTAGCTTTGTTCTTGTTGTTATGGCAACTTTTGCGATGAATGAAGCTCTAACAATAATTTTAAAAAGAAATGACCCCACAAGTGCCGTTAAGCAAGTGTCATTAACAGAACTTGGTTCAATTAAAATTAATAAAGAAGAAAGAACCAAAATGTATAAGACAATACCTAGGTCATCAGTAATTGGTTTTTTAATTGGTGTTTTGCCAGGAGCAGGGGCTACTATTGCTTCTTTTTTAGCTTACGGAATGGAAAGAAATATTGTTAACGATGAAGAAAAAGAAAAATTTGGCAAGGGAAGTGTTAATGGTTTATCAGCTCCAGAAACAGCAAATAATGCAGCCTGTTCAGGGTCATTTGTGCCTATGCTTACATTAGGAATACCTGGTAGTGGAACAACTGCTGTAATGTTAGGAGCTTTATTAGGTTTTGGAGTTCAGCCTGGTCCAAGACTATATATGACTAACCCAGAAATATTTTGGTCAATTATCATGTCAATGTATATAGGCATGGTAATATTATTAATTTTAAATCTTCCTTTGATTCCATATATTGCAAGAATTCTTGCTGTTCCAAAAAATTATCTAATCCCATTAATCCTATTTTTTTCTATTACTGGAATTTATGTAATGTCATTTAATAACTTTGATATTTATTTAATGATTGGAATTGCAATTGTTGCTACTTTTATGCGGCTTTATGATTTTCCAATGCCACCATTAATACTCGCATTTGTTCTTGGTGGTTTAATGGAGGAGAATTTAAGAAGATCTTTATTGTTAAGTAATGGATCTTGGGAATTTTTATGGGATAGAACTCTTACCGCATGTATCTTGTTAACCACAATATTAATTGTAGTTTGGCATATATATAAAACTACGTTTAAAAAAGTAACGCCTAAGTAATATAAATCTTATCTGATAGACCGTAACAAAGAATTGCACTCATTATCAATAAAACAAATGGAACAATAATACCTTCGTTTGTAAATTTATCTGTATTTCCAAGTTTGCTAATATTTTTAGAATAATAGTTGGTTATAGTTACAACTAAATGAGTAATAAATATAAGATTAAAAAATGCCCAGGTACCTTCTACACCATTTGGTCTTACGAACATTATGTATAATGCCATTAATATCCAAGCTAGAAAGAAGGCTCCCAAAAATCTGATCATGAAAGCAGCTGTATGATCTATACCAAATTTATCCATAAATTTTTTTGTCCCAACTAGTAATTGAGAGGCGTAGAATGCTAGCATCCCAAAGTGCACGACATAAATAATTAAATAAAAAATATTATTAAATTTGGCTATCATTCCTAGACTTTATAAGATTCTTTTATAACTTTCAATTATTCTGTCCCAAAGGAAGTTTTCAGCATTAATTTTTGCTTCTTTCCCGTATTCTAAATATTTATTATTTTTAAAAAGATTATCTATGCTTGAATAAATATCCTCAAGTTTATTTCCATCACATATCAAGCCAGTTTTTTCATGGATTATTGCATCTGAAGCACCTCCGTCCTTACCTCCTACAGATGGAACCCCATATTGTGCAGCTTCTACATAAGCAATACCAAAACCTTCAACTGATTTTTTATAAATTATTGAGGGCATTACAAAAATATCTGACTTTGCTACAAGAGCATTTTTTAAATCTGAGGGTACATCTTTTAAAAAAGTGACTTGATCTTCTAATTTCAATTCAATTACAAGCTTTTTTAATTTCTCTTCTTCATCGCCATAGCCGATACAAGTGTAAATAATATCAGGGTAGATTTCTTTTAAGTTTCTAATAGCCATTATTACTTTTTCATGATTTTTTCTTTTATCAAATCTTGAAACTGTTATTAGTCTATTTTTTTTACCTTTAAGAATATTCTCTGCCTCATCTAAATATTTTTTGGGAACTTCACTTACTGGATCAATTCCAGGATTAATAATAACTATTTTTTTCTCTTCTGCACCTAAATCAATTGCTAAATTTTTTGTGTAGCTCGAGTTAGCAACAATATGATCAACATTATTAAGAACTGACAATACTTTTTTATTTAAACTTGAGCCTTTGGGATGGTTAATTTCTTTTGAATGTATAAGGCAGATCTTCTTTTTTTTTGTTTTTATAAGCTCCAAACTTTTCCAATGATCAGCAATAATACACTCTACATTGTTATTTTGTTCAAGATAATCGTTTATCATGTAAGATTTTCTGTACTTTCTAATAAGCTTCACTCCACTTACTCTTTCAATTGAAAATGAAACCGACTTATCAAACTCCTCATGATTTTCATGATAGTCTGCAAAAACTTTTATAAGATTAAGTTTTGAAAGAGACCTTGTTAATCCCCACATGAGATTTTGCATACCTCCTAATTCAGGAGGAAAAGTTCTAGTTATTACTAAATACATTAATTATTAAAACCATTTAATACTACAGCCCATACTAGGAAATTGTTCATTTGGACCATTGTTAGTTTTTGCAATCATTTTCATAGCATTTTTAAGTTCGCTATCTCCACTTTCTATTGGTTTTAAATTTTTTAATTCTCTAATTCTTCCTCTGTATTGAAGTTCAAGATCTTTATTATAACCAAAAAAATCTGGAGTACAGACGGCACCATAAGTTTTAGCCACTTCTTGCGTTTCGTCGATTAAATATGGAAAATTAAAATCATTATTTTTTGAAAATTTAATCATGTTATCAAATGAATCTTCTTCATATCTACTTGGGTCATTAGACATTATTGCTATAGATTTAATTCCATCATTTTCCAATTCTTTACAATCCTCGACAACATTATTTATTACGGCCAAAACATACGGACAGTGATTACAGATAAACATTATTAGTGTTCCATTTTCACCCTTTGCATCATTTAGTGAAATTATTTTATTGTCTATAGATTTAAGTTCAAAGTTATCAGCTTTTTTACCGAAGTCACAAATTGGTGTTTTAGTTAATGACATGTTAAAAGACTATATAATTTATGTTTTACGATTTAAAAGATAAAAAACCAAAAAACCTTGGCGAAAATTGGGTAGCACCCAACGCTGTTATAATTGGTGATGTAACATTAGAGAAAAACTCTAGTGTATGGTTTAATGCAACGTTAAGAGGTGATATAGAAAATATTCATTTAGGAGAAGGGTCAAATGTTCAAGACGGAAGTGTTTTGCATACAGATCCAGGTTACCCTTTAAAAATTGGAAAGAATGTAACCATAGGTCACTTGGTTATGCTTCATGGTTGCACAATTGATGACAATTCTTTAATTGGCATTGGAGCTGTAGTTCTCAATAAAGCTAAAATTGGAAAAAATTGCATCATTGGAGCTAAATCATTGATTACTGAAAATAAAGAAATTCCAGACAATTCTTTAGTGATGGGTTCTCCAGGAAAAATAATTCGTCAATTAACTGAAGACGAAATTGAGGCGGTAAAGCAAAATGCAATAAGGTATCAAGAAAATTGGAAAAAATATTCTAAATCAGTTTTTTAAAACAATAAATCATTAACAGAATAAATTATTAATCCTAAAATAATTACAAAAAATATTATAAAAGCTAGTTGCTCACTAACTTTTTTTGTGACTTTAGTCTCTCCCTTTTTAAATTTTCTGATTTGAAAAATGCCAAACCTCATTACTGCCAATCCTCCTAAAACAAGCGCTATAGCAATTATAAATCCACTTAGCATTTTTATGGAACTAGCCAGTTTTGTTTATTATTTGAAATATCAAACCTTGCTCTTCTATGCCCCTTTGCTGCAAGATAAAGCCACTCAATACTTTCAATATTACATTGAATTACTGTAAAGTTTTTATAGCCTTCTTCACTTTGTTCCATAGTAAAGCCTGATTTCTCAATTTCTTCACTTAAACCTGAGCTTGGTTCATCTGTTTCTGTTCCTGGTCCATTGTTTACTAAATAACATTTTCGACTCACGTGTGCAGTTTTTGACCATGATTTCTCAGTTATTTCATTTTCATGATTGACAATACAATTAACTTTAATACGAAGCTGAATTTTTTCTTCTTTATCATAAAATATTAGCGCAGCATTTTTATTTTTCTTTAATTTAGGAATTTTGTCAGATCGTATATCGCTATGAAACTGAAGAAGATTATTTGATTGGTCAGATTTTCTAAGAACAACAATTCTTCCATCAAAGTCTGATTGATCCCCGCAAACAAAAACTGGAATTCTAAATGGTGATGATCTATTAGTTACTGCATCATCAAGCATTAACCAAATTTTTTTCTTTATTTCAGAAAAGTCCTCATAGTATGGGACAGTATTTGTCATTGGTTTATTTCTTTTTTTTAAGCCTAGCGATTAGACTAGAACTATCCCAACGATTGCCACCCATTTTTTGAACATCAGCATAATACTCATCAACAATTTCAGTAATTGGAACAGGTGAATCATTTCTTTTTGCTTCTTCAATTACGATTTTTAAATCTTTTCTCATCCAATCAACTGCAAAACCATAATCAAATTTATCCTCAACCATAGTTTTATATCTATTTTCCATTTGCCAAGATTGTGCTGCACCTTTTGATATAGTTTCCATTACTTTATCAATATCTAAACCAGCATTTATTCCAAAATTAATAGCCTCTGATAAACCTTGAACAACTCCTGCAATACACATTTGATTCATCATTTTCGTAAGTTGACCACTTCCTGATTGACCAATTAATTTTACTTTTTTGCTATAGCAATCAATTACTGGTTCTGCTTTTTTAAAAGCTTCTTCATCACCTCCAACCATTACTGTTAAAATCCCACCTTCAGCTCCAGATTGACCTCCAGAAATTGGTGCATCTAAAAAAGCAAACCCTTTTTCTTTTGCTTTATTATAAAGTTCTCTAGATACTTCTGCAGACACAGTTGAATTATCTACATATATCGAACCTTCTTTAGCACTATGAAATAATCCATTTTCACCCAAAGTAACTTGTTTCAAATCCTCATCGTTACCTACACAAGTAAAAATAAAATCAGCACCTTCTGCAGCTTCTTTTGGTGTTGAAGCCATTTTACCTTTATATTCAGAAATCCATTTTTCAGCTTTGGCAGTTGTTCTATTAAAAACACTTACATTATGCCCAGCTTTTGATATATATCCAGCCATCGGATAACCCATTACCCCGAGACCTATGAAAGCAACATTACAAGTCATAAATTATTTATATGTTTAAAAGTTTAAGTTTAAAAGTAATTATTTTTGGTTTTATTTTTACATTTTTTTCGTGTTTTGGACAGAGTTTTTTTATAGGATTGTTCAATTCTAGTATAAGAGAAACTCTATCTATAACACATGGACAATTTGGCACGATTTATGCATCTGCAACTCTATTTAGTAGTTTGCTTCTTATTTGGATTGGAAAAAAAATCGATGATGTAAATGTGATAAAATTTGCAATATTTGTTACGATACTTTTATCTTTTTCATCTTTTTTCTTTTCCAAAACATCATCAGTAGTTTTTTTATTTGTTGCAATTTTTTTAATGAGATTCTCTGGGCAAGGATTAATGTCTCACACAGCTTCAACTACTATTTCAAGATATTTTACAAAATCTAGAGGTAAAGCGTTAAGCATTATTTGGTTTGGTTTATCTTTAGCAGAATTTATAATGCCTGTATTAATTGTTTATCTTTTAACAATGATTATTTGGCAAGATTTATGGGTAATCTTTTCTTTAATAGTTTTAATTTGTTTACCTTTAGCATCTTACACTTTAGTTAAAGATGTGAAATTAGATACTAGAGAGAGTAGCAAAAATAAAAAAATAAAAGAGGACAATATCAAAAATTGGAAAAGAATTGAAGTACTTCAGGATTATAGGTTTTACATTGTTTCATTAAATATGTTGGCTATGCCTTGGATAGCAACAGGAGTATTTGTCTATCAATCATTTGTCGCAAATTCAAAAGGGTGGGGTGAATATACAATTGCTCAATCTTTTATGTCATACTCAATTTTTTCTGTAATTACTTTAATTGTTGCTGGATATTTAATTGATAAGTTTACAAGTAGAAAATTACTTATCTATATGAATATTCCATTATTCTTAGGAACTTTAGTGATCATATATTTTGATGCTCCACTAACTGCTTTTTTATTTCTTGGATTGGTTGGAATATCAAACGGTTTAGCTAACTTATTAGGATCGTCAACGTGGGCAGAAATTTACGGTGTAAAATATATTGGATCTATTAAAGCTTTGACTACAGCTTTAATGGTATTTGCTACTGCTTTTGGTACAGCATTGTTTGGCTTTTTTATAGATGCTGGATTTTCAATTGAAAAAATCGCATTTATTGCTGCAATTGCTATAGCATGCTCTATAGCTTTACTTTTCACTATAAGAAAAAAATTAAATCCAGTTTATCTCTAATACTGCTTGATTTTTTTAAATTCGGGGTGTATCTAACCGACCATGGCAAGAGTTACAGTTGAAGATTGTATTGATAAAGTAGATAGTCCTTATGAATTAGTACTAGTTGCAAAGGAGAGAGCAACACAGCTTAATTCGGGATTAGAACCTACTTTAGACAGAGATAACGATAAAAATACTGTTATAGCATTAAGAGAAATTGCTGAAGAAACAATTAAAGTTCCAGATTTAACAGAAGCTGCAGTATACAAATTAAGAAAACATGTTGAGCAAATAGATGACGCTTCAGAGGATGAAGATGATATTGGTGACGATTTTGAAAATCTTTATAAAGGAGAAATTTCAAAAAGTGGAGTGCCAATCCTTCCATCTAAAAGAGCTAGAAAAATTCCAGAAAAAATTCAAGTTTCAAAAGATGATTTGTCTGAGTTGCAAAATACAATTGAACAACCTACTTCTGATCCTATAGAAGAAGCACAAGATGAAGAGGCTGACGTATCTTTAGACGAAATGAAAGATCAAGAAGATACTTTATCTGACGAAACAGAAAACCAAGAATAAATCAGCTAAATTCCTTTATTATTTTTTCCCTGTGCTCATCTAAATCAGGAATATCACCTCTTGTATTTTCATCTTTATATGTAGATATTTTAATTGGGTTTCCTGCAGATTTAAATTCACCAATAATCTTGTGGTATGATTTTACAATCATATTTCTTTCTTGAATTTGAGGATTTTCTACAGCTTGCTTGATATTAAAAATTGGTCCACATGGAATTTTTAATGCTTCCATTTCTTTTACCCATTCATTTGTAGATTTTGAACTTAATTGTTTTTCAAAAATTTCTTTTAGTTGATCCATATTTTCACATCTCAATGAATTAGCATTAAACCTCTCATCATTTGAAGTCTCAGGAATTTTTAATACGTCACATAGTTTTGTAAAAAGTTTATCATTTCCTGCAGCAATAATTATATAACTATCTTTTGTTTTAAAAGCTTCAAAGGGAGCAATAGATGGATGTCTTGAACCCATTGGTCCTGGAATTTCATTTTTGGAAAGATATCTTGCAATTGCATTTTCTAAAATTGCTATTTGGCAATCTAACATTGAGACATCTATAAAAGCACCCTTGCCAGTTTTTTGTCTATCGTATAAAGCTGCATTAATTCCAATTGCTGTAAACAGACCTGCTGTAATATCACCAATAGAGGTTCCAACTCTTGTTGGTTCTGAATTTGGATGGCCAGTTACACTCATCAAGCCTCCCATACCTTGGACAACCATGTCATATGCTGGGAGCTCTTTTAAAGGTCCTGTTTGTCCAAAACCAGATGCTGATGCATAAATTAATTTAGGGTACTTTTTACTTACATCTTTCCAACCAAAACCCCACTTTTCTAAAGTGCCAGGTTTAAAATTTTCAACTAAAATATCTGCTTTAGATAAAATTTTATCAAAAATTTTTTTGTCCTCATCATTCTTCAAATTCAAAGCTATACTTTCTTTGCCTCTATTTAACGACATAAAGTATGCAGAATAATCCTTAACAAAAGGTCCAAATTTTCTAGAATCATCACCTGTCTCAGGCGCTTCAATTTTTATTACTCTCGCACCTAAATCTGATAGTATCATGGTACAGTAAGGTCCTACCAAAACCCTTGTTAAATCAACAACTAGTAAATTTTTTAATGGTCCATCCATAATTAAATATATGACATTTCCTTATATTGACTCTTGCTAATAAGTTCAATTTAATATGTTTATTAAATTAATTTAAAGAGGGGAAACATGTTAAAAAAAATAAGTTTTTATTTCACAACATTATTTTTAGCTTTCTCATTAATTGGATCAGCTTATGCTGTTACATTAAAAGCAAGTCATCAGTGGCCTGGTACTCCAAGAGCTGATGGTTCTTTTGATCCAAGACATGAAATGGTTCAAATAATTGCAGATGAAGTTAAAAAAGCAGGTGTTGATTTAGATATCAGAATTTATCCTGCAAAATCACTTTATAAACCAAAAGAGCAATGGAAACCAATGACTACTGGTCAGTTAGATATTTCTGCGTTTCCACTAGCATACGCATCTAAATTTCATCCTGAATTTGATGCAACATTAATGCCAGGAACAGTTAAAAATCACGATCATGCCTTAAGATTTAATAAAGGTCCGATGATGACAGAGATCAAGAGAATTATTAATGATGCTGGCGTGGTTGTATTATCTGATGCTTGGCTTGGTGGTGGATTTGCATCAAAATCTAAATGCATAAAAAATCCATCAGATGCAAAAGGACAGGTAATGAGAGCGGCTGGTAAAGCATTTAACCAAATGTTAGAAGCAGCTGGAGCGGGTATTCAAAGCATGCCTTCATCTGAGATTTACACTGGGTTGCAAACAGGAGTTTTAACTGGTGCAAATACTAGCTCAGGAAGTTTTGTAAGTTACAAAATTTATGAACAAGTAAGCTGCGCAACACCTCCAGGAAAATTTGGATTATGGTTTATGTATGAGCCAATTTTGATGTCAAAAATGAGTTTTGATAAATTAAATTCAAAACAACAAAACGCTTTGATGGAAGCAGGTAAGGTTGCTGAGAAATATATGACTGCGCAAGTCGAAAATTTAGATAAAAAATTTGAAGACGCTTATAAAGCAGCAGGAGTAAAGTTAGTATATATGGATGCAAACGACCATGCAGCTTGGGTTGAGATTGCTAAACAATCTTCACACAAAGCATTTGCTGAAAAAGTTCCAGGTGGCGACAAGCTTATGGAAATGGCTTTGGCAGTTAAATAAAAAAAATATATAAAGAACCCCTATTTGAAAATTAAATAGGGGTTTTTTTTATGAAAGAAAAATATTTAAAATTTTGTAATTTATCCTCAAAGGCATGCGGTGCCTTTGCTGTTCTAGCCTTAATCTTATCTATTTTGGTAATTGTTGAGCTTGTTTTTGAAAGATATTTTTTTCAAAGAGCAATCACATGGCAAACAGAGCTAGTCACAATGCTTTTGGTTGCTTCAACTTTCATTGGAAGTGCTTATGTTTTAAGTGAAAAAGCTCATGTTAGCATGGAATGGATTTATGATTTTTTGTCTAAAAAAAACATACTGAGACTTAAAATATTTACATCATTAATAAGTTTATTATTTTTTTTAATTTTATTTTATTTTGGATTTTTAATGGTTGAAGAAGCTTTTACCAAAAATTATTCGACAGGAACAGTTTGGGACCCACCTTTATGGATACCTTATTCTTCAATGATGATTGGAGCTGCTTTGATGATACTTCAATATATTGCAGAAATTATTAAGCTTTTTGACGAAGAAGGTAATAATTAATGGATCCTTTATTAATAGCTGTAATAGTTGCAGTTTTTACTTTAATAGTTTTATTTTCAGGAATACCAATCGCGTTTGGTTTGAGTTTTGTCTCTATTGCACTTTTAGTAGCATTTGAAGGGTTTCAAATGTTAGATGTATTTGCGGAAACTTTTTATGCAGGCTTAAATTCTTTTGTTCTGCTTTCAATACCAATGTTCATTTTAATGGGAATGGCAGTAGCAAATTCTCCAGCAGGAAAAGATTTATATACTGGATTAGATAGGTGGCTATGGAGAGTTCCAGGTGGACTAGTGATATCTAATATTGGCGCTTGTTCAGTTTTCGCTGCCTTGAGTGGATCAAGTCCAGCAACTTGTGCAGCAATTGGAACCATGGGAATACCTGAAATGAGAAAAAGAGGGTATTCAGATCAAATAGCAACAGGGACAATAGCAGCTGGTGGTACTCTAGGAGTTTTAATTCCACCTAGTATTGTTTTAATTGTTTATGGAATTGCAACAGGAACATCAATAGGAAGATTATTTTTATGTGGATTAGTACCTGGATTTATGTTGGCTGGTATGTTTGCAATATGGGCTCTTATACACAGTTATTTTATTGATAAAGACTCAGCAAAGGCTTTAAAAAATAGAACGCCTCCTACATTTAAAGAAAAAATTGAGGTGCTACCAAGAATTCTTCCTTTTTTAGCAATCATAGCTGGTGTTTTATATGTGTTGTACGGTGGTGTTGCGACACCCTCAGAAGCATCAGGTGTCGGAGCATTTTTAGTTTTTGTATTGATAGCTGTAGTTTATAAAATTTATCAACCAAAAAAAAATATGGAATATAGTTAAAGTTTCAATGAAAGAAA
Organism: uncultured Pelagibacteraceae bacterium; assembly: GCA_902543405.1. Lineage (GTDB taxonomy): Bacteria > Pseudomonadota > Alphaproteobacteria > Pelagibacterales > Pelagibacteraceae > Pelagibacter. The sequence goes on along the minus strand of CACBYC010000007.1, from coordinate 18,656 downwards.
GTGTGATGATAATGTTCATCATTGCAGCATCTTATCTTTTTGCATTTACACTATCTCAACTTTACGTAACACAATCATTAGCCCAAAGCATGGTAGAATTAAGTTCAAATAAGTGGGTTGTTTTTATATTAATTAATATTTTTCTTTTAATAGCCGGTTTCTTTTTGCCTCCAGTTGCTGTTATTGTGATGACTTCAGCAATATTATTACCAGTTATAACTACTTTAGGTTTTGATCCATACTGGTTTGCAATTGTATTTACGATAAATATGGAAATTGGCCTTATTACTCCACCTGTTGGATTAAACCTTTATATAATCAAGGGGATTACACCAGACGTTAGTTTGTCTGAAATATTAAAAGGATCTATACCTTTTATGATAATTATGGCTTTAGCTATATTAATTTTGTGTATTTTTCCTGAAATTGTTACTTGGCTTCCTGATAAAATAATGGGCAAAAGTTTAGGTTTTTAATATATAAAAAACACCATGTTAAATATAAAAAGAATATTTGAAACTATAGCTGATGCTGGACAAAAGATTTTAGAAAAAAAATCTCTTAAAAGTATCACAAAAAAAAGAGATCTATTAGATCTTTGTGATGACCTATTGTCTACAAAAGGCGCAGCTTTTGGAATCACCCTCGCGAGAGATATATTATTTAGATATCAAAATTTATCTGAAGAAGAAAAAAACAAATTTTTAATTGATGTTAATAAAAAATACAAACCAGACCCATCAAAAATTGATGAAGCTATCAAGAGATATAGTGATAAGCAAGATGACTATTCAATTTTAAATTTATCGAGGGTAACCTCTGGTATTAGAAAAGAGCTATTTGTTAGATTAAACATGGCCCCTAACGGAACTTCTGAAATTGTATCTTTAAGAGAAGATTTATTAAAATTAATGAAGGATAAACCCGAGTTAAAAAGCTTAGACTATGATTTAATTGATATATTTAAAAATTGGTTTAACCCAGGTTTTTTAAAACTTAGAAAGATTACATGGGACACAAAAGCAAATATTTTAGAAAAATTATTGAAATACGAAAAAGTTCATTCAATGAAAGATATGAACGAATTAAAAAGAAGACTTGGAAAAGATAGAAGGTTTTTTGCTTATTTTCATCCTGCTTTAGAGGATGAGCCAATTATATTTGTTGAAATAGCTTTGACCAAAGGATTAAGTCAATCGATACAAGAGTTAACAAGACCTTCAGACGAAAAAATTCAAAACTATGATACAGCTACTTTCTATTCAATAAGTAACTGCCAAGATGGCTTATCAAGGGTAACTTTAGGAAATTTTTTAATTAAAAGAGTTGTTTATGAGCTTCAAGAAGAGCTTCCAGATGTTAAATACTTTGGAACTTTGTCACCAATGGTAGGATTTGCTGATTGGTTTAAAAAAATGAAAAGTGCTCAGGCTGCTGAAATACTAGGAGAGGCAAACAAAAATAGTTTAGATTTTTTAAAGTCTTCTGATTTAAAAATAGGAGACAAAAGAATTGCCGATAACAAGGCACTGATTAGTAAGTTAGCGGTAAATTATTTAGCAAAACAGAAAAATGATTTTGGTTTTCCAATAAATGATGTTTGCCGATTTCATTTGAAAAATGGAGCTGATATAGATGATATCGCAGTAAACGCAAATGTTTCTGAAGTTGGTTTCAAAAGGTCTTTTGGTGTAATGGCTAACTATAGATACGAATTAGCTAAAATAGAGAAAAATCATCAAGAATATGTAAACGAAAAGAAAATAAATATTTCAAATAAAGTTAAAAAATATGTCTGAGATTAATAGGTTGGTGTCAGTTGCACCTATGATGGACTGCACTGATAGACACGAAAGATACTTTTTAAGATTGATAAGTAAAAATGTTCTTCTTTATACAGAAATGGTTGTTTCTGAAGCTATTGAAAGAGGAGATAAAGAAAAATTATTATCTTTTGATATCAGAGAAAAGCCAGTTGCGCTTCAATTAGGTGGTTCTACGCCAAAATTGTTAGCAAATTCAGCAAAAATAGGTGAGGAATTTGGTTATGATGAAATTAATTTAAACCTAGGATGTCCAAGTAAAAAAGTTCAAAAAAATAGATTTGGCGCATGTTTAATTAAAGAGCCAAGTTTAGTAGCAGAATGTTTATCAGAAATGGTTAATTCAACATCTTTGCCAGTCACAGTTAAGACTAGAATTGGTTATGATGATGTAGAAGACTACGAACATTTTTATAATTTTATAAAAACTTTAAAGGAGACGGGGGTTAAAACTTTTATAATACATGCAAGAAAAGCCATGTTGGGTAAATTTACACCTAAGCAAAACCTTAATATACCTCCTTTGAAATATGATTATGTATATAAACTAAAACAAGACTTCAAAGACCTTGAAATAATTATTAATGGTGGCGTCACTTCTGTGGAAGAAGTGAAAGATCATTTAGATAAAGTGGATGGCACAATGATTGGAAGATCTGTTTATCATTCTCCTTACCTTTTAGCTGATATTGAAAAAGAAATATTCAATAATCATGAAATCAAAGAACGGGAAGAAATTGTTGAGAAGTTAATTGATTATGTTAAAGCTCAAGTACAAATGGGTACAAGAGTAAATCAAGTTATGAGACATACACTTGGTTTATTCCATGGACAAACAGGTTCAAGTCACTGGAAAAGATATTTAAGTGAAAATATGTGTGTAAGAGATGCGGATGTAAAAAAAATCGATCATATTATGGATAAAGTTAGACTTTCTCCTAAATTACATTCGGCAGGTCGAATTGATTAATACTATTCTTTCTAATCAGTATTATTTTTTGATTTTATTAATGGTAGTAACTGCATTTCCAGTTGGATTTTTTGCAGGTTATTTTGGGATAGGTGGCGGTCTAATATCTGTGCCTGTACTTTTTTTTATCTTTGAAACAGCAGATATTGATAGATCTTATTTGATGCATCTTTCAGTAGGAACCGCCTTTTCTATTACAATTTTTACTGCTTTTGTATCAGTTATGACTCATAAAAAACATAAAGCTGTAGATACAAATATTTTAAAAACTTATGGTCTATTTGTTATATTTGGAGTTTTGCTTGGTACATACATGGCAGCATTGTTAAATACAAAATCTTTAGTTTTATTTTTTGCAGTAGTTGTATATTTTTTTGGTGGATATTTATTACTGGTAAAACAGGAATTGAAAAAAAATAAAAAGTTTAAACTTCTGCCTAGAGCAACGTTTGGTTTCATTTCTGGCTTTATATCTGCACCTATGGGTATTACAGGAGCTATGATGAATGTTCCAATTCTAAGATATTTTGGATATCCAATAAGTAGAGCAATTGGAAGTTCTGCTGCAATAGGATTTATAATAGCATCTATTGGCTCAATTGGTTTTTTGACATCTGGTTTTTTACTAAATGCAAATCTTCCTTTAAGCATAGGTTTTGTAAACATCCCTGCATTTTTGATTTTCATTCCAATTACGTCTTTTATGGCAAGAATTGGAGCAAATATGGTCCACACTTCAGATAAGAAAAAAACACAAAGAATGTTTGGAGTTTTTTTATACATAATAGGAACATTGTTTTTGATTAGGTTTTTAGAAACTTAATAGTCGAGGTGGTTTCAGTCTCCCTCTACCACCTCAATGTTAAATTACCCGATTCTCTTTATAAATTGAAATACTTTTTAATTGTAAAAGAAATTATTAATTAAAAGTGTAATGTAATGTTAATGTTAAAAAAAAATAATCAATTATTATTTTTACTCGTATTTTACCTATTTTTTAAAATTTTTACAATTTTGGTTTTAAATATTTATACTATACCTGGTGACTTAGGTGTTCGTTGGCAAATACTTAGTGTTAATGTTTTAGAGTCGGACTTGTTAGGTTCTTTATATAACTTACATTATCAACCCCCATTTTGGAACCTAATTTACGGTATTTTTGTCAAAATTTTTGGAAAAGACTTTAATGTTCTATCTAATTGTATACATGGTCTTAATATTTTAATTTCCTTTTTTTCTATTTATTATTTTTATTTGGTTTGCTTATTACTAAAATTAGATAATTTAAAAATAACAATTACATTTCTAATTTTTTTTATATTATCGCCTGGATATTTATTTTATGAAACTATTTCACATTATACACATTTAACAACTCTCTTATTTGCACAATTAGTATATTATTATTTAAAGTTTACTGGAAATCGGTCTGTAAGATACGAAATTAGAATTTATGCAGTTTCTCTAGTTTTAGTTTATACATGGACTGCTTTTAGTCATCCATTATTTATTTTAACTATATTTTTAGGAATTATATTTATAAAATATAAAGATAATTTTTTTAGAAGTTTTTTGATCTTTATTATATCAGCTATTATTTCAATTCTGCCATCTATTAAGAATAAAATTAAATTTGATGTATTTTCAAATTCTACATGGACTGGATTACAAATTATTCAAGTATTACAAGATTGGGATAATTTTGATAAATGTAATTTTAATATTAAAGACAGAACCAAAGAAGAGGAAAATTTTAAAAAAAAATATCCAAATTTAAATATTGAACACCCATCGCTAACAGGGCGTTTTAGTGGATATAATCATGTAGCATTTATTGAAATAGCAAAGATGTGTACAAAAATTGGAATAAATCAAATCAAAAATGATCCATTATATTATTTAAGCAAAGTTAAATTTAACTTTATTTCTACTCACGGGCACTATTCTTTTGATCATGTTGGTTGGGAGCCAAATAATTGGAATGATTATTTTGTTTTTTTTTCGAATTTGAAAGAAAATAAAATAACAAACCAAATTAAAGTCAGATCTATACAATTTTATTATTTTATCATGTATTTATTTTTTCTATTTTTGATATTAAGAAACCTATACACGTTTACTAAAAAAGAACGGTATTTGCACAAAGGTCTATGCGCTATATCTTTTATATTTTTTTGGCTAATATTAGTAATTCACTTTTTCGCTGGGTTTGAACAAGAGCGGATGAGGCACACCGGTCATTTTCTTCATATTATCTTTTTTGTTGTTATTCTTCAGAACAATTTTAATTTAAGAAAAATATATAGAAATTTTTTCTAATTTTAAATTTTCTGATCATATTCACCAATTTTACCAGTTTTTTGCAGTAAATCGTCAATAAATTCGAAAATTTTTTTCTTTCTTTCATCAGATGTTGGACTTTCGGTAACTACTACCAGCGAAGGTTTATTAGATGAGGCCCTTATTAAACCCCAAGAGCCGTCTTTAAAAGAAAATCTGATACCATTTACTGTAAGTATGTCCTCAATTTCTTGATTATCAATTTGAACATTGTTTGTTTTTAAATCCTCAATTTGTTTAATTATTTCTTCAACAACTTGATATTTTTCATTATCTTCACAAAAAGGAGCCATGGTAGGTGATTGATAGGTATTAGGCAATTCACTTATGATCTCACTCATTTTTTTATGATTATTATTTAGTAAATGGCAAACTTGAATAGCTGAATTTATACCATCATCATATCCGTAACCTAAAGGTTTGTTAAAAAAGAAATGACCACTTTTTTCAAAACCTGCAAGTGCTCTTTCATTATTTACTTTTCTCTTGATATGGGAATGTCCAGTTTTCCAATACAATGTTTCACACGAGTTATTTTTCAAAATTTCATCTGTTGAATACAGCCCAGTTGATTTAACATCTACAACAAATTTAGATCCTTTGTGTCTTGAAGATAAGTTCCTTGCAATCAATAATCCAATTTTATCTGAAAAAATTTCATTACCATCGTTATCTATTACACCTACACGATCACCATCTCCATCAAATCCAAATCCAATATCAGCATTATTATCTTTTACAGATTTACTTATTGCATGTAACATTTCAAGATCTTCAGGATTAGGATTGTACTTTGGAAAAGTATAGTCCAAATTACAATCTAGCTCTATTACATCACATCCTATTCCTCTTAAAATATCTGGTGCAAATATTCCTGCTGTTCCATTCCCACAGGCAACTACAGCTTTAATTTTTTTCTTAATTTTATTTTTATTTATAAGATCATCTTTATAAACACTTTGAAAATCAATAATTTCTTTTTCATTTCCTTGACCTTCAATAAATTTATTATTTAAGGTTATATCTTTTAATTCTTTCATCTCTTCCGGTGCATGGGTTAGTCCTTTCATTATTCCCATCTTTACACCTGTCCAACCATTTTCATTATGACTTGCTGTCACCATTGCAACAGCATCACTTTCTAAATTGAATTGTGCAAAATAAACCATCGGTGATAACGCTAATCCCACATCTTCAACATAACAACCTGTTGATATTAGTCCTGTTTTTAAAGCTGATTTTATTTCTTCACTATAAGATCTGTAATCATGACCAACTATGATTCTCGGATTACTCTTATTTGTATGATTAATAATCTGTGTTCCTAAACCTTTTCCCAAATTTGTCACACCTTCTAAATTGATATTATCAGGGTATAACCATCGCGCGTCGTACTCTCTAAAGCCAAAAGGATCAATTTTTATTGAATTATTCATGTTAATATTTTTATATTTTGTTTATTTTTTTATTGATAATTTTTTTCTTAAGTTCTATAAATGTTCTATTGATTTGTTGGTCATATAGTATATTTACCAAACTATCATACAACATCTAGTTGTTTTACTTAATTAAGTATAGTACAAAAAAGGAGCTAAATGAACAAGATTTTATCACAAGCTATTAGGAAAGCTGTCTCTGATTATACACCAAATGTGAATCAAAATCCTAAAGATAAAAGATTGGATTTATTTTCTCTCAATAGCGAAACAGAGCTATTTCAAAATTCAAAAGGCATAACAATTAAAATTGATAGAAGCAGAGATGATAATTTAACTGACTTTGGAAAAGCTACTCTTAAAGATAGATATTTGGGTGCTAACGAATCTTTTCAAGATTTGTTTGCTAGAGTTGCAAGTCATTATGCTGATGACAACTTGCACGCTCAAAGATTATATAATTACATTAGTAATCTTTGGTTCATGCCAGCAACACCAGTTTTATCAAATGGAGGAACTACAAGAGGATTGCCAATATCTTGTTTTCTAAATGAAGCTAGCGATAGTCTTAACGGTATTCTTGATCTATGGAGTGAGAACGTTTGGCTTGCAGCACGTGGTGGAGGTATCGGAAGCTACTGGGGAAATCTTAGATCAATAGGTGAGAAAATTGGAAGAGTTGGTAAAACTTCAGGCATAATTCCATTTATTAAAGTGATGGACTCTTTGACTATGGCGATTAGCCAAGGTTCATTAAGAAGAGGTTCTGCTGCTTGTTATATTCCTATAGATCATCCAGAAATTGAAGAATTTATTGAGATGAGAAGACCAACTGGAGGAGATCCTAATAGAAAATCATTAAATTTACACCACGGTGTTTTAGTTTCAGACGCGTTCATGAGAGCCGTTGAACTAGATGAACAATGGGGACTTAAAAGTCCAAAAGATGGAGCAGTTCAAGCAACTGTATCTGCAAGAAATTTATGGATAAGATTACTTACAGCAAGAATTGAAACAGGAGAGCCGTATATTATATTCATCGATACTGTTAATAGACAAATTCCTCAACATCATAAATTAGCAGGCCTTACCGTTAAAACTTCAAATCTGTGCAGCGAAATAACTCTTCCTACTGGAATTGATAAAGATGGCAAAGATAGAACTGCAGTATGCTGTTTATCATCTTTAAATGTTGAAAAATATGATGATTGGAAAGATGATGAAAATTTCATAGGTGATGTGATGAGATTTTTAGACAATGTAATGACAGATTTCATTGAAAACGCACCAGAGCAATTTAGTGATGCTACTTATTCGGCAATGAGAGAAAGAAGTGTCGGTTTAGGCGTTATGGGTCTTCATTCATACTATCAGAAGAAAATGATCCCAATCGAGTCTGTTATGAGCAAAGTTTGGAATAAAAAAATGTTTGAACATATTCAAAAGCATGTTGATAAAGCATCAAAAGATCTAGCAGACGAAAGAGGACCTTGTCCTGACGCAGCAGATTATGGTGTTATGGAAAGATTTTCAAATAAAACTGCAATAGCACCTACAGCCTCTATCTCAATTATATGTGGTGGAACATCTCCAGGCGTTGAACCAATTGCAGCTAATAGCTTTACTCACAAAACATTGTCTGGTTCATTTAATGTTCGAAATAAATATTTAAGACAATTATTAGAAAAACACGGAAAAGACACAGATGAAGTATGGTCAAGCATCACAACAAACCAAGGATCTGTTTCACATTTAGATTTTTTAACTCAAGAAGAAAAAGATGTTTTCAAAACAGCTTTTGAATTAGATCAAAGATGGCTTGTAGATTTAAGTGCGGATAGAACTCCGCATATTTCACAAGCACAATCTATTAATTTATTTTTACCTGCAGATGTACACAAAAAAGATTTACATCAAATCCACTTTCAAGCTTGGAAGAAAGGTTTGAAGAGTCTTTATTACTGCAGGTCTAAATCAATACAACGTGCTGAAAATGTTAATGATGCAAATTCAACAGACATTGCGGCTAATGTTTATAAATCAAAAGAAGATAGCAATAACCAACAAGATTATGAGGAGTGTTTATCATGTCAGTAGCAGAAAAAATTAGTAAAGAAATAATTCAACCAAAAAAAATGGGTCTATTAGTTGAGAACCCAGTTTACAAACCTTTTAGATATCCATGGTGTTACGACGCATGGCTAACCCAACAGAGAATTCATTGGTTACCAGAGGAAGTTCCGTTGGGTGATGATGTCAGAGATTGGCAAAAGAATTTATCTCAACCTGAGAAAAACCTATTAACTCAGATTTTCAGATTTTTTACACAAGCAGATGTTGAGGTTAACAACTGCTACTTAAGACATTACACAACCGTATTTAAACCCACAGAAGTTTTAATGATGATGACTGCATTTGCTTCAATGGAAACTGTTCATGTTGCAGCTTATTCACATCTTTTAGATACAATTGGAATGCCAGAGTCAGAGTATTCAGCGTTTATGAAGTACAAAGAGATGAAAGATAAATATGATTACATGCAAAACTTCAATGTAAATTCAAAAAAAGATATTGCAAAAACAGTTGCTGTATTTAGTGCATTCACAGAAGGTCTACAATTATTTGCTAGTTTTGCAATCTTACTTAACTTCCCAAGACATAACAAGATGAAGGGTATGGGCCAGATTGTTACTTGGTCAGTAAGAGATGAAACACTTCACTGTAATTCAATGATTAGAATCTTTAAAGAATTTATTAAAGAAAACCCTGAAATATGGACTCCAAAACTTAAAAAAGAACTTTATGAGGCATGCAGAACTATTGTTGAACATGAAGATTCTTTTATTGATTTAGCTTTTGAAATGGGACCTATGGAAGGTTTAACTGCAAAAGAGGTTAAAGAATATATAAGGTTTATTGCAAATAGAAGATTAGATCAGTTGGGCTTAGAACCTATTTATGATGTTCAAAAAAATCCATTAACTTGGCTTGATACCATGTTGAATGCAGTGGAACATATGAACTTCTTTGAAGGTAGAGCAACAGAATATTCTAAAGCATCTACAAGAGGATCTTGGACAGAAGCTTTTTCTTAAGTTTATCTTTGATTTAATTGAAGAACCCTACGATGCTTGCTACCTTTATAGCTAGCTAGTGGTCTAATCAGCTTATTTGCAGCATGTTGTTCTATAACATGAGCTGACCAGCCAGTAATTCTTGAAATAACAAAAATCGGAGTGAAAAAATCTGTATCAAAACCCATTAAATGGTAAGTTGGTCCAGTAGGGTAGTCCACATTTGGATGAATATTTTTTCTGTCTATCATTACCTTTTCTACAATATCGTAAATTTTTTCAAATTTGTTGTCTTTTTTAATTTTAGCAACTTTGCCAAAATATTCCCTCATGGTTGGAACTCTAGAGTCTCCACTTTTGTAAACTCTGTGACCAAAACCCATAACTACATCTTTATTATCTAAAGCTTTATTTATCCATTTAAGTGCGTTCTCAGGTTTTTTAATTTTATTCATCATATGCATTACTTCTTCGTTAGCACCTCCATGAAGAGGTCCTTTCAAACTAGCTATTGCGCCAGTTATTGCACCATGAATATCTGACAAACTGCTTGTGATTGTTCTAGCAGTAAATGTAGAAACATTAAAACTATGTTCTGCATATAGAATAAGAGATACATCAAATGCTTTTACAATCTCTTTGTTTGGGACTTTTCCAAAACACATATTAAAAAAATTTTCAGAAAATGAAAGTTTGCTTTTTGGTGGTATAATTTTTTTTCCTTTTCTTGCTCTATAAAATGCAGCTAGTGCAACTGGCATTTTTGCAAAAATTCTCATAACTTTTCTCATATTGGCCTTAGGAGAGTTGTCCTTAGTGTCTTTATCTTCAAGACCCATAATACTAACAGCTGTTCTTGCAACATCCATAGGGTGAGCTTTTTTTGGAAATTTTTTTATATCATCTATTAAAGTTTTAGATAACTTCCTTTCTTTTCTCTCTTCTTTTTCAAATTTTTTTAACTGTTTTTTGGTTGGTAGTTCCCCATTAAGTATAAGATAAGCAACTTCTTCAAATTTACATTTCGAACATAAATCTTGAGCAGCATATCCTCTGTAAGTTAAAGAATTAATCTCAGGCATTACTTTGGAAACTTCTGTTTCGTCAACAACTATACCTAGCAAACCTTTTTTGATTTCGTCACTCATTATTCATGTCCATCTGTATTAAAATTATAAATCTTTTCATCTAAATCATTATATTTTTCGTATTCTACTAAATCATACAACCTTTTCCGCGTTTGCATTTTATCAATAATATTGTTTTGATGTCCATCAGCAAAAATGGCACGCAAACCATCCTCTACATTTTTCATTGCTAATCTTTGAGTAGAAACTGGATAGATAACAATATTGTATCCCAAATCCTCTAGCTGTTTATAATTAAGTAATTTAGATTTTCCAAACTCCGTCATATTAGCCAAAAGATAGCAATCAATGGATTTTCTAACTAATTCAAACTCTTTTTCATCTTTTAAAGCTTCTGGAAATATTACCTCAGCACCAGCATCAACATATGCTTTACATCTATCGATCATGCTATCTATTCCTTCTACGTTTTTTGCATCTGATCTAGCTATAATTTTGAAATTTTTATCTTTTCTAGCATTCACACACTCTTTAATTTTAGATACCATTTTTTCTTTAGTTATCAGTTCTTTGTTGTCTAAATGACCACATCTTTTTTGTTCAATTTGATCTTCTAAATGAACTGCTGCAACGCCAAATTCTTCGAATGTTTCAACAGTTTCCTTACATGATTTAAATCCAGTATCAATGTCAACAATTGTTGGAAGATTTGTAACACGTGATATTAAGTAAGATCTTGTACTAACATCCTGTAAAGTAGTTAAGCCAATATCAGGAAACCCTAAATCATTTGCCATAACACCACCTGATACATAAACTGCATCGTAGCCAATTTCTTCAATTAACTTAGCTGTTAAAGGATTATAAGCTCCAGGAACTCTAAGAATTTTATTAGATTTTAACTTAGTATCTAAATCTATCCTTTTTTGTATCAAATCTTTTTCAACAAAATGCATTTAAAATATACCTTTTTTATTATTATTTTTTAAATATTTTTTACCTACTTCAATATTTAATTTATCAAGATTACCTTTTTTTAATTTTTTTAAATTTTGAACAGATTTCAAAAATCTATCACTTTCTTTTTTGGAAATAATATTTTCAGTTAACGTTCTAAATTTTTTAATATAGTTTTTTCTAGTAAAAGGTCTTGCGCCATAGGGATGTGCATCGGCTCTTTCTAATTCTTCAGATATCTTTTTACCATTATTTAAAGTTACAACAATTCTTGCACCGAATGACTTCTTTTTTGGATCAGGATGATGATATTTTTTTGTCCATTTTTTATCTTCATGAGTAGTTATGGATTTCCATAATTTAATAGTACTTTTTTTATTTGCTCTTGCTTTTGTATAAGATTTAATATGATGCCAATCTGCATCTTCTAAAGCAACAGCAAATATATACATAATTGAGTGATCCAATGTTTCTCTTGAGGCATTTGGACTCATTTTTTGGGGATCATTTGCTCCTGTTCCAATTACAAAATGTGTGTGATGGCTAGTGTAAATATCAATTTTTTTTATGCTTTTTAAATCTTGAATTCTCTTATTTAATTTTTTACCAATATCTATAAGAGCTTGCGCCTGATATTCTGCTGAATATTCTTTTGTATATGTCTCTAGAATTGCTTTTTTAGGCTCATTCTTTTTTGGCAATGGAACATTATAGTTTGCACTCTTTCCATCTAGTATTCTTGCAATAAAACTGTCTTCTCCCTCGTAAATTGGGCTAGGTGCACCTTCGCCTCTCATTGCTCTATCAACAGCCTCTATCGCTAATTTACCTGCATGAGCTGGTGCGTATGCTTTCCAACTTGATATTTCCCCTTTTCTAGATTGACGTGTTGAAATAGTAACATGGAGCGCTTGTTGAACTGCTTGATAAATGGTTTCAGTATTTAATCTTAGCATTGAACCAATTCCAGCAGCAACACTTGGTCCTAAATGTGCGATGTGATCTATTTTATGTTTATGTAGACAAATTCCTTTAACCAAATTAACTTGAACTTCATAAGCTGTAATAATTCCTCTTAGAAGGTCTACTCCACTTTTTTTAAGCTTTTCACCAACAGCTATTAAAGGAGGAATGTTATCACCTGGATGGCTATAATCAGCTGCTAAAAAAGTATCATGAAAATCTAATTCTCTAACAGCAGTCCCATTTGCCCACGCAGCCCACTCAGCATCAAATTTTATTTTTGAACTAAAACCAAATAAAGTTGATCCACTATTTCTCAAATGACTTTTGGCCATTTCACGTGCCGACATAACTGAATTTCTATTTAATGAAGCTATTGCAACAGATGCATTATCAATAATTCTGTTAATCGACATTTCAATTGCATCATTATTTAATTTAGCATTATCAGATGCTATTTCTGCAATTTTCCAAGCTAATTGCTTTTTCTTTGGTAGAGCAATTTTTGATGGATAAACTTTTACTTTATGTAATATCAAAATATTTCCTTTTTTAATTAATATACGCCAACACTAATTTTTCCAAATTAATAAAATCTTTAACAAGATAATTGTGATAAATTTTATCAGGGTCTTTATCAGTATAACCACCTTCAACTAAAATAAAGGGTATATCCGCAGCCTTAGCAGATTCAGCGTCTGTTTCACTATCACCAACCATAATTGTTTTTTTAACGTCTCCCTGTAAGATTTCTACTACACTAGTTAAATGTCTTGGATCTGGTTTGCAGTACTCAAAAGTATTATAGCCCGCAACATATTCAAAATAATCATAAATTTTTATTTTCTTAAGAAGATCAACTGCTAAATGTTCTGTTTTATTAGTACATACAGCCATTGAAATATTATTTTGTTTGCACCAAACTAAGAATTCATTTACGCCATTGATTAGCTTGCTTTCATTAGCAATATTTTTACTATAAAAATCTATAAATTCTTTAACCATTTGTGATTTAATTTCTTCATCATCAATTTTTTTTAATTCTTTTTTTGCTTGATTCCACATTGATCTACCAATCATCGACTCAGCACCTTTTCCAACTAAATTTCTTATTTCATCAGTTGACCTTGTTTCATAGCCAAATTTTTTCATCACATGATTATGAGCATTCATTAAATCAGGTGCAGTATCGATTAAAGTTCCATCGAGATCAAAAAGAATGGTAAGTTTTTGTGTCATTTAAAAGTATTATTAAGAAATAAATTGTGAATTAATAAAACTAATACCCAAATATATAAAAATATCAAATGAATCAAAAAAAAGTAATAAATATTCAATTAAAGTTAAGAAATAAATTTCTTAAAAAGGGTGTAAAAATGATAGACCCAGAAACAGTTTTCTTTTCTAAAGATACTAAAATTGGAAAAAATGTGACCATAGAACCTTATGTGGTAATTAGAGAAAATGTATCAGTAGGAAACAATGTAAGAATTTTATCTTTCTCACATTTAGAAGGTGTAAAAGTTGATAATGATGTCAATGTTGGACCATATGCTAGATTAAGACCTGGGACAGTGCTTAAGTCAGGATCAAAAGTTGGAAATTTTGTAGAAGTAAAAAAAAGTATTATTGGTAAAAATTCAAAAATTAATCATTTATCATATGTTGGTGATACTGATATTGGAAAGAAAGTTAATATTGGAGCAGGAACGATAACATGTAACTACGATGGTATTAAAAAAAGTAAAACAATAATTGATGATGGTGTTTTTGTAGGATCTAATTCTTCACTAGTAGCTCCAATTAAACTTGAAAAAAAAAGTATAGTTGGTGCTGGATCCGTTATTACAAAAAAAGTTACAAAAAATTCTTTAGTTCTTACAAGAACTGAGCAAATAGAAAAAAAAAATTATAAAAGAAAAAAATAGATGTGTGGTATCGTTGGAATAGTCAGTACCAAAGAAGTTTCTAGTAGAATAGTTAATTCTTTAAGAAAACTTGAATATAGAGGATATGATTCTGCTGGGATTGCAACTATAGTTGAAGGTAATATTAATGAGGTAAAGCGAGAAGGAAGAGTTGATTTCTTAGAAAAAGATATATTAAAATTAAATCTTAAAGGAGATATTGGCATTGGCCATGTTAGATGGGCAACTCATGGCAAGCCTAGTAAAATCAATGCTCATCCCCACTCTTCAGATCAAGTTTCTGTTGTGCATAATGGAATTATAGAAAATTCAACAATTTTAAAAAAACTTTTAGAAAAAAAAGGATATATTTTTAAATCGCAGACTGACACCGAGGTAATAGCTCATCTTGTTACAGACTATCTAAAAAAAAATTCTTTGAAAAGTACAATTATTAAAGTTCTAAAAAAACTCCATGGAAGTTTTGCATTAGGAATAATTTTTAAGGATAGAAATGACTTAATAATTGGCGCTAGAAGAGGATCGCCATTAGCTGTTGGATATGGTCCAAATGAAAATTATTTAGGATCTGACTCATATGCACTGAAATCTATGACAAACAAAATCTCTTATTTAGACGATGGAGAATTTTGTATTATCAAAAAAGATCAAATAGAATTTTTTGAGGCACATGGAGTAAAAATAAACAAGAAAGTTTTGAATCTTTCGAAAGAAGATACTTATTATGAAAAAGGTGATTATAAATATTTTATGGAAAAAGAAATAGATGAACAGCCATCAACTTTAAATGATTGTATAAATGAGTATATCGATAAACATAATAATCAGATAAATTTATATAATTTTCCATGGAAGATGAATTTATTTAAATCAATTGTGCTGATTGGTTGTGGAACGGCCTATCATTCTTGTTTAGTTGCAAAGTATTGGATTGAGCAAAATACAAGTCTTGACGTAAGTATTGATATAGCTTCAGAATTTAGATACCGAAAAGTTAGATTCAAAAATGATTGTCTGTATGTTTTTGTTTCGCAATCTGGTGAAACTGCTGACACTTATGCAGCCTTGGAATTATGTAAAAAAAATAAAATGAAAACATGTGCAGTCGTAAATGTGGTTGAAAGTTCTATAGCAAGAGAGGCTGATTTAGTTTTGCCTATTTATTGCGGTCAAGAAATTGGTGTTGCATCAACGAAAGCATTTCTTGGTCAAATGTTAGTATTATATATATTGTCTATAAAAATTTCCTTTGATCAAAAATTTATTAATAAGCATGAGTATCAGTCTAAAATTAAAAATTTACTTTTATTGTCTAATTCAGCCAAAAAAACATTAAAACTAGATCACAAAATTTTGAATATTGGTAAAGTTTTTGCTCATGCCAAAGGTTGTATGTTTTTGGGAAGAGGATATTCATTCCCTATTGCATTAGAGGGAGCTTTGAAACTTAAAGAATTAGCCTATGTCCACGCTGAGGGTTATCCGGCAGGTGAAATGAAACATGGACCATTAGCTTTGATAGAAGAGGGTATGCCTGTAGTTGTCATAGCTCCAAGAGACGATCATTATAAAAAAACGATGTCTAATATGCAGGAGGTCATTGCAAGAGGAGCAAAGGTTTTATTGATTACTACTAAGAGCAAGGATGAAATTACATCAGAAAACATTTGGGAAATTATCGAAGTAGATCAACTTAATAACGAATTAATTCCTTTTTTAATCACTATACCCTTGCAGAAATTAGCTTTTTATTCAGCTTTGGAAAAAGGTTACGATATAGATAAGCCTAGAAATTTGGCAAAATCTGTTACAGTTGAATAGTGTTAAGTATGAATAAAAATTTTTTTTCAAATTTAATATCTAGCACCCAAGTATATCACATTATTATTTTATATATTATTTTTTTTTTTGTAATTCTATTTCTTAATCCACAGCTGCTAGGAACAGAAGAAAATATAAAACATTTTTCCACATATCATAGGGATGATATAGTTTTCGTTTACAATTCATTGTTATATAGCGAAGGTTTTCAAATACATCATTTAGATCATCCATCACTTTTCACGTATATTATTTTTTCAACTTTTTATAAAATATTTAATTTTTTTGGATTTATAGATTTTAATGATTTAAAAGGTTTTTTAAATTCTGAAAATATAGATATTTCACTAAGTAAGTTATTTTTTATATCTAGATTAGTAATTCAAATTATATCTTTGGGAATAATTCTTTTATTCTATAAAATTGCAGAGAAATATTCCAAAGACAAATTGATTTCTTTCCTAATTTCTATTTTATTTATTTTTACTATTGGTTTTACTTCAGCTTCTAATAGAATAGAAAGCGGCTTAATATCAATTTTTTTTATTTTATTTTCTTTTTATTTTCTAATAAAATTTTATGAACCATTAAATAACAAAGGTATAAAAAATTTTTGTTTGGTTTGCATATTTATTTTCTCAGCAATGATGCAAAAAAAAATTGTTTTTTTTTTAATACCATTTCTTTTTTTTTCCTCAATTTTTTTAATAAAAAAAAATTATATTGAATATTTTAAATACAAATATTTAAATATTTCATTTTATAAATACGCACTTTTTTCTTTGTATATTGTGGTCTTTTTGTTTATTTTGTTAAAAACAGTAATTAATAATACATTCTTTTTGTCTAGGGATTTGGACTTTGTTTTCTTAACAACAGTTTATTTTGGACTAAATTTAATTTTATTTTTCTATATTTATTTTTTTCAAAATAAAATTTATACAAATTTATTAACTTACAATATCGTTATAGGATTAACTTATTTTATTTATAAATATTTTCTTATTTATTTTTTTTCAGCACCGATTGCTGTATGGTCTATCTCATTTACAAATTTTATAGGTCAATTGAATATGTTCGCAGGATCAGAGGATATTAAAGGAGCTAACGAATTTAACAATCTTTCAATTTACTTTAAAACAATTACTAATAATTTTTATGTAGTCATTGAAAAATATATTTTATCATATTCATTTCATTCTGTGTTATTTTGGTCTAATATTTTATTATTTTTGCTTAATATTAAAAAATATAATTTAACAAAATTTATTTCTTTAATCATTTTATTGTTAGGGTTTTTAATTATACAATCAATTTTATTATTTAGGTATGAGCAGGATACATATTACCTTAATTCTGAAATGTTTTTGTTACTTGCGCTTAGTTTAAATTTAAGTTTTGTAGTAAATAAAATTAAATCCATTATTTTTGTAGCATTTATTTTTATTTTTACTTTTAACCAAATTTCAAAAAGTATTAATTTATTAAAAGAAACAAATTTACGTAGTTATTGTAATAATCTTGATTATGGTTTTTATAAATATTACACAAGTAAAATTCCAAATGAAGTAATTAGTAATATATGCATAAATTATAGTGGCTCAAAGTAAGCATCCATCATTAATAATTTTGTGTCTTGATATTTGGTTTTTACAATCGAGCTAATATAATAATTCTGAGAATTTAAATAATTAATTATTTCGAATAAGTTATTTTTTTTATTTTTAGGATTTATTTTATTTAAAAGCTCAATTTTAATTATTTTAATTTTTTTTTTTGAGAGTAATGATTTACTTCCTTTAAGAACATTTAAATCTTCTCCTTCTGCATCGATTTTGAGTATATCGATATTAAAATTTGCAGATAATTTGCTGCAATAATTGTCTAAACTAATACAATTAACCTCGTATTTTTTCTTAATATTATAGTTTTTATTAAATTTGTTTTTATACCGGTGTAAACTAGATTGTGACAAAATTTCGTTTTCATAAAAATCTCTTTTACCATCTCTTATAGTCACAGCCGACTCTTCAATCTTAAATTTTTTTTCATTATAATTTTTTTTTAAATAAATTGTGCATTCTTTAGATGGTTCAAAAATGTGTAACTCTTTTACATTAAGATTTTTATTTATAAAGGATGAATATCCTCCTAAATTTGCCCCCACATCAAAACAAATAATTTTTTTATCTTTAAATATATTTTTTAAATATTGACTCTCATTTGCATTATTTGAAAAAATGTATGATATTAAAT